>JAGOJP010000116.1 GCA_017995055.1 Candidatus Omnitrophota bacterium
CGGATCAGCCACCGGGTTTCTTTCTGAATCTCAATCACCGCCTTGACCGCGGCCCCTTCCAGGACAAAACGCCGCGCCATGATGAGGCCGATGTCCCCGGAGCCGACGATAACGACGTCCTTACCCGGCAGAAGCCCTTCGATATTAATAAGCTTCTGCGCCAGCCCGGCCGAAAAAATTCCCGCCGGCCGCGAACCCGCAATATGAATCATTTCACGGGTCTTTTCCCGGCAGCCGGTCGCCATAATAAGCGCCCTGGCTTTGATCCGCTCTAAAACGCCCGGCTTTAAAACGGTAAGTTCTTTATCTTTTGTCAGGCGCACCACAAAAGAACGCAGGCTGACTTCAATGTCCGGGATGCCCCCCATGTCTTTCACGAACCGGCCGGCATATTCAGGCCCCGTGAGGATTTCCTTGAAATACTGAAGCCCAAACCCCGTATGAATGCATTGATTAAGAATCCCTCCGAGAAACTGGTCGCGCTCAAGCAGGAGGATATCGCGCACCCCGTGACGGTAAGCGGAAATAGCCGCCGCCATACCGGCCGGGCCTCCGCCGACAATGACCAAATCCCGCTTAATCATGCCCTCTTTCCTCTTTGACAATTTCCGAACCGGCCCCCTTCTTCGTCACCCGCGTTAACGGCACGCCCTGTGCGTCCGCCAGGATTTTCAGGATACGGGTGGTGCAGAAGCCCCCGTGGCACCGGCCGGCCTGAGCGCGGGTCCTGAACTTAATTCCGTCAAGCGTGGTGGCGCCCCGCTCGATGGCGCCCTGAATCTCTTTGAATGAAACCATCTCGCAGCGGCAGACGATATCCCCTAACGCAGGGTCTTTTTTAACGAGCTTTTCGGTTTCAGACAACGGAATCCCGAAGAGATGAATGGTTTTCGGGCGCTTGTTATGAAAAACGGATTTCTTTTTGAGGGGCAACCCGGTCTCCTTTAAAATCCGGAGAACCCAAAGCGCTATGGCCGGAGCCGCCGTCAATCCCGGCGACTGAATGCCGGCCACGTTCACAAAGCCGGGAACCCGGGCCTCATGACGGATGATGAAATCGTCTCCGGCGACAGGCCGGAGGCCCGCGAAATACGCTATAATATCGTCGGCGCTCATAGACGGGATCATCCTCTGAACACCGGCCAAAACCTGCCGCAGCCCCTCATCGGAGGTGGCGACGTCTTCCCGGTCATCCCCATCTTCGGCCGTCGGGCCGATCATGGGATTGCCGTCAGCCGTTTTGATAACCAGAATGCCCTTGGAGGTTTTTGAAGGCAGAGGAAAAAGGAGATGCCGGGTCAGGTGCTCCTTTTTCTTATCCAGGATAAACTCTTCTCCTTTGCGCGGCCGAATCTTAAAATCATGAACCCCGGCCAAAGCCGACACCTCATCGGCGAACAGGCCGCCCGCGTTAATGACATACCGCGCCTGAAACGTTTGTGTCGGCGTGGCGACTTCAAAAAACGGTTTACCGCCTAACCCGGCGTTCCCGGACGGCGTGATCCGAGTCACCTGGTGCCGCGTATAGATCTCAACCCCATTCTTAGCCGCATTCTCGGCCATGTCGTAAACCAGCCGGTAAGGGCTCAGGATCCCGGCGGTGGGCGCATAAAGCGCGGCGACCGCTTCACGGGAAAGATGGGGCTCATATTTTCGAAGCCAGGCCGGACGGACGATTTTAAGCTTCGGCACGCCCAAAAGCCCGGCTTTTTCTTTCAGATCAAGCAGCTGCGGCACCTCTTCTTCCCGAAAGGCGACAATCAACTCGCCGACCTCCTTAAAATCAACGCCCAACTCGCGCGCAATCCGCCGGATGAGCCGGTTACCCTCAACACACAGTTTTCCCTTTAGGGAGCGAGGAGACATTTGAGTGCCGGGATGAATGATTCCGCTGTTGGATTTTGAAACACCGAAGGCCAGTTCTTCTTCTTTTTCAAGAAGGGCGATATTCAATCGATAACGGGAAAGCTCCCGGGCGATCGCCGTGCCGACAACACCCCCGCCGATGATTATGATATCATATGTTTTCACGATGGATAACGGGACAGGGTCCGCCTAACCGCGGCAAGCCATTGGCTGTATAACGCCGCGGCGGATTTCTTCGTCATTTTGGGTTTAAAGGTTTTATCTAATTTCCAACATGTATTGATTTCCGCGGTGCTGTTCCAGAATCCCGTGGCCAGCCCCGCGAGATACGCGGCCCCCAAAGAGGTGCTCTCAATAATTTTCGGCCTTATCACATCTATTCCTAAAATGTCCGCTTGAAACTGGCAGAGAAAACTGTTGGCCACCGCCCCGCCATCAATTTTAAGGCCGCGAATTTTCAGGTGGGAATCCTTTTCCATGGCCTGGACAATGTCTTTTGTCTGATAACACATGGCTTCCAGGGCCGCGCGCACGATATGGCTTTTCTGGGTCCCCCGCGTGATGCCGTAAATGCTGCCGCGCGCGTCCTGGTCCCAGTAAGGCGCGCCCAACCCGACAAGCGCCGGGACAAAATAAACGCCCGCGTTGTCTTTGACGGATTCGGCCATGGCCTCTGATTGGGAGGCGGAGGCCAGAAGCCCCAGGCCGTCGCGCAGCCATTGAATTGCCGATCCGGCGACAAACACCGCGCCCTCAAGGGCATAAACGGGTTTCCGGGACATGCCGCACGCCAGAGTCGTGATCAGGCCGTGCCGCGAATGGATGCGTTTCCCCCCGGTATTAAGCAGCATAAAGCAGCCTGTCCCATAGGTGTTCTTCATCATGCCCGGCTCAAAACAGGCCTGCCCGAAAAGGGCCGCCTGCTGGTCGCCGGCCATGCCCGCGACAGGGATGCCTGCGGCCAATCTTCCGTGCCGCACCGTAACGCCGAAAAGACCCGAAGAGGGCTTCACGGCCGGAAGCATCGCCGGCGGGATCCCGAACTTTTTCAAAATAGCCGGATCCCACGTCAAGGAATCAATATTAAAAAGCATGGTGCGCGAGGCGTTGGTGTAATCCGTCGCATGAACCGCGCCGGCGGTCAGTTTCCACAATATCCAGGCGTCGGTCGTCCCGAAAAGAAGCCGGCCCTTTTTTGCCCTCGCCAAAGCACCCCTGACGTTCTTCAATATCCACTCGATTTTGGTCGCCGAGAAATAAGCATCCAAAGGCAGTCCGGTTCTTTTTCTAAAAAACTCCGCCTCGCCTTTTTTCTTCTTGAGCGCATCACAGCGGGCCGCTGTCCGCCGGCACTGCCACACGATAGCGTTAAAAACAGGCTTGGAGGTGACACGGTCCCAAACGACCGTTGTTTCCCGCTGGTTGGTAATGCCGATCGCGCGTATTTCCGCTTCCGGCGCCTGGCGCAAAGTTTCCTGAACCGCGGCATGAACACTCTGCCAAATCTCTTCCGGATCGTGCTCGACCCAGCCGGGTTTCGGGAAATACTGCGTGAATTCTTTATACGCGCTTGCCCTTTGATTCCCGTTCTTGTCGTAAAGAATCGCCCGGCTTCCCGTTGTCCCCTGATCAATAGATAAAATATATTCCACAGGTATGTCCCCTTTTTTTAAAAATAATGGCCCCCATTATACCGCTCTTTCTTCCAGCCACGCCGCAATATCTTCAAACACTTTTTCCCGGCCCCGGTCAATAGAAAGGGCATGCGCCATCTCGGGATAGCGGACAATTGTCTTATCTTTGACATTAAGGCTTTTATAAATTCCAAGGCTGGCCCCGGGATCGACCATCACGTCACGTCCGGCAAGCAAAAACAGAGTGGGCAGCGAAAGACGGCCCTTTAAAAATTGAGAGCGTATTTGCGCCGCCAGGCTATTTGCAAGAAACCGCGCGGTCGCGAAACGGTGCTCCCTCTGATCCCCGTCCATGACTTTCTGATAATCCGTATCCCGCGTGCACATCGGCGCACAAAACGGAACAGTAAACTGCTTACGCGGATGAAACAGGCAACAGAAGATCATGGACGCATATACCCGGGCAGGAAACTTCAAACGGCTCTTAAAAGCGGGGGAAAGACAGATCAGCCCGTCACAAACGCCGGGATCAGACACGGCCAGCAGGAAGGCGAGCAGCCCGCCGAAACTTTCGCCTGCGAGAAAAACCTTTCCGCGGGGATGATCGTTTTTTATAATCGCACGCAGAGCCCGGATATCATCGAAATAAATTTGGAAAGAATCCACATGGCCTTTTAGCCCTTCTGCCTCGCCAAAACCTTTCAACTCAACGGCATAACAGGCCATATTCTTTTGCGCGAGAGCCTCTCCCAGGAATCCCCATCTCCCGGAATGCCCCCCCAGCCCGTGGACACAGAGCACCGCCACCTTGGGCGAAGGCGGGCCCCATTTGCGGTACATGACGTTTGTCCGCGCATCAATAATCATCAGGTTTTATTGTAACATGTCTCCCCCACAAAATCTGCCGGCATGATATTTTTCTTACACAAACTTTATCGCCTTTGATGCGGCCCCGCCGTCCCGTGGGCGTAGCCGCTCTTCACAACTCGCTTCACGGAACGATCCGGCCTCTGAACATTAATCCATCGGCCGATCTAAGCAGAGCTCCGTCTCAATGCCCTGTTCTATACCCACATGATTGATATTTTTAAAGAAAAAAAGGCTTCTCCCAAACGGATTAAGGGTATTAAAGCCGAGAAATCACTAAAATTCAAATTTTGACCAAAAAAGGCAGGAGAGAGGAAGACATCAGACTGGGCTGATTTAAATTGACTTTTTCCCTTTCTTACTCCATATTCCCGCTAAAACACTGGCGGTAATCACACACCATGTCGCGAATAAAGCTGACGGCAGCGCAGCCTCGGGGGAAAAATGTTTGAGAGCCAGGACCGCGCCCAGCCCGGCATTCTGCATCCCGACTTCAATAGACAGTGTCCGGCGGCGTTTTTCACTAAAGCCAAAAAGACAGCCCGCCCAATAGCCGCCCACAAGACCAGCCATATTAAGAAGCACGACCGCTACAAAAATCAGGCCCGTGATCCCGGCCAGTTTTTCCTTGTTCAGGGCTACGATCAGCCCGCAGATAAACGCGATAAACAATGTCGATATCGCGGGAAAAACATTCTGCACTTTTTCGATCCTCGACCGGTACCGGTGCTTCAAAAAGAGCCCGACGCCAAGAGGCACAACCACCATCAGCATAATGCTCTTGAACATCGCGGTAAAATCAACCTGCAGGTAACTCCGGGCAAAAAGATAGGTGAGGTACGGGGTCAACAGCGGGGCCAAAAAAGTTGAGCAGGTGGTGATCGCGATCGATAAGGCGACATCCGCCTCGGCCAGGTAAGAAATCACGTTCGAGGCCATGGCCCCGGGGACAGCCCCGGCCACGATCAGCCCCAGGGCCAGAGCCGGAGGAAGAGCAAGCGCCTTGGCAATTAAAAACGCCGCCAGCGGCATAATCACAAACTGCGCCACCGTCCCCAGAAGCGGCAGATACGGCTTCTTCATGACCGGCATAAAATCTTCCGGGTTCAGCACAAACCCTATGCCAAGCATCGTAAACATAAACATGGAGTCCAGATACGGCTTGAAAATCGTCAACGCCGGCGGATACAGATACCCCAGCGCGACGGCCAGGACCGTCCACACCACCAACAGTTCCGTAAATTTTATCAGAATCTTATTGATCATAATGGACTTGCCTTACGACGTCCCGGCGCTTATTTCTCCTGAATCAACAATGTTGCAAAATGCCCGGCCACAATTTCCGAAACTTTATCAGAGCCAGCAGGAGACAGGTGCACGTGGTCCACAAAATATTGAGGATGGCCTGACATCACCTTGGAAGCGTCAATCACCTGCACATTTTTTTCTTCCGCGACTTCAAAAATTATCCGGTCGGCTTCATCCGCCGCCATCACGGTTGCCTCATAAGTCAATCCCTGATAATCATTCCGCACATCCCTGCGGTATTCTTTCGGCAAATCTTTAACAAACAACCGGGGCTGCGTCATTAAAATTGGCGTAGCCTGGATATTGCGGGCAAGATCAACGAAAAGTTCCAAATTTAACTTGTATTGCTTTAACGACTGCGGGCTGATCTTGTCAGATAACGGGCCACTCGTTTTCTTCCCTTCCATTCCAATATGTCTTTTATAAAGAAGCGTCCGAAAAAAAATATACATCTTTGAGATCTGGCACAAATATTGATCGACAGGATTATAATATTCGATTCGAGGATCCAGAGGAGTGTTCCGGAATTCCATGATACGCAATAACGTGTCACTTTCCCGGAAATATTTCATATCATTCCACATATTGCACAGCACAACAAAATCCGGAGAGAAATGGTGGCCTTCGCTCCAAAGCTGGCCGATGGAATCAAACGATGCGTTCCCGGAAACAGCGGCGTTAATCACTTCCGCATTTTTGAAGCCCCGCTGTTTCAACTTGGCCTCCACTAAATGCGGCCAATCCTTGTTCAAGGGAGCATATTGGTCTAAAACCTGAGACCCGCCGTAGCATATAATACGAGTACCGCCCACAGGTTTTACGGCCTCAAAATTCTTCCCTCGATAACCTTTTTCATTAATATGGGTTTCTATTCCGGGGGCCACTTCAAAAGTAAACGCCTCTCTTTTATAAACATTACGGCAAAAGATAGAACGCAGATACTTCGGGGAATCCTGTTTTATTTTATGCGGGGGGACAATCTGCGGCCTTAAGACGCGGACCAATATTTCTCCCGCCGCGATGGTGGACATGGCAACCAAAGCAATACGCAAAAAATAAAATAATTTTTTCTTAAAAATATTATTCTTATTCATAACCGGCCCGTTGGCTCATTTTATCGTAAGCAAAAATTCCCTGCAACCAATTTAGCCACAAATAACCACAACGTCTTAAGCGGCGGAGCGGCCTCCAGGAGGGAAAAAACACAATCTATCCCTTCCCCCCCCGGGAATGAGGCTCCCGGCCCCAGGGACCATCCAAAAACAATCCGGGCCGGCCTCCCGTCGACAACCCCGGAACCCGGCCCGGATACACCCTTTCTAACAACAGATACACGCTAATTTGCTGGATAGACCGGCTTATAGTCCCGCGGGCCGGCTAATTCCAG
>JAGOJP010000117.1 GCA_017995055.1 Candidatus Omnitrophota bacterium
CCTTCCAGAAACAAAGACGCCTTGTCACCCAGAGAGATATCAACCCCTGCCCCGATTTTAGCGGTAAAACTGATATCGTCATCTGCCGATATGGATGACAGAGCCTCATCATAACGCCAATACGAAAGACCTATTCCACCCAACAGGTAAGGAATAATGGTTCTAGATTCAGGGTTTAAAACAATATTATATTTTACAATAGCACATACAGGTATGTGAGTCACATCCCCTAACTTCGTTATTCCAAATTTGTCCTCATATTCCTGCCAAGAGATGTCGACTCCCGCTTCGATGTTCTCCAAAAACTCATAGGTGATGCGCCCGCCTACCGTAACATTATCCTCAATCTTATCATCATCCGGAAAAACTCCTCCGGCGTAGATGCTCAAATGCCAGGGATTCATGACTTCCCCTGCTTGAGACGGATTTTGCATAAACAAGAAACTCCCCATAAAGACCAGGAACAGAATATAAAACCGCCGGCAGGAATCTTTACAACATTTAATTTTAAGCATGCGTGCTCCCTTCTTTGTTGGAAATCAAGCATGATTTATTCATTTAATCACAGGCAGAGAGAGGGGATGAATTTTGTCCTAGCCGGCTTCTTGCATTAAGGCAAGGTTAAGAAGCGGCAACGGTTGCGGGTATCTTCCCCTTGATCAGTATCGCCTTGGTGGGGCAAGCGGCGACACATTTCCCGCAGGACGTGCATTTCATGAAATCTATGCGGGCCAGATTGTCGATAACGTGGATGGCGTCAAACGCGCAGGCTTTTTCACACAGTTTGCAGCTTATACATCCCACCGGGCAGACCGTTTTAACATCTTTACCCATGTCGTGAGAAGAACAAGCGACGTAAACCGGAGAAGCTACCGGCGCAAGAGTGAACAGTTTCTTCGGGCAGGCGAGGACACATTTATTACAGGCTTTGCATTTTTCATCATCAACGACCGGCAATCCTTCAGCAGACATATGTATAGCGCCAAAAGGGCACACCCGTTCACAGGTGCCAAAGCCAAGGCAGCCATACACGCATTCTTTCTGGCCTTTCATGACAAGGTTCGCCGCCACGCAATCAGGGATTTGGGAATACACAAACTTATCCTTCACCTTCTTGCCGCCATTGCAACGCAGCCTGGCCGTGAGCTTGGCTTTTTTCTCCAGCTTTTTTCCCAACAATTTGGCGATCTGCTCTTTGTTCGTTTCTCCGCAGACCCGGCATTTATCAACATCCCCGTTTTTTGTAAGCAGGCTTTCGGCGAACCCGAAGCATCCCGGCTGACCACAGGCCCCGCAATTCGCGCCGGGAAGAAGCGTGTTTATCTTCTCAAGTTTGGGGTCGACCTCGACATGAAATTTCGTAGACGCGAACGCCAGGCCCAACCCAAACAAGAGGCCCAGGACACCCAGCGTCACGATCGGTATGAGTAGTTGTGTATCCATATTTTAAAAACTAAAACCGTTAAAACCCATGAACGCCATCCCCATAATGGAGGCGATGATAAAAGCCAAAGGAAAATCCTTCAGCGCTTTCGGCACCCGGCAATAGTCCAGCCTCTCCCTGATCCCCGACATCAGGATCATCGCGAGGGTGTATCCGAGCCCGACGCACACCCCCTGAAAGGCCGCCAAAGCGAAACTGCCGGGAACAGCCTTGCCATTTGCGAAAAACATATCGGAATTCAAAACCGCGACACCCAGCACCGCGCAATTGACGGTGATTAAAGGAAGATAAATCCCAAAAATCCGGTAAAGAGCCGGCATCGTTTTCTTTATGATCATTTCCACCAATTGGACAAAGGTCGCGATCACCAGGATAAAAGATATTGTCCGCAAATATTCCAGGTCAAACGGGATAAGCAAAAAACGATAAATAAACCACGTTATGATGGATGACATGGTGACGACGAACATAACGGCCATGCTCATGGCAAATGCGGGCCCGGTTTGCTTGGAAATCGCGATAAATGAACAGAGCCCCAGGAAACGAGAGAGAATAACATTGTTGATAAAGACGGCTGAAATAAAAATCGCGATGAATTGTGACGCGTTCATGATTTGCTCGCTTTCACCATATTAAAGAAACCCAATAACAAACCGATCACCAATAACGCACCGGCTGGCATAGCCATAACCAGCGCCGGCTCGAATCCTTTGATAACCACTAAATTCATGAGCTTCCCCGCCCCTAAAAATTCCCGTATCCCGGAAATCAAAAGTAACGCGAGAGTGAATCCGATCCCCATGCCGATACCGTCGAATAAGGAAGGCAGCACATCATTCTTGGAAGCGAAAGCTTCTGCCCGGCCTAAAATGATGCAGTTGACAACGATGAGCGGCACATAAAGCCCCAGGGCCCGGTCCAGGGCAGGGCTGTAAGCCTTCATGATCAATTCCGTGACCGTGACGAAGGTGGCAATAACCACGATGTAACAGGGGATCCTAATTTTGTCAGGGATCAAATTCTTAATGAGCGCTATGATGACATTGGAACATATCAGGACAAACGTGGCGGCCACCCCCATCCCCAACCCGTTACTTAAAGAGATCGAAACCGCCAGAGTCGGGCACAATCCCAGGGCCAACACAAAAGTGGGGTTCTCTTTGATGATGCCTTTTACGAATTCCGCAAAAAGTTTTTTCATGATTTTGCCCGTGCTTTTCTTATTAAAAATTTAAACTTTAACCGTCCCGTACACCCGGCTCTTGGTATAACGGTCAATGATCGGCGTGGCGGCGTTCATGATCAGGATCGCGTAGGAAACGCCTTCCGGATACCCGCCCCAAATCCGGATAACAACCGTGAGCAAACCGCAGCCAATCCCAAAAATGATCTGCCCTTTCGCGGTCAGGGGTGACGTCACATAATCGGTCGCCATGAAGAAAGCGCCCAGGATCAGGCCGCCGCTCAAAACATGAAACACCCAATCGCCGGTGAAAAGTTTATCCGGGCCCAAACACCAGGTCAGGACAGCGGTCGTCCCGATATAAGTTGCTGGGATATGCCAGGAGATATATTTTTTCACCAGAAGAAAAATAGCGCCCAAAATCAGGAGTACCACACACACTTCTCCAATACAGCCCCCTCGTTTGCCCAAAATCAGATCAAGATAGTTGAGGACCAAAAGGGCCTCGCCTTCTTTTAATTTCATTAACGGCGTGGCTGCCGTGACCCCATCATAGCTAAAAGGCTTAGTGAATGTCGTCATGTACTGGGGCCAGGACGCCATGAGGAACACCCGGCCGACCAATGCCGGGTTAAAAATATTCTGGCCTAACCCGCCAAAAACATGTTTACCGATGGCTATGGAAATCACCGCGCCAACGATGGGAAGCCAGAAAGGCACGAAGGCCGGGAGGTTATAAGCTAAAAGCAGGCCCGTCAGAAAAGCGCTGCCGTCATAAACGGTTATCTTTTGTTTAAAAATGACCTGAATCAAAAACTCCGTTGCCACCGCGGAAAAGACTCCCAGGAGGATAACCTTCAGCGCGCTTATCCCAAAGATATACACTCCCGCGAGCCCGGCCGGGATCAGGCTTAACGTCACCGACCACATGATTTTACTTACGGACTCGCTCTTCCGGAAATGCGGGGAATTAGAGACAATTAAATTCGCACTCATGGGGTTTTCTCTTTCAATAATCGGCTGATTTCTTCCGCTTTCTCTTTGACGGAATCAATAACTGCGGTAGATGATATGGTGGCTCCGGTAATTACGTCAACCTCGCCTAAATCATCCACCCTTTTACCGGAAAACTGCTCTTGAAACCATGGCTTTGAAGAGCCGGCTGATTTTTGGCCAGCCAGCGCGCCCAATAAAGTCAGGTCTGTTTGAACTTCCTGCACCCGGGCTCCCAGGCCCGGAGTCTCATTCTGCTGCAATATTTTTATAGCGTTGATCGTCCCGTCTTGCGCCATCCCTACCATCGTCTCAATCACGCTGGAATACCCTTTGGCAGAAGCGATAAATGCCACACCGATGGATTTTTTATCTTTATCATAAGCCCGATAATACAGGAACGTATCCCCATCTTGGACCGGTTCAAAACTTTGCGCTTGAGGAAAGACCTCTTTAAGGCTATCGTTCTTCTCCTCATCCAGCCGGGTTTGAATAAGCGGACCGGTCACCCGGTTAACCACCGTCAAAAGGCCGCCGGCCGCCACACAAATGGCCGCGAGAATCAATCCGAATTTTAAGGCTTCTTTCATATCCTGTATTTATATAAAAATGTTCTCTTGTTTCCTAACGCGGTATGGTCAGTTTTGCCCGTTTTATCGACTGCACCACATAGCGGTTAGCAGGGCACACATAACTGCAACAGCCGCATTCAAGACAATCAAGGACACCAAGATTAGCGACCTGATCCCACAGCTGTCTTTCAACGGCCAGGTTGATCAGGCAGGGCATGAGCCCCTGCGGACATCCCCGGACGCACGCGCCGCAACGAATACAGGCCGATTCTTCCGTGGCCTTGGCTTCTTTCTTATTAAAGAGAATGACACCGGTCGTTGACTTGATGACCGGGACATCATCCGAATATTGGGCCAGTCCCATCATGGGGCCGCCGATAACGATCTTGGCCGGCTCTTCCTTAATAGGGCCGCAGAACTCGATAAGGTTCTTGATCGGCGTGCCGATTCTCACCAGAAGATTTTTGGGATTGGTCAGGCAACTCCCTGCCACGGTGACCACGCGTTCATAAAGCGGTTTATGATTATAGACCGCTTCATAAACGGCGTAGACAGTACCCACGTTCTGGACAACAACACCAATGTCAAAAGGCAATTTGCCCCGCGGGACTTCTTTTTGTAACGTGTTCTTAATAAGGTTTTTTTCCCCCCCCTGCGGATAAGCGCTTTTTAAAGTGAGCACCTTCATCCCTGTCTGCGGGGAACATTCCTTGGTAAAAATATCGATCGCTTCGGGTTTATTGTCTTCGATAGCGATAATGATGTCGGACACGTTCAAACACTGCGCGATGATTTTAATGCCCAGCACGATCTCCCGGGTTTTTTCCATCATGAGACGAAAATCCCCGGTGAGGAACGGCTCGCATTCGGCGCAGTTGATGATCAAAGTTTTTATCGGCTTAACCGGAGTCAGCTTCAGATGCGTGGGAAAAGCCGCGCCGCCCAAACCGACAACGCCCGCTTCCATGACCAGATTTTGTATCTGCGCCGGGCTCAAGCTCCGGATTTCCTTCTCCGGCATTGGTTTCACCGGCATTGCTGAATCCAGGCCATCATTCTCAATGACGACCGCCCGGCTCTTTCCTAAAACAGGATGAGGCCAATTCTGGATGGCGACAACTTTTCCAGACAGGGATGAATGAACCGGAGCAAAGACTTTAGCGTTGGCAGAGGCAATCCGCTGGCCTCTTTTAACCACATCTCCGGGTTTCACATCAAGGAGGTCACACGGGGCTCCGGTATGCTGGATTAAAGGGATATAAGCCCTCTGCGGTAACGGCAAGGGCTCGACAGGTTTGCTATGGGTCGCATGTTTATTTTCAGGAAGTAAGATCATTTTAATCCTTGATGTTAAAATGGATATCATTATACCCATACATATTAGCTATTAGCAACAAAATTCTTGCTGTTATTCATCGCGAGAAGTGAGTTCGTAGATGTCATTGTACCCGTAGGTGAAACTCTGGGCCAAAGACATGTGGCTCAGCCGGTTGCCCACATTGTCATACGTGTACTGATCCTGGGAAATCACCCCTCCGCCGTTGATGCGGTTCTGGATTGTTTGCAGCTGTTCCGCCAGGTCAATGGTGTAAGCAGTCTCTAGAGCGGATGGCGTAGCAAAGCTCTTTAATTCCCGGCGGTCAAGCGGGTCATAGGTAAAGCCGACTAAAGGATTGGAATTAACGTCAATCTGGCTGGTCCGGCCGTTTAAATCATAATCATATTCGACTATTTTACCGGAAGGGTATGTGACGCTCGTGCGGTTGCCGGAGGCATTATACCCGTTCTGCACAGTCTTGGCTGCCAGGCCGCTGATGGTCTGGGTGGTGGAAGTAAGGCGGGTTTATTCTCTTTCCTCAAGTGGCATTATTAATTGGACATGTCTAGGCAACAAATAGAAAAAAATTTCTGGAATTTTGGCTTTTTCAGCTCAAATTCTTTAAGGAATTTATTGGACATACAGGTTTAAGTATTGTGTCCCCCGAACTCCTTTGGCATTTTTTTCAAAGGCTGATTCTTAACCCCAACACTGCGAAAGCGAGATTAAGTTCAGTAGAACCGCTCACCACTATCGGCGCAAACGGGCCGTTAATAGTCCCTCTAATATCGTATTCTGCCCATGAATATCCGCCTTCCAGAAACAAAGACGCCTTGTCACCCAGAGAGATATCAACCCCTGCCCCGATTTTAGCGGTAAAACTGATATCGTCATCTGCCGATATGGATGACAGAGCCTCATCATAACGCCAATACGAAAAACCTATTCCACCCAACAGGTAAGGGATAATGGTTTTAGATTCAGGGTTTAAAACAATATTATATTTTACTATAGCACTCACAGGTATGTGAGTCACATCCCCTAACTTCTTTATTCCAAATTTGTCCTCATATTCCTGCCAAGAGATGTCGACACCCACTTCGATGT
>JAGOJP010000118.1:0-2035 GCA_017995055.1 Candidatus Omnitrophota bacterium
CCTTTAATCTGTTTGTCCTGGAACTCTTCTCCGCCGGGAGGGGATATGCCCTGGCCCTGGGTTTTTTTATGCAGGCGATGCCCTGCTTTCTGAAGAGGATGGGGGCCGGGCGGCCGGAGGGGGGAAGGAGCTTGTTTACTTTGTTGGCTTTGGCTGTTTTTGCTCACCTGTCTTTTTTGTATGTTTATATATCTGTTTTTGTCGTCTGCGGGGTGGAACTTTTATATCGTAACGGCTGGTTTTCGGCCCGGAGGAAGCGCGCCCCCGGCATCATGCTGTGGCGGGAGGCCCGCTTTCCCTTGATGTTGACGGGACTGCTGTTCCTGGCGCTTGTGAGGCCGGTCTGGGTTCAGGTTAAACGGGGTGGCTTTTATCACGGGGGGGAAAACGGGTTTGGGAGCGATACAGTCAGGAGCCTGGGAACGGCTTCTCTGTATAACCGGGTGAGCGTGCCTGAAAATTTTTGGATTTGGGTTTACCCGGCTCTGGCAGGATGCGTGACAGGGATCGGGGCGTTCTTGATTTTCCGCCGGATGAGACCGGACGGGCTTTCCGCAGGAGAGCGGATGCTATCCGGAATTTTTTCGCTTCTGATGGGGGCCGTGGGGCTGATTGTCGGGTTCCACCATGTGTTCGGAATCAAATATGTCATGGGCCGGATGGCGGTTTTTTTGATTCCGTTATTCGGATTAACCCTCACGCTGTTCTGGGCATGCCTGTTTGACCTCGCGGGACGGGGCCTGCGGCCTTGGCTGAAAGGGGCCGCAGGAGCGGCTGCGGCTGCGGCCCTGGCCTTATTCGTGGGAGGCGTGAATTTTAAAAATTACACAATCGCCCCTGAAGATCATTTAAGCCGGGACGTTATCGCTGCTTTTCAGTCCGCGCGCGGGACGGGCGTCTGGGGCACGAAAGACATTTCTTTGGGGACGCATTCTCTTTTTGTCCCGAGCCTGTATTTTTATGCCCGAAAGAATCATTTGGCGTGGTTGGAAATTGCCGATATTACGAATGCCAATGCCGGGGCGTGCGACGCTTATTATATTTTTGAACGCTCCGCGCCAGGAGTGTCCCGGTATACCGTCGGCCCTGATTTTAATAAAGTTGATCTCACGTCCCTGCGTGTGCTCGTCCGGTATCCCGACCCGGGCACGGTTCTGGCCCTTTCCCCGGAGCCGGAAGGGTTTTGACCGGGCCCGGCGTCCTAGGGAGAGGTCAGAACCTGTAGGTGATGCCGAGGGCAATCACCGGATAAAACTTAAACGCGCTGATGTCGCTTTGCAGGTTGTCTTCTTCCCGCTGGAGGTCGGCCATAAAAACCGTGTTGTTGGCCAGCGTCCCGTCCGCTGAGAGGTCGACTTCAGGAGACCCCTGATAGAGGACGCCCACGTCCAGGGAAAGCAGCCAGCTGCTGTCCGTCCCGAAGGGGTTCCCGTATCCGATGCCCAAATAAGGGGCGAAATCGTCAAAGTCGATGTTGCCGTTGAGTGTCCCGACCTGGCTGGCGGTGTATGTCACGTCTCCCAGGGTGTAATCCTGCGCGCCTTTGGCGGAGGCGTTGATCTCGTTGCCGTTTACCATGAAGCCTGCGGAAAGACGGAAATTGTTTGAGAACGGGAACCAGTCCACAAGGGCGGAAACCGTAAATAATTTCAGCTCAAAATCATACTCTACGTCGTCTTCTGTCCCGTCATAATCATAATCAAACATATTGACCCCGATCCTGGTGTTGAATTGGTCGTGGATCTTGATAATGCCCTCCACGCCTCCGCCCAGCGTTCCGCCCTGAAGCCCGACGGCCAGCCGTGAACCGTATCCGCCTTCCGCGAACGTAAGGGAAGGGACACAGAGCATGGCGGTGAGAGCGAGGATGAAGAAGCGGGAAACTTTCATGGGAACCTCCTTTTTGATTGATGGATTGACCCGATGCTTAAGGGTTGCGAGCCTATTATACTCTGTTTTGTTTTTTTTGCATATTCAATGAGCATTTAGTTTACACGACCTTAAGGGAGAGTAAACTAGAAATGCGAATTGATCC
>JAGOJP010000118.1:2135-6541 GCA_017995055.1 Candidatus Omnitrophota bacterium
TGCGCGAGAGAGCCCAAGCGAACGAGCCGCAGGATGCGGATTTTAATACACGACCTTAAGGGAGAGTAAACTAGAAATGCGAATTGATCCTGCGCGAGAGAGCCCAAGCGAACGAGCCGCAGGATGCGGATTTTAATACACGACCTTAAGGGAGAGTAAACTAGAAATGCGAATTGATCCTGCGCGAGAGAGCCCAAGCGAACGAGCCGCAGGATGCTGATTTTAATACACGACCTTAAGGGAGAGTAAACTAGAAATGCGAATTGATCCTGAACGAGAGAGCCCAGGCGAACGAGTGCAGGATGCTGATTTTAATACACGACCTTAAGGGAGGGTAAACTAGACATGCGAATTGATCCTGCGCGAGAGAGCCTAGGCGAACGAGTGCAGGATGCTGATTTTAATACACGACCTTAAGGGAGAGTAAACTAGAAATGCGAATTGATCCTGAATGAGAGAGCCCAAGCGAACGAGTGCAGGATGCTGATTTTAATACACGACCTTAAGGGAGAGTAAACTAGACATGCGAATTGATCCTGCGCAAGAGAGCCCAGGCGAACGAGCCGCAGGATGCTGAATTTAATACACGACCTTAAGGGAGAGTAAACTAGACATGCGAATTGATCCTGCGCGAGAGAGCTCAGGCGCAAGGATGCAATTTTTTCTTTGATAATTGCGGGCGGACACGGTATTATAGAATAAATTGCGGGTCTATGCGTTGCCCGGGAGGAACGTCCTATGAGATTATTGGTGGTTTTTTTAGCCCTTGTTTTATTGCCGGGGTGCGGCCACCCGCCCTGCGAGCAGAAACCCGCCGCTGTTGTGGAACAGCCCTCGGCGCAAGATTTGGCGGAAGATTTGAATTTAATCGCCGGCAAGTATTCGATCAATGTGGAAACATTGACACGGTTATTCCATGATTACGCCACCTATACCGGAGGGCGGGATTTTCAAAATGATTTGGCCCGGATCCGGGCTTTTCAGAAACAAGAGGCTTATCTGGATGACGAGTTGGACCAGGTTCTGGACGTGCCGAACGCCCTGCGCCTTGTCAGCCAGAAATACAATGTCCCAGAATCCGTGATTGCCAGTATGCTGATAGATTACAGGACCCTCACCACGCACCGATGAAGGGTTTTTAAGAGCAGGATTTTGGCGGTAGGATGGTCTGCGTGTCCCGGGAAGCCCTCTGGAATATGGAAATTAATTAGAAAAACGGTTTTTGCATGAAAACTCCTCTTGGTTGCTTCCTTGTCTTTGTCCTGGTTTTTTCCGGGGGCGTTCCTGCCCGGGCCCAGGAGTCTTCCCGTTCCATTTATGAAATTTTGAAAGACCGTATGACCCGGTTTCATCGTTTGGGGTATGATTTTTCCGGGCAGAAAATTTCGAAAGGAACTTTAAGCATCCGGCTGTGCGCCGTGGATGCTGCCAGCGGGGGGGCGGTGGAGGATTTTACCGTCACTTTTTTGCAGGGGGAAGTCGAAGAATATCTTTTTAATAATGAAGTGGTCCTCCTCTGTAAAGGAGGAAAAGAATGTGAGGTCGGGGCGTTGTTCCCCAGGACGTACACCTTACGGATCGCGGCCCCGGGGTATGAATTAGCCCAGCGGGCCGTAGACGTCCGGGCCGGCGGGGATGGTGTTGTTACTGTTCCCTTGACTCTGGCAAACGGCACGGTGGCAGGCCGGGTTTATGATCAGGCCACGCGCCAGCCCCTGGCCGGGGTGGTGGTGAGTATCTTGGAGAAAGGGAACGGGGTTAAATCTTGCCGGACGAATCAGGAGGGGTATTTTTTTCTTAAGGGGTTAAGACTCAATTCCTCAGGGGATGGGTATTCCCTGATTTGTGATAGCCCGAACCATTTTAGCAAGGAAGTCCATTTCTTCTTCAAGGGCGGCTCTTCCTGGCAACAGGACGTTTACCTGGATTTTGCGCCTTCTGTGGACGGGAAGCTTGTCGACAGGGAGGATAATCCTCTGGCGGATGAGGAGGTCTTCTTGCTGTCAAAGCCGTTATATGAATCCTGGCCGGATTCCTTCCTGGGGGATCGGCCTGACGCGTCTTTCAGACAGTCCACGAACAAGGCCGGGTATTTCAGATTTGAAAAATTAACGCCCGGAAATTATGTCCTGGTCTATGGAAGGGATGAGAAGGATGTGGCTGAACTTGAACTGGAAGTCATGGATCAGTTGAAAGTTCAGCTGAAGCGGCTGTCGGGAGGCACCTTGTAGACACCCTCTGGTTTGCGGGGCTGGCGTCCGCTGGCCCCGGGAGATGCCGGCATCCCGGCTCTGGAATACCGGTTTCGTTAAAAATCAATATTTTTCTTGTAGGTTTAAGGACATAGTATAGAATATTCTCGCATCTTTAAAATATTTGTTTTAATCAGGAGGTATTATGGGAAAAGGCGACCAACGAACAAAAAGAGGGAAAATTGCGGCTGGCACGCATGGAAAGACGCGTTCTCGCAAAAAGGAAAAACAGAAAGGGTTGAATAAACCTGCCGCAAAGAAAGATTAATTTCCGGAATCCGGATTTTTTATATAAATGATCTGGTTCGAACCCGGGTAGGTCTTCTGCTCTGGCCCTGGCTGTCTGACATCCTGCCGGATGGTTTCTCTCGTAATATTATGAATCGAGTCGGAGTGATATGAGGCAAGAGAGCGGGTTTAAAAAATTCATCAAAAATGCCCTGCGGGATTTGACCGAATTCGCTTTCTTTTCTTTGGGGTTGGCTCTGTTCCTCCTGTTATTTCACCAATTGATCGGCGTACGGCTGTTTAATATCATCCTCCAGTACGCCCGGATCGAAGATGACGCGGTTGCCAAGTTTATGCTTTTTATTTACACGGTCAGCAGTTCGATCCTGATTCTGCTGTTTTACTGGATGGCGTGGGAGTCAGCCCCGGGACAAAGGCTGTATCGTAAATACATTTCCAAGCTTATTGTCAAAGATTATTATAAAGACCATAAACGCTTGAACATCGATGGCGCCTTAGGCAGTCTGGCGAAGTTGGAACGGCGGGAGTTTGACGCGGATGAAGAGAAGAAAGACGCTGTGCTGGACGGCATGCATGACTCCCAATTCCGGGTTTTTTTCTCGGACGAAGACCTGATTCTTCCGCAGTTCCGGACGGACGGGACGCATGTTTTAAAATATGACAATGAGAATCCCAAGCTTGAGGTGACTTATCTTAACGGCAAGAAGCACGGGGTCTACCGGACGTATTATGAAGACGGGACCCTGCATCAGGAGAAGTTTTATAAAGCCGGCCTTCTGGACGGCGTTTACCGGGCTTTTGATGAGAACGGAGTCCCGTATTTTGAGATTACGTATCAAGATGACAGGCAGCACGGTTTTGACAAAATTTACAATAAATACGGGAACCTTGTTTTTTGTGATACTTACTTGGAAGGTATCCGGTTAAACAGAAAAACGTATGATGAGCGGGGAAAAGTGATTTTCAGCCAGGATTTTGAGCCCCCGCCCGGCTCTAACCCGCCGGAACTAGGCGCGAAAGGATGACAGGGAATTTCTATGGAGATCGGGATTGTTGGATTGCCGAATGTCGGCAAATCCACGCTTTTTAACGCTTTAACCGGCGCGGGTGCGGCGGCGGAGAATTTCCCATTCACGACCATTGAGCCGAACGTCGGCATTGTGCCCTTGCCGGATGAACGGCTTGTCAAACTGGCGGACATGGAGTCAAGCCAGAAGGTCACGCCGGCCGGGATCCGTTTCGTTGATATTGCCGGTCTGGTGAAGGGGGCGAGCCAGGGGGAAGGGTTGGGCAATAAATTTTTATCCCATATCCGGGCCGTTGACGCGGTGGCTCACGTGGTCCGCTGTTTCAACGACGAGAATGTCGTGAATGTCATGGGGGATTTGAACCCGGTGGACGCCGCGGATATCATTGAGACCGAGCTGATGCTGGCGGATTTGCAGCAAGCCCAGAACGCGCAGGAAAAAGCCCGTAAGCCGGCGCAGACCGGAAACCAGGAGGCGCGGGCCAAATATGACCTTCTGGGGCAGGTGATCCAGGGGTTGAACGAGGGGCGGGCTGTCCGCACCCAGGCCCTGGATCCGGACGCTATCAGTGAATTTCAATTCCTTACGGCCAAGCCCGTGTTGTATGTAGCTAATATCGATGAGAACGGACCGGATGAAAATATATTGAAGCCGCTTCGCGAAAGGGCGGCCCGGGAAAACGCGGGGGTCGTCGTGCTCTGCACCAAGCTTGAGGCGGAGATCGTTGAACTCCCGGAGAACGAACGGACCGCTTACTACGAGGCGGCGGGGATCACGTCCCCGGGCCTCGCCACCCTGGCTCAGGCGGGACGGGCCCTATTGAACCTGGTGTGTTTCTTCACGGCCGGCCCTAAAGAAACGCGAGCCTGGCTTATCC
>JAGOJP010000119.1 GCA_017995055.1 Candidatus Omnitrophota bacterium
GAAGAAGCGGATGACGCGGAATCATTGTAAGCGGCATCTACGGAATCAGACGCTGTCGCTTCTGAAGACGAAGCCGCTGATGCGGAATCATCATAAGCTGCGTTTAATGAACCGGAAGCGGTCGTGTCTTCCGAAGCCGCGGCCGATTGCTGAGCTTCGTTAGAAGCAGCCGCATTGGCAGAATTGGACGCAGAATCATTATAAGTCGCGTTCAAATTTCCAGCTTCATTACTGTTAGCGTCTGAAGAACTGGAGCTCGCGGCAGAATCATTGTAAGTCGCAGAAAGCGCGCCGGAGGCATCTGTGCCCTCGGAGCTGGCCGCTGCTGTTGATGCCGCGTTGTCTTTGCTGTCATACGTGTCGCTGCTGGAAGCAACGCCTTCAACCGTCGTGGTTGAGATCGCGCAATCTTCGCAGGTGTCGGTGCTCTGGCTATATGTCCCGTCAAACGCCTGTGCACTTGTCGTGGTTTCCCCATCCGTGGCCGATGAACTGGTCGAAGATTCCGATGCCGCGTTATCAGAATACTGGGCATTGGCATCTAAAGTAGCGGATGTGGCGTCTTCAGCGGCAGCTTGTTCAGAAGCGCTATCCGACGCGGAATAGTCAGCTTCCAAGGAAGCAGCTGTCGTATTATCAGCCTGTGAACTGCTTTGGGATTGAGCGGCTTCACTGGCGCTGGACTCAGAAGCTGCGCTATCCGCATAATCAGCCTCTGCGCTTAATGTCGCGTTGGTTGCTTCCTGCGATTGAGACGCAGCACTATTAGAAGACGCAGAATCCGCTGCGAATGTCGAGGAGGTCGCATCTTCTGCCTGGGCAGCTTCACTGTCAGAATAGTCAACAGCCACGTCTAAGGACGCGTTGGTGGCTTCTTGGGATTGTGAAGCAGCACTATTCGAGGACGCTGCATCCGCTGCGAATGTCGCGGAGGTGGCATCTTCTGCCTGAGCGGCCGCGCTATCAGAATACTGAGCTTCAGCATCCAAGGAGGCGGACGTCGACTCGGCTGATTCAGATTCAGCTGTGTGAGCGGCTGACTGCTGAGCCTGCTGATCGTAATCAAACGTCGTGTCATCGGATGTATTGAACTGCGCGTCGGCACTGTCTGTGGCCGCGGCATGGTCTTCGCTCAAAGTCGAATCCGTCACTTTGACCGCCTGGTCTGCTGTAGCGGAAGAAGCAGTCGACGCTGAGGCGTCTAAAGTCACGGAAGTCGATTCAGAAGAGCTGCTCGCTGCTGAAGCCTGCTCGTTATCATAAATCTGGGTATTGTTTTCTTTTTCATTCAAATCAGAGGTGCTGACCGTGGTTTCTTTTGACCACGCATTGACCTGATCCTGTTCCACGATATTCGTGGATTTGGTGGTCACGGAATTATCTAAAGAAGGATTCATGTTAACCACAGCCGCCGTGTTGTTCTGAATCGACTCCACGTCAGCCTGATCTTCAGAATTCCCTACGTTGGTCTGCACGGCAACCGCGCTGTCCACTGTGTTAACAACACTCAACCCTGTTAAATTTTCCTGTGCGCCACTTTCAGACTTGAGTTTATTTTCGCTGAAATAAACATCCTCAACCACATCGCCTTCAGCGACAACGATCCATTCACCCGCCGCAATTTCGTCCATTTCGGAATCAGAAAGCGCGATGCCTTCCGCGTAACCGGCCACCGGATAGGCGGCGAACGCCACGGCCAAAATCCAAATTAATAATTTTTTCATTGTTATCCTCTCTTTGACTGCAAGGGCGAAAAGCCGATTTCACTTTCCATTAACCCTCTGCTCACTCACTTATTTTTATTCGCCAAATTCACATACCTCGTCCTCCGTGCTATATCCGCGTTCACCTCCTTTCAAATCCTTTATGACAAAAAAACCGGAACGAACCAAACTTACTGGTTCCTTTCCGGGTTGATTTTTTTAAAAGTTGTCTTTTTCATCAATTTAAGGACTCTGATGTGCCATATAAAAAATCACCATTATTGTAGCAACAAACCCGTTCTAAACAATGGCCGCATTTGTTCATTTATTGGAATTTTTTGTCTTGAACACCCCATAAATAGGCAGGCTCATTTTTAAACAAAACAATGTTTTTTTTGTAGATATTAAAGGCAGGACTCAACCGGCACAAGCCGGGGATGGCTCTTCGGCAAAGTTAAACGGCGGGACGTTTGGGAAACCCGGTAAAAACCCGGAGTCTGCCCATACCCCTTCTTAAACAACTTACAAAAATACCCTGGATCTTCATAACCGCAGGCATAAGCGATTTCCGTGACAGAGAGGCTCTTATTCTGTAAAAGCCGGGAAGCCACTTGCAGGCGAATCCGGTTAAGATATTGGGTAAAACTCGTTTTCAAGACCTTCTTGATTAACCGGCTCAAATAATGATAACTCAACCCGGTTTCTTCACAAAGGCTCCGGAGCGAAAGGTCCGGGCGGTGATAGTTCGCATTAATATAATACGCTACTTTCTCAACAATTTTTTGCTGGTAACTCATGGTGTTCTCTTTAACGTTAGCGAACTGATTCAGTTCCTGACTTATGTCTGATAAAAAATTTCCCAACAGGTTAATGATGGCTCTGATTTGTTGTTGGCTGAGACGGAAATGACGAGGTTCCGAAACAAGCAAATAACCAACGATCTGCTGACGGATCTCAATGGGAAGTAAAATTTTGGTAAACCCGGCCCGGCATTTGTTAATCTGCATTTTCCCGGAACTGGTCGCCTTCTCTATAATAACGGAAATCAAAGAATCACAACCCTCGGTCCGGTACTGGCAATCCGCGTGGGTATCCTGGTTCTCCCCGTACCGGGATTGATGAGAAGCGGGGGAATAATTGCATTTAAAAATCCGGCCGTCTAATGAGCGGATTTCCAAAGTGGCACCGCATAGGATGCAAATAATTTCCTGGATGTGTTTGAACGCCTGAGCCTGTTCAAAATACTCTAAAAGAGTATTAAAGTTCATCAACCCCCCCTCTGCAAATTATATTGGGCACCTAACTATTCCCCTTTTTAATGGAATTCCAGAAATTTGTCAACATGACACAAATGGACAACCCCAGACAGGGACACACTGGTAAACACCCTGACACGAAAGCAGCTCCCGTTAATATTGAAAATATATTTTCACTTCTTTCAGATGATGGGTTCCGGATTTCGAGGAAAGGCCCGGAGACAAAAGAGACTTTTTATTGAGGCAGTCCTGGGCGTTCTGGAAATTCCTGCGAAGGCATGCGAGCTGCTGCTCGTGTCCCAGGGCAAAGAGGCCGTTGATAAGTTCTAAATATTGCATAAAATACTTGGTGGCGGCAAAATAATTTAATTCCACACCCAAGGCCGAAGGCCCCGGCGCGAATGTCAGCGTTTTGCGTCCCTGAATGATATATTCTTTATCGCCCAGGATCGTGGGGTGAGCAAACCGCGAACATTGCCGAAACATCGCTTCGTATTCCTGGTGGAGTTCCCGGTTGACAAGGCGGGCCATGTCTTTCACCGTCTTGCCGGACCAGGTCACCAGGGCGCGGTCTGAAACGACATGATATTTTTTCTTGAAATCATCCACATGCTCCAAAACCAGGGCTTTCTTTTCGGAGAACTCCTGCTGAGCTGCCCGTGACGCACTGCGCACGGACAATTCTTCTTCGGCCAGGGAACGCTTAAAAATAACCCATTTATATTCCACAAACCGCCTGGCTTTTTCATCCGCGTTCCGGGGATCATAAATGATATACCGCACCGTGATCAGGTTTTCCAGCAGGCTCCGGATCAGGGCGGAGACATCCTGCCCGTACCCGCGTTTGCATAACACCTCAATAGCCGCGAAAGTTTTGACCGCCCGGGTCATGATAAAGAGAAAAATTCGCTTATGCGCCGGAAGATCAAAAAGCTTAATATTGCGCCTGTTGATATCCTGGAAAAGCGTTTTCCCCAGGTCATGAGCGGCCTTCCCTGCCTGGACCAGCTCAAGACAAGAAATATAATTATGGTCTTTATTTTTAGTCATAGTCTTGAAGAAAATACAGCCCGGTCAAGATGCCGTTCCAACGGCAGTCCTTCCCACGCCTCTGCTTGTTCCATACATAAATAAACAGGAACGCGGCTGTCATGTTCCCGGATAAAACTCACCATGCTTTTATATATCTTTTTTCTTACATCCAACGGATACCGCAGTTTTCCGTCGTAACCCGGCACGAGTTCGCCGCACAGGATGCGGGACGCCGGGAAACGGGCTTCTATCGCCTGCTGCAGACGCGGCATCATCCGTAAACACCCCAGGCTGATCCAGACCACCTTTTCTGGAGGGACAAAACCAAACAAACGGCGGATCACGTCCCGGTAAGATTCCGCCCACCCCTCGTCATACACGATCGGGTCAAAATGGAACGACACGCGCCAGCCCCGGCTAGCGCATTTTTGCGCCGCTACCAGCCGGGCCTCCAAGGACGCCGTTCCTTGCTCATCGCAGGCGGCAATCCGCGCGGGATTCAGGGACCAGCCGACACAAATATTCGGCACGGGCTCTTCTTCCAACAATAAACCTATATTATCACTTTTGGTCTTAAATTCAAAAAACCACTCCGGGTGCCGCCGCATGAAAGAAACAATGCTCCGCGAATATTGCGTAAAATGATCCAAGGCCAAAGAATCGCTGAACTGCCCACTCCCGATCCGCCAGGGGCCTCCGTGAGCCTCAAGCATTTCAAAAAAATCATTAACATTCGCCGGGAGAACGATTCCCGGAGAATTCAGATACCCCTGCATAAAACAATATGTGCAATCAAACGGGCACCCCTGGCCTAAATTCAGGACAGCGTACCCGCAGGAAACCGATCCTTGGGAACAGGGGCACGGCTGCCAAAATTGATGCTGTTCCCGAACGACAAAAAAAGTTTCCGCGCGCCGGTTATAATCGTCAATGGAATAGGCCTGTTGACGGCAATAATGCCTATACGAAAGAATCGGCTCAATGGCGGCGTCGGGGGCTATCCGCCGAAGTCGCCGGACAAGCGGGTCGGTCATCAGCGGTTCTTCCACGAACACCTTTTTCGGCTCCCACCGGCGGCCAACAGGCCCCGCCCCCTGCATCCGGCAGGGCTCCGGGATCTTCAGGAAACGCTGCAGGCTTTTTCTCCGAACTGCGGTCATATTCGGATAACGCCGCTTCGTCAAAAACGCCTTGACCTGCCGGAAGGAATCACTGTGTTTGATGGCTTCCGGCAAGACGCTCTGAAGATGACAGCCGTCCCTTCTGATAATCTCAAACAAAAGGCGGGAAATTTCCTGCTTCTTATTCACCCCGAAAGCGGGAAAAACGTCCTCTGTATAACGTTGAATCGCCTGAATCGAAATGCCTCCATCCATTATGAAGCCCCTCGCCCACGGGCGTGATCCCTCCTATCCATTCGCTTCGCAGAATGACCCGGTGTCTTAACACGCGTGCGCCCTCCCCGAAGCCGAAGACCTTATGCCCCCCCTCGCATTCATCCCCGGGCCAGCCCGTGGTCTTCTGTGAAGGCAGATAAAGCGGTGATCGTTTCCATGTCTTCTTTTGATAAATCCCAATCGGCCGCGCCCATATTGTCGTCCACCTGCCGGGCGGTCCGGCACCCGACGATAACACTGGAAACACCCGGCTGCTGGCGCACCCAGTTGACCGCGATCTGCTGAGGCGGCCGGCCGATTTTCCTAAAAGCTTCAAGCGCCGACTGCGCTTTCCGGAATGGTTCTCCGCTATAAAACTTATAAAAAAAACTCCGGGCGTCGGCTTTATCCAGAACCGGCGGCATCGCATATTTCCCTGTCAAAATGCCGCCCCCCAAAGCGCCATAGGAGAAAACCGCCACTCCTTGACTCCGGCAAAAAGGGAGGATATCTCCGGCTATATCGCGGGTCAGGACGGAAAACTGGTTCTGGGCCGAAAAAATCTCGGCATACTCCATGGCTTCTTTTAATTGTGCCAAGGAAAAATTACAGACACCGATATCCCGGATTTTTCCTTCTTCCTGAAGTTTGCGCATGGCGCTCATGGTTTCTTCCAAAGGGGTTTTCGGATCAGGCCAATGACACTGATACACATCTATGTAGTCCGTCCCCAGGCGGCGCAAAGACTCTTCCGCCTCGGAGCGGATGCTCGCGGCCTTGAGACTGATCATGACGCGGCGGCCCTCTGTGATTAAACCGCATTTTGTCGCGATAATAACCCGGTCCCGGCGGCCTTGAGTCGCCCGTCCGACCAAAGTTTCAGCCAAACCCCGACCGTAAACCGGAGCCGTGTCAATACATGTTACCCCCAAATCGAAAGCTGCCTGTATGGCGTGCAGACTATCCTTCTCGTCGCTTCCCCCCCACCTTTCCCCCCCATGCTACCATGTCCCTCACTTCACAGACGAAAGCTTCACAGTCAAAAGCTTCACGACTTCTGTGACAGCATTTGAAGGTCCTCATCGCAGTTCAGCAGATACCAAAACGCCAAAGAAAAAGGAGAATGCAGATGGCACTCAATG
>JAGOJP010000011.1 GCA_017995055.1 Candidatus Omnitrophota bacterium
CCCCCTGTTAGCCATTCATTTTGCGAAGCGGGCTGGCGGCTCTGAACATGTGTGCGAACAGCCCCGAAGCGGAAGACCTCATGAATGTCTCACTTTCATCCACAGGCATGCCCATGGTCTTCTGCAAAGGCGGGATCAAAGGCCTGAAATAATCGGTCATTGTCAACGGGATGCTTTTTTATAGATAAAAATTGATTCCGTATCCGGGTTGTAATTCCTGACCGGGGAAAAAGAATGCCAGAAGAGTTCCGGCCGGATAAGGTCGGCCCAGTAAACATCCAGGCGTTCAACAGCAATATATTTTTCTGTACCGGTTTGTTGGTCAAGCAACCCGGCAACCTCGATAACCGACGGGCCAAAGACAATAATATAATCAGGCCGGGCCCGGCCCCGGAAATGGATATCCGGCAAATGCTGAAACTGCCCACCTGTTTCGTTTCCCGCAAGCTGCCAGGCATAGATCGCGTGAGGGGCATGAAAAATCAGCGGGTAAACGGTGTAGCCGGGGACAGCCAGGACGCTGGCCCCCTCCTTCACATTCCTCTTGATCCAATCAGCCGTCATACGGTAAGGCCCTTCACGAGGTGTTGCCAGTTCGCGCAAAAAGTCCACAATCGTCGAACGCCAGGGGCTGTTCTGAATAACATGCGAGAAAGCTGTCCCGTCACGATGCTGAAAAAACGGACCCCCGTGTACACTATTCGTCATAAAACACACCAAGGCCAGAGGGAAAGCCAGCCACGGCACTTTAACCGTCAGGGCCTGAATCACGATAACAGCCGTAAAAATGCACACCGGGATCAAAGGACAGAGGTAACGGACAAAAGCCACCGACATTTGATCGACCGGCTGGGGAGAAAAAATAGAAATAGCCAGGATATAAGTATAAATCATAACCGGGGCCTCAATAAGCCGGCGGTCTTTTTTTAAAAAATACAATAACGGGGCCATGGCTATGAATAAACCGATGCCCATTTCACAGGCGTTTAAATCGCGGAAATTCCACCCCAAAAGCAAAAGTCTCTCCCAGAGCCATAAACGGCTGGAATAATCCCAGACATCCTTTCCCAAAGGGTTATAAACGCTGAATATGAGACCGCCGGCCAGACATTGCGTGAGGGCAAAAAACCACGCTTCCGGCGCTGAAAAAGGACGGTCTTTTCTCCTCCATATCAGATAATGAACAATACCGCCGGCCATAACCGCGATATAAGCCAGATAATTTGAGGCCAAAAGCAGAATAGCCGCCCCTGCCATGAGCCAAATTCTTTTTCTGCTCGCAGTGTTACTAAGATACCCATAGGCCAGAAGAAGAGCGGACAATATCATCGGCGCATAATACCGGCACTGCCGAAAAAACAGAATCAGGGACACATTGCCCGCCAGCCCGGCCGACATCAAAAGCCAGGTTTGGAGGGGCGCTCGGGTTTCCCAAAGCCAATACAGGATTACAGCCACGGCAACAAGCCCGCAGAGCGCAAACGGAAAGCGAACCGCAAAGGCCGAATGACGGGTGGTCCCGGCCAACGGGGCCACAAGATAAAATTGCAACGGCGGGACATACCGTTGCCGCAAATTTTCCAGTTCCCGCCCGTCATTGAAGGCGATGATATTCTGGCCCAAAACGGCGGACGTGTCACCGGTTTCCCAAAGAGTTTTTCCAAACAAGGCGCAGATCGCTTCGTCGTCCCATAACGCATAATGACCGAGGCGGAAAAAAATCAGGAAGGCCATCCAGAACAACACAACCATGGCGGTTAAAAATTTCATGCGGGCTTGTTGTTGAAAATTCGGTGGATAGGTCATGATCGCAGGCGCCCCAGGACAAGCCGGGCGCTGCGCAGCAGCGCCCTCCGGTTCATGCGAAGTAAAATTTTCGGCCGCAGGTAGTACCGCAAAACCGCCTTTCGGATAAACCGGTCGATCTCCTGATTTTCGTTTAAATCCGGGAGATAAAAAGCTCCTGCCCGGTAAGGATAAAGTTTATGAAATGAAACATAATCCGGATCGCATTCCTGAACGAAGCGAAGCGCAGCTTCCCGTTCCGATGAGGTTTCTCCGGCAAACCCAAAAAGAAGGAAAACCAGCGATTGAATACCCGCCGAACGGCACAGGCTCACCGCCTCCCTGGCCTGTGCCAGCCGCATGTTTTTCCCGGAGAGGTCCAGATATTTCTGTTGGGCGCTCTCCAGCCCCATGTGGATCAAACGGCATCCCGCCTGTTTCATTTTATCCAGAATAAATTCGTCCAGGGAATCAGCCCGTGTCTGACAGCACCACTGGAAAGAATAGTGTCGGGATATTAAAAAATCGCAAATTTTTTCGGCCAACTGCCGGTCGGAGAGAAATTCAAGGTCAAAAAAGTAGCCTGTCCGGTAATGATATTGCTCGACAGCGGTCTGGATTTCCGATTTGATCTGCGGCAAACTTTTGGTTCTCCACGAAGAACCGTACATGATTTTATTACAAAATTTACAATCATAAGGGCATCCCCGGCTGAATTCGAAAAGCGCAAAATCGCCCCCTAAAATTTCATAAGAATACAGCCGGCGGTCGATTCGATGATACGCCGGCAAGGGCAAGGAACTCAAGTCCAAAGCCTGCCCGTCGCCGGAAGAGATTATTTCCCCTTCAGAAAAATATGTCAAACCCGGGATATCCGGATGAGCTTTCCCGGCCCCCAGAGCTTCAATCATCCGCTCGGGCTCGCCTCGTAAAACAGCCTTGACCTGCGTACGTTGCAACACCCCCTCCGGATCCACGGTCCCATGATAACCCATCACATAAATTTCGGCCGTGACCTGCTGAGCCCTTTTGACCGTTTCGAGGAACGGCGTAATATCAGAGGGCGGGCATTGCCATCGATCCAGGCAGGAGGACGTAATAAAAATCGCATCGTAGCCTTGCAGACGGGAAGGAATATCGTCCAAACTCAGCCTCAAAGCATGGGCGTCCAGAACATGGGCGACATGACCTTGGCGTTCTAAAATCGCCGCGCCGTTCAGTAAAGACAACGGCGGCCATATACGATTATACGTATGGTCCCCTTTGCTGTAAGGATAGGGCCAACAGGGTTTTACAAACAGGAAACGCGCCATTTTATAAAAAAAGAATTATTGGATAAAAACCATTATAACACACTTTTCCCGGCTTCCCATGCTTCTCAGCGGGGAAAAAGCCCAGGGGGACGTGATATAAATGACTTATAAAGCAGAAATAATGCCGCCTGTCGTCAAAGTGAACGTACTTGTCCCGGAAGTCGCATTCGCCGGAGAAGCGGTAACCGTGTAAGAATAATCCGCCAAAACACTGGTAAACGAATATCCGGCATGGGTTCCCGAGAAAAAGTCGATACTTAAATAAGGAGGGCTGGCTCCCAGGAGTTGGGATGTGTTGGCGGGATAAACACTATGAATAACCGCATAATTTTCCAGGGAATTGGCGATAGATTTCAGATGGGCCTGGGCCGCCGAAGCATTAGCCTGAATGCGGGCCCGGAAAAGGTTCGGGATAGCGATCACAGCTAAAAGAGCGATAATAGCGACAACAATCATCACTTCAACTAGAGTAAATCCAGTTTTCTTATGACACATCACGTTTTCCTTAATTAAGTTGCCAGTTAACCCAAGGAACGAAAAGCTTATTCTTCTTTTTCCATTTTTTCAAGAAGTTCTTTGATCTTGAGGATGTCGGGACCGGAAACGGCCTCATCGCCGATAATGGTAATCGGAAGCGGCATACCTTGATACTGCTGATACAATTCTTTCCCCCGGGCACTCGTTTCAATGTTGTGGGACCGGAAAAAAATCTTGTTCACGCGCAGTTGAGAAAAAAGCCTCATGCATCCCCGGCAGTGTGGAGTCATCAGGACATCAAGGACAATTCGGGGGGGATTCGGCGTCTCGCTTTCATCCTCTCCCGGCTCTTCCGGGATGTCCGTCTCGGGGACCGCTTTTTCTTCCGCCTCTTCGGCTTCTGCCCGTTCAGCTGCCTCTAATTGAGGCCGGACTTGATCCATGTACCGGGAAGGAACCTGGGCCACGGCAGTATTCACATAGTGAATCTTCCCGTTCTCATCGTAATAATGGACCATGACCGCATACCCGGGCACGGTTTGGGTTAACATCAGACAAATTGTTATAATAAAAAGTATTTTTTTCATAATAAAATTTATAACACAAAGTTAAAGGTTTGTCTATGGCGAGCACGCATTATTTCGTCACATATTTTTAGAAGGAAGGGCTAAAAATTCAAATGAATAAATTCAAAACTCCGCATCATTTCCGCGAATAACGGCAAATATTTTCGGAACTGCCCGGCATTGCGGGCGGCATAGCTAATCCGGTACAAATGACTGTCCCGGATAAAAAAATAGTCCAAAAGATGTGTTTCCGGCTGCCCCAGGGGCTGCGCCTCGACACGGACGGCTTTTTGCCTGTTGACAAAGGTTCTGGCGTATTTAAATTCATCCGAATACTCAAAAACACGCTTTAAGGCGGTCGGGGTCAAATCAGAAAAAGTCAATCCCACTTCCTCAGATTTGTAGATGGTCACAGCCACTTCGGCTTGAGCCGTGGCGTCAATAATCAGCTTCAGACTCTGTGTATTGCGCTGGGTCGGCCAGCGTGGATTGCACAAAATTTTAAATTCCAATTTTTTATCGCCGCATTCGATCAAATCAACGCTGGTCATGGTCATCTCCGGATTTTCCGGGGACGCCGCCTCCAGGGCCGCCCCGAAGATAAGTAGCCCCCCCAAAAAAATCAACTTTAAAAAACCACGTCGCAAAATGAGGCCTCCCCGCTTCAACATGAAATAGAATACCCCGCTCCGACCAGCCGCGATCTCAACATGTCTCTCCAGCGGACATCGTCATCCAGCACGGTAAAAATACCGTGAATCAAACTGGTTGGCAGCGCAAAACTTTTTTGTTCTTTATAAAGCACAAAACAATTACTCTTCCCGTAGTGGCCGATCAAATATCCCAGCTTAAAAACAATATCTTGCTTGGAACAAACCCGGGCCTGCGACGGCTTGCCATTTTTATCGTAAACAAATTCATCTCCGGACAGGACGACAACGGAAAAAAAGACATCCGGGTTGTTGCGCATAATTTCATCCAAAGCCCGTTCCATATAAACCGCAGACAAATCGATCCACGAGAACCCCATTTTCTTCAACTCATCCTGAAGCCGCTGATTCAGTTTCTCCTGGCTGCTGCCCAGAAAATAGACCTTTTTGACTGATGCTTTTACCGCCGGGGCTGGCTCAAGCGGTGAAGGCTCGGGGAGCGGGGCCTGGGCCGGTTCGGTCTCCAAAGCCGCCGGCGCAGCCGAAGAAGAATCTTCCGGCGCAACGGGGGTGGCCCCGTTCTCTTCCGGCAACGGATCAACGGGCTGTTCCGGGGTTACGGGCGAAGCGTCTGCCCCGGACTTCGGATCTTCCGGCACCGGAACACAGGCCTCTCGTTCAGCTTGGGCTGGTTGAGGGGGGTGGGAAAAATATTTTTTAAAAAAATTAAGAAAAGGCATGGCTCACCCCACTAATTGTCCGGTCATAAACTGGTCATGGGGATGAAGTAATTTCACCGGGACAAGGTGGTTCGCAAGATTAGATTTCGATTTCACCTGAACTCTGACAAAATGATCGCTTAAGCCTGTCCATCCCCCTTTTTTTTCTTCTTCAAACAGGACATTCACCGTCTTACCGGACAAAGATGCATAATATGTTTTTCTTTTTCTCCGGGACATATCCCGCAATAAAGCGCTGCGGCGGCGAATTTCTCCGGCACTCACGGGATCCGCCATATCTTTGCTCCTGGCGTTCCGGCGCTCTGAATAGCTGAAAACATGAAAATACTGCAACGGCTGTTCCTCCAGGAAGGCGCAGGTCGCGTTAAAACGGCTGCGGGTCTCTCCGGGAAATCCGACGATGACATCCGTGCCGACGCACAAATCTTCGACCAGTTCGTGGGCCTTTTGAAGCCAAACGGCAAAATCCCCCGAAGAATAACGGCGGTTCATCAAACGCAAGACCGCATCATCTCCGCTCTGTAAAGGCACATGCAGATAACGGCACAACTTCCCTTTTGGAAACATTTTTTTAAAAAGACTTCGGTTGAACGTCTTGAATTCAATGGAAGAAATCCGGATGCGCGAAATACCCGGCACGGATTCCAGCCCCTGGAGCACATCAGGCAATTTTAACGAACCATCCCGGTACATCCCGATATTAATTCCCGTCAAGACAATCTCCCGGTGCCCGGCGGCCGCAAAATTCCGCCCGGCCTGTATCACATCGCCATAAAACCGGCTGCGGGCCCGCCCCCGGGCGTACGGCACTTCACAATAAGAACAAAAAAAATCACACCCGTCCTGTATTTTTAAAATGGCCCGCGTGTGCTGCCGGTCCCGCCCCGCCGCCGGGAGAGAAAAAGGTTCCCGCGGGATAGGCTCGACAACTACGCGAGCCCCCGCCTCCAGACATTTTTCCCGGATAATCCCCGGGAGCTTCAGCTTAGCGGCCGTTCCCACTACCCAGCGCACATTCTTAAACTGCGCCAGTTCATCTCCCTGCAACTGGGACTGACAACCGATAAGAGCTATTCGGGTTTCTGGGAATTCGCGGGCAAGCCTGTTCACCATTTTGCGGGTATCGGCGTCCCCTTGGGCCGTAACCGTGCAGGTATTGATGACCACGACGTCCGCGGGGTCGCCAAAAGCCACAACCCGGTACCCTTCCTGCGCGAAAAGATCCTGCAAAACCGCTGTTTCCGACTGGTTCACCCGGCACCCGAAGGTAAAAAAAGAAATAGTCGTCTTTTTCATAAAAAATTTTTAAAAATAATAACTTTACATATACACCATTTCAGGAATATTTGCAATCAAACTAAAATCAAGTATAATTGGTCGGGCTAAAAACACTGAAGGCGATCACAATGAAAATAAATTTTCTCAACCAGGACACCCCCCTTATCCTCGCCCCTATGGACGATGTGACCGACATCCCTTTCCGCCGGATATGCAAACAACTGGGAGCGGACGTGGTTATGACCGAATTCACCAGCTGTGAAGCCCTCATCCGCAGCATCCCTAAATCCCTGGCGCGCGTCAAAATTGAGGACGAGGAACGCCCGGTCGGGGTACAGCTTTTCGGCAGCCGCGTCGAATCCATGCAACAAGCCGTCGATATCGTTTCCCGTTTCCGCCCGGACTTCATCGATATTAACTGCGGCTGCTGGGCCAGGAATCATGCCCAGCGGGGAGAAGGCGCGGCTCTGCTCAAAGACCTCCCTTTGCTGGAGCGCATCCTTGCGGCGGTTGTGAAAACCTCACCCGTCCCCGTCACCGTTAAAACCCGGCTGGGCTGGGACCAGAATTCGATCGTCATCCTAGACGTCGCCCGCATCGTGGAGCAGGCCGGGGCGCAGGCCCTCACCATCCACTGCCGGACACGCAATCAGGCCTATAAAGGAAACGCGGATTGGCGGTGGCTAGGGGAAGTCAAGAAATCAATTTCCATTCCGGTCATCGGCAACGGAGATGTTCAAAGCGCCCCTGATGTGCGGGCCATGCTTGACTGGGGCTGTGACGGGGTCATGATCGGGCGAGAAGCCATTATCCATCCCTGGATTTTTAAGACAGCCCGGCATTATCTGGAAACCGGGCAGGAAGCGGCCGCCCCTTCCCCGGCCGAACGTTTCGAACTCTGCCTTCAGCACCTCACCCTGGCTGAACAATATAAAGGCCCCCGTTGGGGCACAATGCACCTCCGGAAACATTTTATCGGTTATATCCGGGGCTTCCCGGAAGCGGCGCATATCCGGGCGACCTTGTTTAAAATCGGCGATTTAGACCTGTTGCGGGAAAACCTGTTGGCTTACCAGGCACATTATCAGACACAACCGGAAGACCGCTGAAACATATCGACAGAACAGGAAAATCATATCACAATACTTCATCACATGGGGCGCTGACACTCCCTCCAGCTTATGGGCCGGGATTCCCCCAAGGAGTCTTTCATGAACGAACGGCTGCTCTATTACAAATCCACCTGCCCTTACTGCCAAAAAGTCCTTAATTTTATTGATGAACAAGGCATTGAACTCCCGCTCAAAAACATCGACCAAAACGCCGAATACCGCAAGGAACTCCTGAATATTGGAGGCAAAAGCCAGGTCCCCTGCCTCTTTGTCAACGGACAGGTCCTGTACGACACAGACCAGATTGTGGATTGGCTCAAACAGAATTATTCTTAAAAACGCGTTCCTTCGGGAAACGGAAGTATAGCAGGACAAAAATCTTGCATTCCCCGACACGTTTTGCTAAGATGAAACCCGTTTTATTCAATGAGCATTTAGTTTACACGACCCAAGGGAGTGTAAACTAGAAATGCGAATTGATCCTGCGCGAGTGAGCCCAAACGAACGAGCCGCAGGATCCTGATTTTTAATACACGACCTAAGGGAGTGTAAACTAGAAATGCGAATTGATCCTGCGCGAGTGAACCCAAACGAACGAGCCGCAGGATCCTGATTTTTAATACACGACCCAAGGGAGTGTAAACTAGAAATGCGAATTGATCCTGCGCGAGTGAGCCCAAACGAACGAGCCGCAGGATCCTGATTTTTAATACACGACCTAAGGGAGTGTAAACTAGAAATGCGAATTGATCCTGCGCGAGTGAACCCAAACGAACGAGCCGCAGGATCCTGATTTTTAATACACGACCCAAGGGAGTGTAAACTAGAAATGCGAATTGATCCTGCGCGAGTGAGCCCAAACGAACGAGCCCGCAGGATGCTGATTTACTAATCTTATTAATAATCGAGGATTTTATGGCCAAGAAAACCACCAAAGAACAGCTGAATGGCGCAGAGATTCTGATCAAATGTCTGGAATCACAAGGGGTTGAATATATTTTTGGGCTTTCCGGCGGCGCCGTTATCCCTATTTTTGATGCGTTGGTCAACTCAAAAATTAAACTGATCCTGGTGCGGCACGAACAGGCGGCGGTGCATATGGCCGACGGTTACGCCCGCGTGACCGGAAGGCCTGGGGTTGTTTGCGTAACCAGCGGCCCCGGAGCCACCAACGCCGTGACCGGCATTATGACCGCCATGATGGATTCGGTTCCGGTCATTGTCCTGACGGGACAGACGATCCGGTCCATGCTGGGGAAAGACGCGTTCCAGGAAGCGGATATCGTCGGCATCACTATGCCGGTCGTCAAGCACAGCTATCTGGTCTATGACGTAAATGATATCCCGCGGATCATCAAAGAAGCGTTTTTTATCGCGAACACCAACCGGCCCGGCCCGGTTTTGATTGATCTGCCCAAAGATATTTCCTCCGCCCCGTTTACGGCCAAAACGATCAATCCTCCCATGGACTTGCCGGGATACTCTATCGCCGCCAAAGTCAATATCAAAAGCATCAAAGCCGTGGCCAGGATGTTTAAAGGCACGAAACGGCCTCTCCTGCTGGTAGGGCACGGAGCTGTCATTGCCAAAGCGGACCAGGAAGTGCGGGCCCTGGCGGAAAAACTCCAGGCCCCTGTGATCTGTACCCTCCTGGGAAAAGGGGCCTTCCCGGAAACCCACCCCCTCTCCCTCGGGATGGTCGGGATGCATGGCACGGCGTATTCCAACAAAGCGCTTATCAACTGCGACCTCATTTGTTCAGTCGGGTCGCGGTTTGACGACCGGATCAACGGGAACACCGAAGAATTCTGCATCGGCGCCAAAAAGCTGCACATCGATATTGATCCGTCTGAAATCGGGAAAGTGATTAAGCCGGACAGCGCCTTGATCGGGGACGCCCGTCTTATTTTAAAAGAACTGATCAAATACGTGGATAAACTGGACACGACCGAGTGGCTCAAGGAAGTGGAATATTATAAAAATGAATTCCCGCTCCATTATGACATCAACGCCGGCCTGACAGCTCAATATGTCATTGATACGGTTTACCGCCTGACAAAAGGGGCAGCCACGGTGGTGACGGATGTCGGCCAGCACCAGATGTGGGCTGCGCAATTTTATCGCTGCGACCGGAGCGACCAATGGCTCTCATCCGGCGGAGCTGGAACAATGGGCTACGGGTTCCCGGCCGCCATCGGCGCCCAGTTCGGGCGGCCCAAAGAACTGGTGGTCGCCATTGTCGGGGACGGTGGTTTTCAAATGACGCTTTATGAACTGGCCACGGCGTTCATCCATAAACTCCCGGTAAAAATTATTCTTATTGACAACAAATATCTCGGCATGGTCCGGCAATGGCAGGAGCTGTTTTTTGACAACCGCCTCTCCGGGGTGAATCTCGAGGGGAGCCCCGACTTTGTCAAACTGGCGGAGGCCTACCAGGTCAAAGGATTCCATATTGGAAAAGTTGAAGAAGCGGAAAGCGTGCTAAAAGCGGCCCTCAAACACAACGGTCCGGCCCTGGTGCATTGCGAAGTCGTCAAGGAAGACAACGTCTTCCCCATGGTCCCGGCCGGGAAATCAGCATATCATATGATTATTGAACCCCCGAAATCAAAACTCGAGAAGCCAACCGGCAGTACTTAAAGAGGTATTCCATGCCATCAGAAAACATTGAGCGTAAAAATATCCACACCATCAGCATGACCGTCGCCAACAAACCCGGGGTTCTGGTCCGGATAGCCCATATTTTTGCCCGGCGCAGTTATAATATTGACTCCCTTGTCGTGTCGCCGGCCTATAATCCCCGCTACTCGCGGATGACGATCACCGCGCAGGGAGACCCGGAAACCCTGGACCAAATCATTAAACAGGTCCAAAAATTGATTGACGTCATTCATGTCAGCGAGCATACCGGACAGGATTCCACCCATACGGAATTAGCGCTGATCAAAATTAAGGTGTTGTCCGCCAACAGGCCGATCGTGCTTAAACTCATGAAGAAATACCACACGCGCATTCTGGACGACTCCGACAACACGTTGATTATCGAGCAGGCCGGGCCAACGGCCGAGCTGGACGAGTTTGAAGCTTTAATGAAAAAATACGGCATCTTAGAAATGGTCCGGACCGGGAAAATCGTGATGGCTCTGGGGCATTCAGAAACTTAACGGCCGGGGAGTCTGCTGGAAATCTTATGCCGGGCGGGGCGCGAGTTCGGGGAGATCCCGGGGGGGCAGGATAATTTCGGAAATAGTAATCCCGTCTTCATCATGCTGCACCGAAGTGATCAGGCAGCGTTCAGAATCGACGTTAGTTTTTTCAATCCCAAAAAAAACAGCCAAAGACGCTCTTAAGGCATCCCATTCAAGATATAAAATATACTGTTGTTCTTCCTTTTCCAAATGTAAAGCGCAGACAAGGTCAGGAAAATTATAATCCAGGATTTCAAAAACATTTTTTCCCCGGCAATAATGTTGAAATCCGGTTTCCCTGTTCCTAAGGCTTCCGCCGGTCATTTTACTGAATTCAAATGAGATAAAACGATCCTGATGATCCAACCTGATGATCATATTAGATGCGGCGTCTTTACAGGGCATATCTGAATCCTCACTGGGTCTATTATATACCACAGAGTATTTTAAAGGAACCATAATCTTTTATCGCCCCTACGGAACGTTAAATCCCGCAACGGGCCAAAAGAGCCGTATTCAAATTAACATTCAAAAGGTTGTGCTGTTGCAGGGACATGCTGGCGTGAGGAAATGTTAAAGCGGCGGTCAGGACATCCTGGGTAAAAAACTTCCCGGTGTCCAGGTTGACCGGAATATTTCTGGCCAGGCAGGCGGCCATGTGCGCGATCACGGTTAACCCGTAACCCGACTCAAAAACCGAGCCGAAAACAACACGCAAGCCCCGGTCTTGGGCGCCGGTGGCCAACTGCCAGGTTTCATGAAACCCGCCTAATAACGCCGGCTTTAAAAGCAAAACATCAACTCCCTCCAGAGACTGGATGCGATCAATATCCAGCGTTCGGATGGATTCGTCCAGGGCCACAGGCATAAGTGTTTCCTGGTAAAATTCCCCCACCCGGGAAAAATCTTTCAAGGGCTCTTCTATATATTCAATCGTCGTCAGGCCGACCTGACGGATGAATTCAATCGCCTCTGGCAATTCCCAGGAGCGGTTGGCGTCAACGCGAAGCAGGGCCTTGCTTTCAATGACGGCGTTAACCGCCCGGACGCGTTCAATATCGTCCTGAAGCGCCCCCCCCTGCCCCACTTTGATTTGAAACGTCCGATAGCCCTGCCGCAGCGCGGCCTCGGCCTGAGAGACAATTTCCGCCAATGTCCCGGCCAGAAAACAGGTAACCGGAACATGAAGCTCGGAACGCCGGTTAATCATCCTGGCCAAAGGAAGGCCCTGGCGGTTGGCTTTGAGCGTGAACAAAGCCGTTTCAACCGCCCACTGGACAGTCGGCTTGTATTCTGATAAGGCGACGCCGTTAATATGGATCGCATTCATCTCTGCCATCGCCTCCGGGAGAGGCTGATCCCTTAACAGCGCCGCGGCATTGATCATTTGCACTTCGGTTTCTGTAAGGCCATCTTGAAAAGAAGCCGCTTCCCCCCACCCCACGGCTCCGGCCTTGTCCGTAATCTTGATAAAGAACCCTTCCCGTTCTTTTAAGAGCCGGCCGTCGAGCATCATGGGAAGCTGCAGAGGAATGGCATAACGGAAAATTTCAGCGGTTTGAATCATCAGATGGCCCAGCCGATCGAAAAGAGTCCCGTGAACACAAGCAGCAATATCCCGGTCCAGGTGAGGGCTCTGTTTAAGGAAGGGCCGTCTGTCCTGGAAAAAACCGTTTCCAGACAAGGCAATGACGCCAGGCAGACCAGCGGAGATAAAAGGATCCAACGGTGGTCCTCAATGATCAAATAAAGCAGGACCGGCAGAAAAGAACCGGTAAACATGAGCGTGAAGTATTCCTTCCTGGCAAATGACGCCCCGAACCGGACAGCTAAAGTTCTTTTGCCGGAACGCCGGTCTGTTTCGATGTCTCTCAAGTTATTGACGACAAGGATAGCCGAGGAAAAACATCCGGCGGCCAATCCGGCGAAAAAAATCCCGGCGTGCATTTCAAAGGATTGAACGTAATAAGTCCCCATAACCGCCACCGGCCCGAAAAAGACAAAGACAAGCGCTTCTCCCAGCCCGATATATCCAAGAGGCCGTGGCCCGGCCGTGTAAAAAATGCCTGCTAAAATCCCTGTCACGGCGATCACGGCAATCGGCCAGCCGGCCCGGAGGACCAGAAGCGAGCTAATCAGGGCCGCAAAGCCGAAAACCAAGGCGGCCACTCCTATCATCCTGCGGGGGTGCACAAGCCCGGTCTGAGTAACGCGCAATGGGCCTAAACGGTCTTCCGTGTCCACGCCATTCTTGAAATCAAAATAATCATTAACCAAATTCGTGCCGATCTGCAGGCCCAGGGCCCCCAAGAGAGCCAGCCAGGCAGACGGCCCATGCGCTACGCCGTCGCTCCACGCCATCGCCGTGCCGAGGATAACCGGCGCGACGCTGGCCGGAAGGGTCTGGGGCCGGACGGCCAAAATCCAAATTTTAAACGGGGAAAGGTTCATTTCAAAACAAATTTTAAAGGGCGTTTAAACCGGCTCGCGGTCCACAACTTTAATATCCGTGATACACGGCAAACGGAACACCCAGTTCGCCTGCCGGTCCAGGCAAAAGGCCTCGAGCCCCAGGCACGGCTCACCCTTGTGTTCCACCTGCCGTAAAACCCGGGGGATAACCCGGCGTAAAAACTTCTGGTTATTTTCTTTCAAATAAGTAATCTCGAGCGTCTGATTCCGGGTTAAGGCCGTTTCAATGATCGCCTGGCGCTTCTTTAACGGGAACCGCGCGGCGGCCTGCTGATACTGGAACTGGGTCAGGAATTCAGCAATCCGGGCATCCATGAAAACGTCTTTGCGGGAAATCGGCCGTTTGAGCACGATCCCCTCCAGGGTCGTGCAGCGGCTCAAGGCGACATAAAGCTGCCCGTGACAAAATGTCCCCTCTCCGATATCCACAATGACATGGTCAAAAGTCTTGCCCTGGCCTTTATGAATCGTCACGGCCCAGGCCAGCTTAAGCGGAAACTGCTGAAAAGAGCCCGCGGTGCGCGCTTCAATGGTTTCGGTCTCCTCATCATAATAAAACTGAAACAGCTCCCAGGTGAACGGCGTGACCTCCACCTTGCGCCCCCCGGATAATTCAACAAGAATACAGACCGGTGTTTCCCCCTCGAAAAAAAGGTCAAGGATTTTTCCGATGCTGCCGTTCACCCAGCGCCTCTCCGTGTCATTATTCAGGAGCATGACCTGCGAACCGATTTTTAAATCGAGATTCGCGTGCGTCGGCAGGAATTTGGTGTCGAACTCGCCTTTCAACACGCCTTCCACGGAAAATGAATTGCGGTCAATATCGTTCAGCCGGCGTTCATTGATCTGGTCGGCGAGACGGTTGGTGGTCGTCAGGTAAATAAAAAATTTGTCCATATCCGGCTCAAAATCCGGCTGATACCGCTCGTTGAACGCGTCGATATCCTCCTGTTCCACGGCGTTGGTGCGGATCCGGTTCAAGAGATCGATAAACCGGTCGTCTTTCTGGCGGTAAGACTGCTCGAGCTCAACATAATGCATATCGATTTTTTGCAGGGATTTCGCCGAGAAAAAATACGGGCTGTCATACATCGTGCTGAAAATGGATTGTTCATCCTGGCGCACGACCGGCGCCAGCTGATACAAGTCGCCGATAAAAATCATCTGCACGCCGCCGAACGGTTTGTCGGACCGCGGCCCGTACATCCGCAGGAACGCGTCAATGCAGTCCAGAAGATCGGCCCGCACCATAGAAATTTCATCAATAATAATCGTATCCAGGTTCTGGTAGACCTTTTTCATCTTCGGGTGGAACCGCACAGTGCGGACCCCGTCAACGGTTATGTCCGGCCGGAAATTAAAAAAAGAATGGATCGTCTGCCCTTTGATATTCAGCGCGGCGACGCCGGTGGGCGCCAGGACAACCAGATTCTTGCCTGTCCGCTGGCGGTAAAAAAGAAGAAAGGTGGATTTCCCGGTCCCCGCCCGCCCGGTGATAAAAAAATGTTTTTCTTCATACTCGATGCGCTCAAACAGCGGAACGAAATCCTGGGTGTTTATGGAATCCGGCAATCTGTCTTTCATAAAGCTTTATCCCTTCAGTAGATCTTTATGGCCCGTGAAGTTATTTAATATAACACAAATCACAAAATGTGTCGAACCGAAGATGCCTCCTGATCAAGCTGAACCGCAGGTCATCCGGGATCCGGCCGGAGGGTTCCCGGTTTTTGAGCCGAATAAATGGACGCCATCCCCCATAAAACAGAATCCGTAGTGATATGCATAAATTCCTTCTGCCGGAGCCATCGGCAAAAATTATCCACGCAAGGGAACTGTTCCACCGAACGGGTTAAATACCGGTAGGCCTTTATGTTTCCTGACAAAAATCCGCCGACCACGGGCACAACGCCCCGCAGATACAGCAAAGCGGCCCGGCGGATCAGGCTGTTGGCCGGGAGGGAAAACTCCAGGATAAAAACACGGCCTCCCGGTTTTAAAACCCGGGCTATTTCCTGTAAAACCCCCGGGGGGTCGGGCATATTCCGGATCCCGAATCCCATGGTCACCGCGTCAAAAATATCCGCGGGAAACGGCAGGTGCAGGGCATCGGCTTTCAGGAAATCGACATGATGAGGAAAAAAACGGCGGGACTTTTCCCGGGCGAGCCGGAGCATATTCTCCGCCCTGTCGAGCCCGAATAATTGGAACGGGGCCGCGCTCTGGCAGGCTATCTCTCCCAGGACGTCGCCTGTTCCCGTAGCCACGTCAAGAATCCGCCCGCCCGTCAAGCCGGTCACTTTTCCGGCAAGCCTGCGGCGCCAGGACCGGTCCATGCCCAGAGACAGGATCCTGTTGACCGCGTCGTAACGGGAAGCGATCCGTTCAAACATCGGCCAGGAAGCTGGCGCGGGCGGGCTGACGGTTTCGGGCCTCATGAAAAGGACATCCTCCTTGTGGACATTATTCGCCCAGTGAGGAAAGGTATCGTTCGCAATCCAGCGCGGCCATACATCCGGACCCGGCCGCGGTAATGGCCTGGCGGTATTTTTTATCCTGCACGTCACCGCAGGCGAAAACACCTTCGGCATTCGTGAGGGTGCCGCCCGGCGCGGTCCGGATATATCCGTCGTTATCAAGATCAATCTGGCCTTGAAGAAACGCGGTGTTGGGCGCGTGCCCGATCGCGTAAAACAGGCCTCCCGCCTCATGGGTGGTTTCTTCGCCGGTCTTGACATTTTTCAGCACAACAGCGTTCAGGAGATTGTCTCCCTGAACGCCGGCCAGGACCGAATCCCATATCACGGAAATTTTTTTATTGGCAAATATCTTTTTTTGCATGGCCTGGGACGCCCGCAACTGGTCCCGGCGGTGGACAAGAAACACCCGGCCGGCGTATTTTGTCAGGTGGGTCGCTTCCTCGGCCGCCGTGTCCCCCCCGCCGATCACGAACAGGACTTTATTGCGGAAAACAGGCAGCGCGCCGTCGCACACCGCGCAGGCGGAAATGCCTCTTTGCCAAAGCCGGTCTTCCCCCGGCACACGCATGCGTTTTGCTGTCGCGCCCGTCGCGATGATGACCGCCGAAGAAGAATATTCCGTTTCATCCGCAAAAACCTTTAACGGCCGGCCGCTGAAATCAACCGCCGTGACGGTTTCCGTCTTGATCCGCGCCCCGCACTTTATGGACTGCCGGCGCATGTCTTCCATCAACTGCGGGCCGGGGATCCCGTCCGGGAATCCGGGAAAATTTTCGATGTCCGTGGTGGTGGTCAACTGCCCGCCGGCCGCCACCCCGCCGGCCATCATGCCCTCAAAAAGCAGGGGTTCGCACTGCGCCCTTCCCAGATAAATAGCGGCGGTATGCGCCGACGGCCCAGACCCGATAATAATAACTTTTTCCATGGCCCCTCCGGTTAAAATTATTGTTGAGACCCGCGGCCCGACGGTCCTGTCTGCCCCGCCGGCCTCAATTCACTTAAACCTTTGAGAGATATGCCCGCCGGCCGGTCCGGTTTGTCCTGCGGCGCCCCGCAGCCCAACAAATCTTCCAGTTGAATGTCCGACTGAATGTCAAACCCCGCGGACCGGATCATCTGCAAAGTCGCGTTGGGAGCCGCGCCCCGCACGTTCAAATATCCAGTCAAAAACAGGGAGTTCGCCGCGTACAGGGCCAGGGGCTCCAACTCTTTCAAATACAATTCCCGGCCGGCCGCCACCCGGAGGTCAGCCGTTGGATTAAGGACCCTGAACAAAGCAAGCACCCGCAGGCAATATTCCGGGGTCAGATGCAAAGGCGTGTCAAGCCGTGTCCCGGCGACAGGAATAAAAAAATTAATAGGAATCGACTCCGCGCCCAGAGCGGCCAGCGTCTGTGCCACGTCCACAATGTCCCGGCTGCTCTCCCCCATTCCCACAATGATCCCCGAACAAATCTGCAGCCCCGCGGACTGGGCGGTTCGGATCGTGGCCAGGCGGTCCTCATAAGTGTGCGTGGAACAAATCCGCGGGTAAAACCGGCGGGAAGTATTCAAATTATGGTTAATGCGGTCCACCCCGGCGGCTTTGAGAATTTCGGACTGCTCTCTGTCAAGGAGGCCGGGAGAAACACAAATCTCCATGGGGTGATAACGCCGCTTCATCTCCCGGACCAATCCGGCAAGTCGCTCTATACGTTTTAAAGAGGGGGCCCGCCCGGAAAAAACCAAACAATGGCGGAAAGCGCCCGAATCATAAGCCTGCGCGGCTTCAGCCAAAATCTCTGCATCCGATTTAAACCCGTACGACTCGATAGAAGCAGACGCCTCCCGGGACTGGGCGCAATACCGGCAATCTTCCGGGCAGGCCCCGTTCTGGACATTGTCAATAATGTGAATAAAGACTTTCTTTCCGTAGAAAGTCTGCCGAATCTGATAAGCGGCGTCTAACAGCGCGAGCAGACGGATCTTGGGCGACTCCAATATACCGAGACATTGGGCTTCCGAAAGCGGCTCTTTATTTAACCCGGCGCTGACCAGTTGACTGTAAAAAGAATCTCCCACATTTTCCTCCTTGTCAAAACGTGGGTGTATTCTAATATAAATAACTTTTGAAATCAAATAAAACCCTGACAGCCGGGGAGCGTTTCAATCCACGCGCCCGCGAAGGGCGCGACTTTACCGATTGGCGTGAACACAAAGCTGACAGATGTTTCAATCCACGCGCCCGCGAAGGGCGCGACTTTTTTAGTGATTTTACTTTAACCTTGCATATTGTTTCAATCCACGCGCCCGCGAAGGGCGCGACTCAGAGTTAATCGTTGTTTTACGACCTATAATTTGTTTCAATCCACGCGCCCGCGAAGGGCGCGACACGCCAACGACGTGGAGATGATTGAGGGGGAGTGCGTTTCAATCCACGCGCCCGCGAAGGGCGCGACGGTGTGCCTTTTTTAAAAAACCTCCCTTTTGTCGGTTTCAATCCACGCGCCCGCGAAGGGCGCGACTTCAAGCAGCTTCGGCTGTTGTTTTGGATTACATCGTTTCAATCCACGCGCCCGCGAAGGGCGCGACTTTTTGCATAGCTTCAGGCCCCAGTCTGACGAGAGTTTCAATCCACGCGCCCGCGAAGGGCGCGACAATCGCAATATTGGGGGATTATGAAATAATCGCGTTTCAATCCACGCGCCCGCGAAGGGCGCGACGATACACTTGTACTAATTGTGTAATAGAGGATAAGTTTCAATCCACGCGCCCGCGAAGGGCGCGACGTGGACAGAGTGGAAAAAGATGCGCAAAAAGCGCGTTTCAATCCACGCGCCCGCGAAGGGCGCGACTTGTCATCCGTAATCCCCCATGACTTTATCGGGTGTTTCAATCCACGCGCCCGCGAAGGGCGCGACACGCCTTTTTGCGATTTCCTTTATTGTGGTGATTTGTTTCAATCCACGCGCCCGCGAAGGGCGCGACTAGTGTACCCGGATTTATCGATCATTTCTAAATAGTTTCAATCCACGCGCCCGCGAAGGGCGCGACCTGCGGTGAGTAAAACTCAACAGCACTTTAAAAAAGTTTCAATCCACGCGCCCGCGAAGGGCGCGACGACGAAAGATTGTCGGTTAGGAGCAACGGTGAAAGTTTCAATCCACGCGCCCGCGAAGGGCGCGACATAATATCAACATCCTTCCTGTTAACATTAAGCGTTTCAATCCACGCGCCCGCGAAGGGCGCGACATCTGCAGGGTGCGTGTGAGGAGTGCCATGACACGTTTCAATCCACGCGCCCGCGAAGGGCGCGACGTATCAATATGATCAAATATGTCCGGGTACTTAGTTTCAATCCACGCGCCCGCGAAGGGCGCGACTGCGGCACCCCCGGGGAGCGCATACCCAAGGACAAGTTTCAATCCACGCGCCCGCGAAGGGCGCGACAGGTTTACGTCCGCGTTGCTTGGGATGGCCAGGAAGTTTCAATCCACGCGCCCGCGAAGGGCGCGACATCTCGACGGAATGTTGAGCGACCCGGTTATATTAGTTTCAATCCACGCGCCCGCGAAGGGCGCGACAAAGGCATTGTTGAATCCTCCTGTTATAATCAATATGTTTCAATCCACGCGCCCGCGAAGGGCGCGACAAAAGAAAAGTATGAAGTTAATGATTATTGGTGTGTTTCAATCCACGCGCCCGCGAAGGGCGCGACAAAAGAAAAGTATGAAGTTAATGATTATTGGTGTGTTTCAATCCACGCGCCCGCGAAGGGCGCGACCGGCGCTAATGCTGACAACCGTTATGGCCGGCGCGTTTCAATCCACGCGCCCGCGAAGGGCGCGACTTTAACGTCGATCCAATGTGTTGGCCTATTGCTCGTTTCAATCCACGCGCCCGCGAAGGGCGCGACTTAGGAGCGAAGAGAACAGTCGAGGATTGCGTTAGTTTCAATCCACGCGCCCGCGAAGGGCGCGACGAGCAAAAGTTATAATAATAACTCATCCTTAACCGTTTCAATCCACGCGCCCGCGAAGGGCGCGACTCTTTTTCGTCAAGATAAGAGTTTATTCTCGTCGGGTTTCAATCCACGCGCCCGCGAAGGGCGCGACAAGTTACCATAATTTAACCATGTATTCCACGTGAGTTTCAATCCACGCGCCCGCGAAGGGCGCGACAAAATTACCCCATTTAATTTTTAAAGCTATTAAAGTTTCAATCCACGCGCCCGCGAAGGGCGCGACAGGACGGATCTACTGCTCAATTTGTAACTGATTAGTTTCAATCCACGCGCCCGCGAAGGGCGCGACAAGTTACCATAATTTAACCATGTATTCCACGTGAGTTTCAATCCACGCGCCCGCGAAGGGCGCGACAGTATAGGTTTGTGGATAATTTGAAATTTTGGTGGGTTTCAATCCACGCGCCCGCGAAGGGCGCGACTAACATTTATTTAACTTTTATCAAGAGCGATTCGTTTCAATCCACGCGCCCGCGAAGGGCGCGACATCCAGCATAATTGTTGTTACTATTATAATGATTGTTTCAATCCACGCGCCCGCGAAGGGCGCGACGTAGGAAAACAACAACTTTTTTATGTTTTTTATTTGTTTCAATCCACGCGCCCGCGAAGGGCGCGACTCAGGAACGTAACCCTTTCCGGGGCGTGGGTAGATGTTTCAATCCACGCGCCCGCGAAGGGCGCGACGAAGACATTGACCCTGACCCAGATATTATCCACGCGTTTCAATCCACGCGCCCGCGAAGGGCGCGACTATAATCTTAGCGCATGGTTGACTGTTAGGGGACGTTTCAATCCACGCGCCCGCGAAGGGCGCGACAACTTTTTGTATACAACCTCATGTCACATGACATAGTTTCAATCCACGCGCCCGCGAAGGGCGCGACACTTTATAATATGACGCTGCCGTCGCTAGATTAGTTTCAATCCACGCGCCCGCGAAGGGCGCGACTTGACCCGAAAGTGGATTTATCTCTTAAAGATCCGGTTTCAATCCACGCGCCCGCGAAGGGCGCGACCTGTGAAAAGATTGTTATCCTGCAGACGAATAATGTTTCAATCCACGCGCCCGCGAAGGGCGCGACTGAGGCAAGGGATTATGTGACAAGTACTGGGTTTGTTTCAATCCACGCGCCCGCGAAGGGCGCGACTTAAAAAAGGGATAAATCAATCTAAACCGGGAGGTGTTTCAATCCACGCGCCCGCGAAGGGCGCGACACAGCAATTACTCTATCAATCGGAGGGTTATCTTGTTTCAATCCACGCGCCCGCGAAGGGCGCGACACACCCCGATGATTATGATTTATACGTTCTCGGGGGTTTCAATCCACGCGCCCGCGAAGGGCGCGACCGGCGGCACGTAAGTCGGCAACTTCACGTTGATGTGTTTCAATCCACGCGCCCGCGAAGGGCGCGACCTTAATCTCGTCTTCGTATGACGTACCAACTGTAAAGTTTCAATCCACGCGCCCGCGAAGGGCGCGACTTGCCTGTTTTGTAGTCACAACGGTTATTTCGGTAGTTTCAATCCACGCGCCCGCGAAGGGCGCGACACCTCGTTCTTATCGTCGGTTAGTACCCGGATTGTTTCAATCCACGCGCCCGCGAAGGGCGCGACATCCAGCCGGATCCCCGGTCTCTTGGAGTGCATGGGTTTCAATCCACGCGCCCGCGAAGGGCGCGACTGTCTTCTTCTATCTACTACAACACCAACAACTAAAACTTCGATTCCCGCGAACCTTTGCGGATTTACTGCGATCAAACAAACAACTTATATATTGGATTGAAATAATTTATTGTTGTCAAAGAACATATCTCCCCTGCGAACGTCCCGCATACAGCACACGCTCTCATGGTTCGCACGGCAGATTGCTACGCGACAAGCGGCCCTTCCAGGTCAACAGGTTCTTTAGCCCCCATGTGCTCAACTCTCCGTCTCCAGTTGGAACCTAAAAAATAAAACCGGAGACTGTCTTTTTTTAAATCAATTTCGTCAATCAATTGCTGGCGCAGTTTGGCCCACTGGGCCGGGTCTACGTTACATTCAAAAACAGAATACTGCACCCGCTGGCCAAAGTTTTTGCAGGCCTTTGCCACCCGGCGTAACCGCCGGGGGCCGCCGCTGTCGTCCATTTTTACATCATAACTGATCAACACCAGCATGGTCCACCTTCTTATTTCCAAATAAATACAGGATAGCCGTCTATATCTTCCCGGAGAAAACGCGCCATGAGCAATGCCTGGATGTAAAACAAAAGCCCGGCCGGCACGGTTTCCTGCAAATAGGGATGCGTTATTTCTTCCTGCTTCCTTTTCTGATAGGCCACAAGAATGCTTTTTCGTGTATCGTCATCCATTGTGACGGCACGCGATTCCGACTGTATAAAGCCCTTGGCCTGCACCTGTTCCCGGTTAATCAAAGACAAGACCAACCTGTCCGCCATAAACGGCCGGAATTCTTCCAACATATCCAAAGCCAACCCAGGCCGACCGGGCCGGTCGCGATGCAAAAACCCGACGGCAGGATCAAGCCCTACGGTCTCCAAGGCAGAACGCACATCATGCATAACCAGAGTATAAATAAAAGATAAAAGACAATTCACCCGGTCCAGCGGCGGCCGGCGGTTACGCTCCTCAAAAACAAAATCGTTTTTTTGCGCGACGATCAGATCATTAAAAACACTGAAATACGTGTGCGCGCATTCGCCTTCTATGCCCCGGATCATATCCAGGTCAAGCGGCCGGGTCAGTTTATCCAGAGAACAACTCAACCGCCCCGAGGCCTGTTTGACATCGGCCGTATTATCTTTCTCGGGATGATCCCTCAATCTTCGCTGCAAGACAGCTCGGGCATTCGCGATCTTGCCCCGGACAATGGTACGCGCGACCTCGGCCGAGAAGGCCGGATCGTCCGCTTTGCGGTACTGCTGGCGCCGAAGCAGCACATTACCGCAGACCTTCCCTCGCAGGCTCGCCAAAAACCGGCCATACTCGGTTAAAAAAGTAACAGCCACGTTGTTCTCGGCGCAATGCCCCATCAAAAATGGGCTCATTCCCACCTGCCCGAAACACACGATTCCGTCGAGAGTATGGACAGGGATTTGCAGGCGCTTTTCTTCTTCCACCTTCACAACCACCGTTTCCCCCTCTTTCGACAGATAGGCCCCCTGGGTGGTGACATATAAAGTATTTAGATATTTCTTCACGGGTCTTTCAGCTGCTCCTCCATATAACAGGTTACAGACTGATGCCGGCCCATAACTTTCGGCAAGCATACCGCAAGCATAGAGCAGGCCTTGCACTTGGGCGAATATTCCGGAGGCGGCGTTTCACCCTTTTCAAGAAACGCCCGCACCTGGGATGCGGTGTTCCGGGTAACGGCCCTTAAATCGTCGTCAAAAATGACTTCATGCCGGTGCCGCGTGCGGCCATAATACAAGGCACCCTTTTCTATTTTTACGTTAAGCATTTCTTCCAGGCAGAAAGCCTGGGCGCACAACTGGACCATGTCGCAAGAGTCCTTTTTGGGCTTTCCCCTTTTATATTCTACCGGGAAAGGACGCCAAGCCCCGCCGGCAGCGCTGTGAAACTCCACCACGTCCGCTTTACCGATGAGGCCCAGCTCCAACGAGCGAAGAAACATGCCACGCTCTATTTTGACACCTTCCCGGTGTTCCACACTCTCTTCATGCACTTTATCATGCATGATCCTGCCTTCGGCTGTGAACATATTTTCCACCCACACCTGCTCGATGTGGATCAGCGCGCACTGCCGCGGGCAATAAACAAAATGCTGCAGGGCAGAAAGCTGAATAAGATCGTCTTCGGAGAACATAAAATTATCCCACCCGGACTATCTTGGGCAATTCAACGACAGGCTGGTTATCCAGCAAAATCTGGTAATCACTAAACTTCCGGGCCGGCCCTTCGGTCATACGTTTGGCTTCCACCCGATCAAAAAGAGATGCCGCGCTCGCCGATCCTAACGCGGTGCCATGCCCAAAAATGATAAGCGCCCGTGTTGTCATAAGGCCGCGTGCCGCGGAATGATCATAGTCGAACATTTGTTGAAGCGCTTTCCAAAAAAGGTCTAAATCTTCGATGCCAAACCCGGTTTGATCCGCAAGATGGGGTGATACAAAACCATGCGCGCGGTAAAGGCCGTAAGGAACGGTGTACTTTCGGCCCATTTCAGACCCGCCGGTTTCGGCTCTTTCTTCCGTTGTCTTTGCTACACGAGTGATGCTGTGTTCCAGTGCCACGACCGGTTCTACTGAGCGGGCAAATGTGAGCTGTATCGGCCCCCTGACCTGGCCTGCGTTGGCACCGGTCGTCATAACGGCACCAAAAGTACGTATATCATAATATTGAGAGCACATCCATTGACGAGCGGCTTCTGTTTTCTCGTTCTTTTCTTTTGTTTTTACACCGTCCTGTTCATGTGCTGTCTCGATTAACTGGTTTAACACAGCCTTTTCTTTAACAAAAATATCAAAGCCATCGTTCCCGCCCTTAACGATCTGCACATAATTTCGCACCTTTCGCTTAATGCAGACATCCGTTACCAACCCCATGCCAGTCTCTGCGTCAATACGCGGAAGATTGCCGGCATCAGGATCGCCGTTAGGGTTGCCGTCCTGGACGTCAAAAAATAATACGAAGTCATAGCGTTTTGTAAGCGGTGTTGTCATGGTATCTGTCTCCTCCCTGAATGATAAAGTTATTATTCGTTATTCAAATCCTTCTTAGACACAAAAAAATCCTGCCGCTGGTGGTAATAACCGATCGCGAACATGGCTTGCTGATCAAGTGTCATGTGAGACGGGAAACCTTTCATTTCGCCAATAATGTCCTGGATTTCCTTTTCCATATTAATCTTGCGACCAGGTGATAGCTTGGGAAGATGGTGGTTTTTTAGCTTCAGCAACTGAGGAAAAACCGTAACCGGGGTTGCCGAAGCCGCGCCATAAAAACGGTCGCGGATGGTTGTGTTTATTCCAGGATTCGCCTCCTCCTGAATTTTTTCCAAAACCGCGAACAGCCGCCCCACACGGTATCCTGTGTCGGTGTTTATTCTGTCTAGAGACACGAGAACCTCCTTGGTTTGAGGGTTATGAATTCTGTTAAATCTGTTAATACATGCCTTAAGAATCGCCGCGCGGGCGCGGTTGACATGCTGTTCTGCCCGGATGCGGCGCACGCATTGCTGTAAAAGAGTGCGGGGATAGGGCGAGCCGTCCAAGATACTGACAACGACAGCTCCGGCCAGGTTAGGAGGGATCTTGTCCACTTTATATTCAAGCACGGTCGCCCCCAGAATCTGATATAAAGACAAGAACTCATATCTATCCTGAACAGGCCTGATTATTTCAAGATCCTGAAAATGCCGATAAATTTTCTCCGCAAAATCACGAATGGTCCCGGTTTTCCAAAAGCGAACCGAAATCCGCGCGGCATTGGGGGCAAGGCCCAGGACGTAAAAACGATTGTCCTCAACCTGCGGCAAACGTCCGCTCTCGACCGCATTAAAAATGGCTTTCACGGCGTTAACGCCTCTTTCAGTATCATCCTTGTCTGAGCGAAACACCCAAACGAAATTCGACTCAAGGTCAACAACCTCCTCCTTTTTCTGCGCCCAAAAGACGATAGAAGTATCCCCCAAAGAAACTTTATTTATGGAATCCTTGCCCAACAAAACATTCAAGGCGGTTGTATAAGCAAATGCCGCCTTATCGCTGACTGGCGCATTTTTATTTTGTTCTTTACCGTATGAACAGAAAGCAGGCAAATTAAAGGAGACAATAGCCGCACCGCTGGTATTCGTACCTCGCACCCCTTTAATAGACGGATGCAATCGTGCGACTTGAACGTTTGTGTCTCCAGAAATAAGGCATGCCGATTCTCCGACAACATGCTTTCCCATAATTTTGGGAAGGGCATCACAGACTATTGAATAAGAACTGCCCTCTACTTTAAACGTAACAAAGACATTCCCTTCTAGCATTTCCGGCCACAAAGGGCTATTTGATTTTTCTATCTGCTCAACAGGACCATTAACCAAAAATTTATCAACTGCCTTTATATCCGGATATATCTGCGATACCTGGGTAAACTTTTCCCGAAAAGCGCCGAACCTTTCTTTAATATCTTTCCGTTTGCGCGGGTTCGCGCCAAGCGCATACTCAATATTGTCCCATAAAAGAAAGGCCTTAATGTTACCCGTTCTCTTTTCCCCTTGGGGGACAAGAAAACGTTTTGCCCTTTTTTTTCGCCCTTCTCCCTCTCTTGTATCCTCTATACGTAAAAAATACCCGTCACTGTTTATTACGACCAAGAATGGTATTTCTTTCCACTCCCAGCCCTCCGGTGCGATGCCGCTTTCGGGATCAGCCGCTTTTCTCTGATAATATTCATACAGCGCCTGCAGGATCATTTTTTCACCTCCTCGCTGTCCCAATCCGGGATAGAGATAACACCATTCTCGATCTTCGCGCGAAAGAACGTCGGTTGGGGATCGGCCGCATTCGAAAAATCCAGATCGTACAGCATAAAACCAAGGTCCCTGTTTTCCAGAATCGGTCTCAAATCTTCCTTGTCGGGTTGTTCGACCAGGCGAAACATACAGGAAAATTCGCGGCACCCCAAATAGGGGCAATGAAAGCACTGACCTTTCCCCGCCCTTCGTTCGAATATGCCGTTGTACTTGCCTGGATTTTCCTCTTTGGGATCACGGTCAAAGTCTTCCTGCTCATTTTGATCAATCAAGTACTCCGGGACCGGCTTTAGGACTTTACTTCTTTTACCTATCGGAACAAATTCTAATTCTGCATGAAGGCGGTATCTCACATCCCGCAAAAACAGCCCTGCGCGTTGCTGGCGGTTATCTTCTATAAATAGGCCATCAGAGCGCGGACTCATGACCGCGCCGACTTCATTACGCCGAACCGAGATCCACCTGATCGGATTCAGGATTTCAATCTTCGTCGGCTTCCATTTAATCGCCGGCTTCCAGAAGATCGCTTCAAATATCGCCCGCACCGCCGAGGGTGTAATCACATCATAACTCACCCGCTCAACCTTCATCTCCGGCCGGGTAAAACACGCGTAATCACCCCAGACTTCGAGGCAAAAGGGTTTATTAAAGAATTGCGTCATAAAAACCTCCTCTCAAATAAAAACTAACAAACCAATGTTTCCCTATCCCACTCCCCTGCATCGGGCAGAAGGCCTAGCCCCGGCTTGTAAAGTCCGCTTACTTTCTGCACCCAGTATCCATGAATATCTTCAAGATAATCGCCCTGCGCTAATTTGTTGAATACCGGCAACGGGACGTTGACGATGAAGCGTTGGAGTTTGCGCAACAGCCACTGCTCTGGCCCGTTACGGCGGAGCTGACCGATCAGCTCCAAGCTATTTCGCTCTTTGCCTTGATACCACACTATGATTCCGCGCTGGGCAGTATCGTCAATCATCCGGAAATCCCGGGCGAATGAGCGAAATTGAAACGCGCATTCACCGGTGCCGCTAACTAAGCGGGGCTGAAACCCTGGCTTGTCGAAATCATTTACTGCATTGTAAAACGTCTTAAAATACTCGTTAAAAAGTGCGGGGGTCATTTCAAGGACTGTTTTGCCCTGCAAGATGCTTTTTGTAGCATCTTCGCCTTTACGGAGAAGTCCCGGCGGCGCGGGTTTGGGTGGAACAAAAACCATCACTTTGCCCAAACGACCTTCTTGATTCAAACGGCCCTCACGGTTGCAGCGTCCGGCCGCCTGGGTAATGGAATCAATACCTGCCAACGCCCGATAAACAACGGGAAAATCCATATCAACCCCGGCTTCTACCAGTTGGGTGCTAATAACCCGTACTGATTGGCCTTTCTCCAGTTTCTTTTTGACCTCGCGAATAACTTCACTGCGCTCTTCGCCGCACATATTGGCCGACAGATGAACGGCGTCTTCCGGCATAAGTTTGTGTAAAGCACGGCAGTCATTTCTTGTGTTGACCACGCACAAAACTTGGTCGTACTTTTTTAAATCTTCAGCGAGCGCAGGCCAATCCAATACGGCACAAAGCGCAGGCAGGGTGACATCTACCCGCTTTAAAAGCATGAAATAGTGTTCCGGCTCATCCACAATTTCTACTGCCGGCGGCAGACCTTCAAAAACAGCAAGGCCGCTGCCAATCCTAGCAGACAAGGCCGGCTGTGTAGCGGTGCAAAAAATAACCGTGACTCCAAAATGTTTCACAAGCCCCAGTAGGGCAGACAAGACGGGCCTCAAATACGACGGCGGAAGCATCTGCGCCTCATCAAGAATGATGACACTGTTGGCGATATTGTGCAGTTTACGGCAAGCAGAAGAACGGCTGGCAAATAAAGACTCGAAAAGTTGAACATTGGTAGTAACTACGACCGGGGCGTCCCAGTTCTCTGCGGCAAGCCGGCTTTTGTGTGTCTCTTTATCCGGGTCAAGATTACTGTGATGTTCAAGCACAGCATCCGCCCCCAGGGCCTCTCTATAGACTGCTGCTGTCTGCTCGATGATACTGGTGTAAGGGATAGCCATAATGATGCGTTGTTTATTGTGTTGTATCGCATGATTCAATGCGAAAGCCATTGACGAAAGAGTTTTTCCCCCGCCAGTGGGCACCGTAAGCGAAAAAAAGCCCGGCGGGGATCCCGCTTTCGTTCGGCAACAATGTAGAATGTCGGCACGCGATTGATTAACGTCTGTGGCCGGAGCATCGGCCTGCTTCTTGGCCATATGCGCATCAAACCGCGCACCCAGTTCTTTAAGGCCGGGATAGCCGCCCCGTTTATTGAAATTCTCGGGAGTACAAAACTTTTCCGTATCCAAAAAGTCCGCATCAACAACGCAGGAAAACAGCATACGAATCCACAGATGCACATATTCCATGCTCTGCCGGGCAGTTTCGGGATTGGTACAGCCCAAAGGCATTGAGCTAGGAAGGTCAATATCAAGAAAGGCCTGGGCGGCAGGGATATTGGCTATTTGTTCGATCTCGTGAGTTTTTAAAATATTTTTTAGCGGATCAAAAAGCCGGGTCTGCAGATCGCCGCCTGTTTCCGGCGCAGGCATCCAGTCGGGTAAGCCAGCGTGGTGACCGGCGATAATATAGGCCAAGAGCCTTGCTAAAGGGGATTTATTAAAACGCTGCATCGCCAATGCCGCGCCTGTGGAGCTGTGGTTGGGACGGCCGGGATAGTTTTCTATATGCGCGTCTTGGTCATACCCCGTTTGCCGCCGGATGTATGCCTGCCATCCCGGAAGGAATTTACCCAAATCATGCCACAAACCACACAATGCTGCCCAATCGCTGCTGCTAAACTTTTCTGCGAATTTTCCCGCTTGTTCAGCGACGTTTTGAAGGTGTTCTTGTAAAACATGAATTTTCCACTGTGAAGCATCGGCCGCTTGGGCTGCATGAGCGATATATTCTGCAGGTGGGCACATGAGGTTGATCCATTATTGAAAGAGGGCATGAATTAATCTTCTTTATAATAGACCTAAATTCCACAAATTAAAAGAGTTAAAATCAAAAGCATAAACCCCCGAGCAAACAGCGGGCTCTCATCGTCAAACTCCTCGCTTATGGGGCGCAGGACCCGGGGCATGCCCGTGGTCTTTCCGCGAAGGCGGATACAACCTTTTCCCCGTCCTCTCCCCGGCGAAGGACTAAATTGTTTCAATATATCTCTTGCTTTCTTATAATAGGTGTACTAATATTTTTAGATATGAATTATACCAGTCATCACGTCTTTGTTCCGGTCATGGGGACCGGTTTTACCGTTGACACCCCTTTGCGTATCGCCAAGTACGGCCTATCCTCGGTCATTTCCCTGGTTGACGACACTCTGATTGAAAAAATGCGCAAACACTACTGCGCGCAATTCGGGGAAAATTACGAGGCCATCGGCCAAGATGACGAAGACTGCCGGGCCAGGCGCATTACCGCTTACCTGAACCTGATCGACAAAATCGTCAAACAGCAGTTTCAGGAGATCCGCCAATCCGCTTTTGAGATCGGCTCGGAAATCACCAAGTATTTCGAACTGCTGCCGGAGTCGTCTCCTCTTAAAGAAAAATACCAGGCCATGCTCAAAACCACGGACACGGCCCTGAAAAAAGACCTGCAGGAACAATTGCGGAACTCCATGGAAATCGGCCGCATCGACGTCAATATCATGACCAAGCTGGACAGGCCGAATTATGACCCGAAAACCAAAGAGCCCCTTCCCCAGGAATATTCAGACGCGCTGGCCGCGTTAAGAGGCTTCGCGACAAGCACCTTGCACGCGGCGATCGTGTTTTCCGCCGGATTCAACCGGCGTCTTTATAATTATATCAGTGAGTTCAAAGATTTTTACGCGGATAAAACCGGGTACATCAAGAAGAAAATCATCTTAAAAGTCAGTGATTACCGGTCCTCTTTGATTCAAGGAAAGTTCCTTGCTAAAAAGGGCCTGTGGGTTTCCGAATACCGCTTTGAATCCGGGTTAAACTGCGGCGGGCACGCCTTTGTCGGGTCCGGCCAGATGCTAGGGCCGATTCTGGAAGAATTTAAAAACCGCAAGCAGGAGCTTATTCATAATCTTCATAACATTTATTCGGAAGCCTTAAAAATCAAAAACCGCGTCGTCTTTTCCAACCCCCTGCCTGTCTCCATCACCGCCCAGGGCGGAATCGGCACACACGCCGAAGACCAGTTTTTAAAAAATTACTATGACCTCGACGCCACCGGATGGGGCACGCCTTTCCTGTTATGCCCGGAAACAACGGCGGTGGACGAAGAAACCCTGCGGCTCATGCAGGAGGCGGGAGACAAAGAACTTGACCTCAGCGACGTTTCCCCCCTGGGGGTCCCTTTCAACAACCTTTTAACCAGCCCGTCCGATCAGAAGAAAAAACAACGCGCCGCTGAAGGCCGGCCCGGCAGTCCCTGCCCTCTGGGCCACCTGGCGAACAACACCGAATTCACGGAAAGGCCAATCTGCACGGCGTCCCGGGCTTACCAGAAGCTGAAAATCGACCAGTTAAAGGCCAGGAACCTCTCCCCGGAAGAATATCAATGGCAATATGAAGCCATCACGGAGAAGGCCTGTATCTGCCACGATCTCGGTCCCGGCGCGCTTAAAAAATATGGTACCCCGTCGTCCTCAAATTTAAGCTCGGCCGTCTGCCCGGGGCCAAACCTGAATTAT
>JAGOJP010000120.1 GCA_017995055.1 Candidatus Omnitrophota bacterium
ATTTTCGTTCATCAACTCCACAATCGCTTTAATATCTTTAAGATTCATTTTTGACCCTTTCAACATAGATCCCGGTTCGGGTATCGATTTTCACCCAGTCATCGACATTTATAAAAAGCGGGACCTGCACAACAGTCCCCGTTTCAATTTTGGCGGGCTTGGTTCCTGACCTGGACGAATCCCCTTTAATGCCAGGCTCGGTTTCAGCGATCCGGGCGGTAATAAAATTCGGGAGATTGATCTTCACGATTTTATCATTATAACTCAATCCTGACACCGTGAGGCCTTCCAATAAAAATTTTTCCGCATCCCCGACCTCTTCGTCTGTCATGCTGACCTGCTCATAGGTGGTGTGATCCATAAAACAAAAATGGTCGCCGCTGTGATAAAGATATTCCAGTTCCTTTTCTTCCAAAGCGATGTCTTCCAGCTTGTCCGCTGTTTTAAACGTCCGCTCGATAAGATTGCCGGTCTTTAAATTCCGCAATTTAATGCGCACAAAAGCGCTTCCCTTTCCGGGCTTGACATGATGGTATTCATTCACCAGACAAATATCGTTGTCAATAAGCAATCCCATCCCTATATCAAGCTGATTAATTGTGATCGTCATATCTCCTCCATTTTCAAATTATTTCTTTAAAATTTTTTTAATATAAATACTATTTTATATCTTGGCTTAATATTTCGCACCCTGTTTCCGTGACAAGGACCATATCCTCAATCCGCACCCCGAACCGTCCCGGCAAATAGACTCCCGGTTCAACCGTCATCACCATTCCCGGAGTCAAAATATCCTGGCTGCGAACGGACAGGCTTGGAGATTCGTGGATATCCATCCCCACTCCATGCCCGAGAGAGTGGCAAAAGTATTTATCTAACCCCTTATTTCTTAAATAATTACGCGCTTCCCGATCCACAGCGGCCGCTGAAATTCCCGGGCCGATTTTGGATATCGCTACCTGCTGCGATTCGGCCACAGCGTCGTAAACCTTTCTCGTAAGAGGAGTTATTTTACCTAAAAAGAACATCCGTGTCAAGTCAGACTTATACCCGTCCTGATGAATTCCCGCGTCCACCAGCAGGATATCCTTGGGCAGCAAACGCCGCCCGGTCACCCGCGCGTGCGGGTAAGCCGAATGGGGGCCGGAGGCAATAATGGGCGGAAAAGAAAACAGGACTTTCTTGGATTTCACATAACGTTCCATTCGTTCCAGGATCTCATACTCCGCTACCCCCGGCTTCAAAGCCCGGGCCGCCACGCAAAACAGCTGTTTGCTTAAAAGTAAACAGGCCCGGATGGCGGCCACTTCTTCGGCATCCTTCTGTTGGCGCATGGTATCCACCACCCGATTTTTCGCCACAAGTTTCGCGCCCGCCGCTCTCATATACGCCGATAATTGTTTAAATAAAAAATGGCTGACGTGCCTTTCATCAAAACCAATCCGTTTAAGGCGGCGGCGATGGACCAGACGGCCGGCGTCTTTCACAAGACTACGGCAAAGCACCATCTGAACGCCCTGGAGCTTAGATTTGAGCTCATGGTAATACCGGGCGTCCGTCAGAAAATAAGTGCGGCTGGGCGTGACAAGAAGCCAGGCATCCTCACACGGGATTCCGGCAAGATAAGAAACCTGTGTGTTCTGTGTGACAAGATAAGCGTCAATATGATATGAATCCAGGCAGGATTGGAAAGAAGAAGCACGCGAGCGCACGAATTGTTCCTAAAACATTAATTGAATGTTAAGCTTATTTTGAAAGCAACAGGACAATAGCCTCAAGCCCAAGCACATAGCTGTTGACTCCAAAACCGGAGATCTGGCCGTAACAGACCGGGGCAATCACCGATTTATGGCGGAACTCTTCCCGGGCATAAATGTTCGATAAATGGACCTCCACCAGCGGGACGTCAACCGCCGCGACAGCATCACGGATTGCGACACTGGTATGGGTATACGCCGCGGGGTTCATGAGGATAGCCGCGAATCCCTGGCTTTTGGCCCGCCCGATCGCGTCCACAATATCCCCCTCATGATTCGATTGCAGGAAATCGAGCTCAATCCCCCAATCCCGGGCTTTGTTTTCTAAAAGCGCGTTAATATCGGCCAATGTTTCAGCCCCGTAAATATGCGGTTCTCTCTGGCCCAAAAGATTCAGATTCGGGCCGTGCACGACCAAAACTTTTTTCAAAATGACCTCCCGTCCTTCACGGCCAGCCCCCAGGACGCTCCCTGGGCGGCCCTCATTGTTCGGCCTCCTCTTCCAACATAACCGGGATTCCTTCCCGGATCGGATACTTCCGCCCGCATTGCGTGCAAACCAGCTTCTCCTCTTGGAGAAGCACATCCGCTTTGCAGACCGGACAGGCCAAGATAGCCAACAAATCTTTATCCACCATCATAGGAACACGACCTCCTCCATTAAACAGTGCCTTTCTCCTGCCGAACGCATTCGACATATTTCATTTCCAGCTCATAAATACTCGAATCCAGAAGATGATTTTCCTGCGGAGTCAGGTTCCCTTTGGTCTTGTCCCGCAAAAGGATCAGGGTATCAATCAGGAACTTCGCCTGGGAAGAATTGCGGTCATACTGGTTATCATTCATCGGGTTAGGTATCTCTCCCAAAAAAATCATGGCCTGAAAAATAAGACTGGTGATATAGTTCGTGAAATTCAGCTCCACCGCCCCCTCATCCGCCATCCTATCATTTTCCTGCGGCGGCTCCTGCGCCGCGGCAGGGCGCTCTTCAGAACTTTGTTGAGAAGAAGGCTGCGGCTGCGGTTCCTTCTGGGTTTCTTTTTCCTGAGTCACGCTCGCTTTCCAGTCTTCATCGACATATTTTTCTCTATCCGGCATCAGGCGCCTCCCCTTAAAAAAGTTAAATAACTGTTACCCGCTTAAAATAGCAAACCCCCTAGAAATTGTCAACTTAAGCGTCTTACGCCCGGCCTCTCCCCCAACCGCCCAAGGCCCCGCCGAAAGAGAGCCCATCAGTCCATGACAAACGAGATGGAGACATTAAAAGGCAATTCCGGATATTTCAGCTCAAAGGGAAAAGGCGGGAAAGGGCTGGCTTCCTTGATGCTGCGCAGGCTCACCCGGCGAAGAAATTCGCTGGCGCGCGTTTTCTGGTCAATGATTCTGATGTCTTTCAGCTGGCCGTCCGCGCCCAGGACAAACGTCAGGTAAACTTCACCTGATTGGAATCGCGGATCATCCTTAAAAATATTGGCCTGGCTTTTAATTTTATTCCGGATATGCTGCTGATAATTCATATAATTAGGATTACTGATTTTTTCAGAACTTAACACGGGGACGAATATCTGCCGTTTGCTGTCCAGGCTGGACAGGGGAGCCGGCAATTTTTTCTGTTTAGAAAACTGGACCGGGGCCTTGGGATTCTGGGAGAGCTTCATGGGAACGCTGGACATGTCCTGCGGCGTAAAAATTTTCGGGGGCGGCGCAGACGGCTCTTCTTTCAAAGGTTTGATTTCCTGCCGGGGAACTTGAACCTGGGCCGGATCCTGGATTTTTTTCTGATAAACAATCTCCGTGATCTTGGGCGTGTTTTTTACATAATAGAATTGGCCATAGAACAAACTGGCAAACACCAAGCCATGTAAAAGCCCGGAGGTGATCATGGAACACCGGAATATTCGGGTTTCAGGAATCATACGGTTCACAAAAGGGAGGGCGCCACGCCACGAAAAAGACGCCTCTGCCAGAGTAAGATTGCCTTGTGCATTTTTTAGGAAGCTCCACTGTATCATACGTCATCCCCCCGCCTTCGGCAACGACTTTATGCGAAAACTATCGTCGCGCTCATCCCATTACCGGCGCGAACGCCGGGCTTCCCGGATTAAATAAGAAAAAAATCTTACCGTATCTTTGAACGGATTAATTTTGCTTTTCTCGTTGCTGTAAATTGTCCGAATCGGGACGGAATAAATCCGGAACCCCAGGCGGGAGGCCTGCATCAGGACTTCCGTCTCAATTTCAAAATCTCTGGACGTAAGCTGCATCCGCTCAAGAACCGGGCGTCCAATATAGCGGTAACCGCACTGCGTATCCGGGACCCTCTGCCGGCAAAGGAATGAAATGATGGCGGACATCGACCAGTTGGTCAAAAAACGGACAAACGGCATGCCTTGGTGATTCTGCATGCGATTGCCCGTCACCACCGAATCCGGGTAAGACGTAATCATGGTCAAAAACTGCTTGAGATCCTCCGGGTCATGCTGGCCGTCTCCGTCCATCGTGATAATGCCGGAATACGTCTGGCGTAAGGCGTAGGCAAACCCTTCTTGCAGGGACAAACCCTTGCCTTTCTTTGACGTGTTCGTCAACACAACCGCCCCGCAGGAAGAAGCTTCTTTCTGCGATCCATCTGTGGACCCGTCATTAATCACCACGACATCCAGTCCCAAGGCTTTCACGGCCGTCACCAACGCCCCGATCGTGGCCTCTTCATTGTGAGCTGGGATAATGACACAAATATTCACGGCGCAGCAGACTCCGCTTTGATTTCCCGAATCACCTTATAGGTTTCTTCGACGCTATAATCCCGGAACATAAGCCATTGATCCGGATAAGCGCGAATCATCTGCTCTATGATTCGGATATATTTTTTAATAAGGTTTTTCAGGAGTCCTTCGTTAATCCTCCCGTTTCCGTCCACGACACCCGGGTCAATGGGCTTATGCACGATAATCCGAAACCGGCCCTCCCCGGCCCGCACCAGGAAAACCGGCACAATCGGGGCTCCGGTTTTCACGGAAAAAATCGCCGGGCCTTTGGGAAAAAGGGATTTTTTGCCCAAAAAATCCAGGATAAACCCGTTAGGGCCAAACGAGCGGTCCGCCACAACGGCGATAATTTTATTCTTGTTCAGGATCGACAGGCACCGGCGCGTAGCCGCCTGCGGCGGGACAATCACCAGCCCCCTCGCCTCACGCTGTTTGTTAAACAGGTCGTTCACCGGCCGCTCCTTATGCGGCAGGGCGATGGCCACCGACGGGTAACCCAGCAAGCTGAGCAACACACCTCCCAGTTCCCAATTCCCGATATGCCCGGACAAAAGGATAGCCCCCTTCCCTTTTTTAAGAGCCTCGTCGATATAATGCAAATTTTCCGTAACAACCCGCTCTTTGATAAAGCGGCCGTCGATCTCATTGGCCATGCGGAAGAACTCCACCAAATATCTGCCGAAATTACGGAAGACCTCCCGGACGTTCCATTCCACATCACTCTTTTCCGGCAAGATAATACGGAGGTTACTGCGCACCGCCCGGCGATCCCGGAAAGAAAAAAGATAATGCAGGTCCGACACAAAAATGGCTAACCGGTAAGACATTCTCAGCGGAAGACGGTTAACAAGGAACTGCCCAAACTTGTAAAGAATAAACTTAAACATGGTTTTGATACCGAATCAAAGGTATAAACCCCAAAGCAAGCTCTGAATTCAATTAACTTCAGCAAGCTGCGGAGTATTCCACCAAGATCCTTCGGCTCGTTCGCCTGGGCTCACTCGCTTGAAGGATCAATTCGCATTTCTAGTTTACACTCCCTTGGGTCGTGTATTAAAATCAACATCCTTCGGCTCGTTCGCCTGGGCTCACTCGCTTGAAGGATCAATTCGCATTTCTAGTTTACACTCCCTTGGGTCGTGTATTAAACCCAACATCCTTCGGCTCGTTCGCCTGGGCTCACTCGCTTAAAGGATCAATTCGCATTTCTAGTTTACACTCCCTGGGGTCGTGTATTAAAATCAACGTCCTTCGGCTCGTTCGCCTGGGCTCACTCGCTTGAAGGATCAATTCGCATTTCTAGTTTACACTCCCTGGGGTCGTGTAAACTAAATGCTCATTGAATAAACTTGCGGCCGCCCGGCCTATCCTTTTCAAAAAACCTTCTTAAGGGGATCCACGGCTAAAATAAGCTTGGCGATATCCAAAGCCGCATGCGGTTTTCCGCTCGCATACGCCGCTTTGCTCATAGCCATCAAGCGGTCAGGAGATTTAAGCAGCAACTCCACTTCTTCGCCGATATCACTGGTTTTATCAATCCGGATCCCTATCCCTTTCTTAAGGAGAAAATCTGTGTTTCGCATTTCCTGCCCGGGGAGAGGATTGACGATCACCATCGGCAACCCTTTGGCCAAGGCTTCGCTCGTTGTCATCCCTCCGGGTTTACTAATAATAAGGGTCGCCAACTCCATCAACTCGTCCACATTATTCGCAAACTCATAAAACAACAATTTTTTGTCCCGCTGAGCCGGCTGACGGCTCAAAGAAGCCGCTTCCTTTTGCAACCATTTGACCAACTTTTTGTTGATGCCGGTTAAAACAATAAGCTGTATCGGCATGCGGATATGAAGCAAAGAATTGACCACGGATTTGATGGGCCCCAAGCCCTGCCCTC
>JAGOJP010000121.1 GCA_017995055.1 Candidatus Omnitrophota bacterium
CGCCCGTGACGGCCGTTATCCAAAAGCGCGTCCACGGATTCCTGAAGCATGCGCTTTTCGTTACGGATGATAATCTCGGGCGCTTTTAAGTCCATCAATTTTTTAAGACGGTTATTACGGTTAATGCCCCGCCGGTACAAATCATTCAAATCAGAGGTGGCAAAACGTCCGCCTTCCAGCGGAACCAAGGGCCGGAGATCCGGAGGGATAACCGGGATGACGTCCAAAACCATCCACTCCGCCTTATTCCCGGATATTTTAAAATCCTCGACGATCTTTAGGGTTTTTGCGATTTTCTTGGCGTTCGTCCCGGCCGGTGTCGCCTTCTCCATATCTTTCCGGAGTTTCTTACACAGGGATCCAAGATCGATTTCCTTTAGAAATTCCCTGACCGCCTCAGCGCCGATTTTAGCTTTAAACGCCCCGCCGTATTTCACCAACGCTTCCTGATATTTGTCTTCGGACAAAAACTCCTTCTTCTTCAACGGGGTATCACCCGGATCAATCACCACATATTCTTCATAATAAATCAATTTTTCCAGGTCACGCAGAGAGATCTGCATCAAAGCGGACAAACGGCTGGGCACGGCCTTATAAAACCATATATGCGTGACAGGACAGGCCAACTCAATGTGTCCCATGCGCTCACGGCGGACGGATGACCGGGTGACCGTCACCCCGCAACGGTCACAGGTAATCCCTTTAAATTTAATCCCCTTGTATTTGCCGCAATTACATTCCCAATCTCGAACCGGACCGAAAATCCGCTCGCAAAACAGTCCGTCCTTTTCCGGTTTTAAAGTCCGGTAATTTAACGTTTCCGCCTTTTTAACCACGCCATGTGACCATGATTTGATCACTTCTGGCGCCGCAATCCGGATCGTAATGCGATCTTCCTGTTGAGGTTGTTCTTTTTTTGTCGTGGCCATAATTATTTCTTCGTACCTTTTGTCTCTTTAATAATAGGTTGGTCCTGACCTTCTTTTTCCAATCGGATATCCAGGCATAATCCCTGAAGCTCTTTCACGAGGACATTGAAAGACTCCGGCGTGCCCGTCGCGAGCTTCTGTTCCCCTTTGACAATGGCCTCATAAATACGGCTGCGCCCGGCCACATCGTCGCTTTTAACCGTCAGCATTTCCTGCAAAGTATACGCCGCTCCATAGGCTTCCAGAGCCCAAACTTCCATTTCCCCAAAACGCTGGCCGCCGAAATGGGCCTTGCCGCCTAATGGTTGCTGTGTGACAAGAGAATACGGCCCGATAGACCGTGCGTGAATTTTTTCATCAACCAGGTGATTAAGTTTCAGCATATAAATATACCCAACCGTCACCTTCTGGTCAAAAGGCTCACCGGTAAAGCCATCGTAGATAATGGTTTTCCCGTCTTCAGGAAGCCCCGCCTCCTTGCTTAACTGACGGATTTCCCCTTCTGTAGCCCCATCAAAAACTGGAGTTTCCGCATAGAACCCTAAAGTCTGGGCAACCCACCCCAGATGCGTTTCCAGGAGCTGCCCGACATTCATACGGGAGGGAACCCCTAACGGATTCAGGACAATATCCACCGGCCGGCCGTCGGCAAGATACGGCATGTCTTCCTCCGGAACGATCCGGGACACAATTCCTTTATTCCCGTGCCGGCCAGCCATCTTATCGCCTTCCTGCAATTTCCGTTTCGTCGCCACATACACCACAACCCTCTTCAAGACCCCGGCGGGAAGTTCATCGCCCCGCTTGACCCGTTCTGACTCCTGCTGCTGCTCTTCCAACATTTCATTGATCTTACTTTCGAAGAAATCAACGGTCTGCCGGACTTCGGAATCCTCTCCATAATCATTCAGGTTCATCGTGGTGAGTTTTTTGGAAGAAACATTCAACAGCTGGCAAAGCTTTTTCTCCCGTTCAGATTCAATAAACTCAATTTCTTGAACGTAATATTCCTTTATTTTGTCGACGGCCTCTTGTTCCTTGGCCTTGTCCGCTTTGGACTTCCGGCCCCGTTCGGTCCGCTGAAACACCTCCGTGTTGACAATGACGCCTTCGATACCGGGAGGGAGGGTTAAGGACGTGTCCCGGATATCCGCTGCCTTTTCCCCGAAGATCGCCCGCAACAACCTTTCCTCCGGAGACAACTCTTTTTCGCTTTTGGGTGTCACCTTGCCGACCAGGATATCACCGGCTTTCACTTCCGCGCCGACCCGAACAATCCCTTCCTCGGTCAAATCCTTCAAGGCTTCTTCCCCGACGTTAGGAATATCCCGCGTGACCTCTTCATTCCCCAAACGCGTTTCCCTGGCCTCCACTTCAAATTTCTCCACATGAATCGACGTAAAATTATCTTCCCGGACCAGCCGCTGATTGACAAGGATGGCGTCCTCAAAATTATATCCTCTCCACGGCATAAAAGCGACGAGCACATTTTGCCCCAAGGCAATACGGCCTTGTTGAGTCGCCATGCCGTCGGCGATAACCTCTCCCTTTTCCACCTGCTCCCCAAGCTGCACAATAGGCTTTTGCAAAATGCAGGTGTTGGCGTTAGACCGCAGAAAATTTTTTAACGGATAAACCCGGTCACCCACCACGATTCCCCTGGCATCTACTTTCGTGACTTTGCCGGCTTCCTTCGCGACCACCACTACACCGGAATCTCTGGCCACTTTCCCTTCCATCCCGGTTCCGACGAGGGGAACTTGCGTCCTCATGATGGGGACCGCCTGCCGTTGCATGTTGGATCCCATCAAAGCCCGATTGGCGTCATCATGCTCCAAGAAAGGAATCATCGACGTGGCCACAGAAACCAGCTGCTTCGTGGACACATCTTTATAATCAATCTGCTCCGGTTTAACTTTGGGAAAATCGGTTTTATAACGGCAGATAATTTCTTTTTCGACCAAAGTCCCGTGCTCATCGGTCACGGCATTCGCCTGGGCGATATATTTCATCTGATCAATATCCGCCGTCAAAAATTCCACCTTGGTGCCTACCTTCCCGTTTTCCACTTTATAGTAGGGTGTTTCGATAAAACCCAAGTCATTAACGCGTGCGCACGTGGTCAAAGAAGCAATCAACCCGATATTAGGACCTTCCGGGGTCTCAATAGGACATACCCGGCCATAGTGAGTTGGGTGAACGTCACGGACCTCAAATCCGGCCCGTTCCCTGGAAAGACCTCCCGGCCCTAAAGCGCTTAAACGGCGCTTATGGGTCATCTCGGCCAGGGGATTCACTTGATCCATAAATTGAGAAAGCTGGCTCCGGGCGAAGAAATCATGCATCTGATTGGAAAAAAGACGGGAATTGATAAGATGGTGGGCCGTAAGATTATCAAAAGAACTCATCACAACAAGGCGTTCTTTAATAGAACGTTCCAGCCGGGCAAGACCGATGCGGACCTGATTCTGCACTAGCTCCCCGACGCTTTTTATACGCCTGTTCCCCAAATGATCAATATCATCGACTTCCCCGTTCCCTTCTCTCAATCCGAAAAGATATTGGATAACAGCCACGACGGTGTTAATATCCAAAACCCTGTTATCTAACGGGATATGCGTCCCCAGTTTCCGGTTGATAATATACCGCCCCACCTTGCTGAGATCATAGCGTTTCGGGTCAAAAAACAAACGATAGAACAAAGCCTCGGACACTTCAATCGTCGCCGGCTCCGTGGGCCGCATCTTGCGGTAAAAATCCAGTAAGGCCTCTTCCTTATTCGCCGTGTGGTCCTTTTCCAGGGTGTTCTTCATTTTAGAAAAATCATCCCCGAGCAACGCCTGCATATCCGCTTCGTTCGACAGCCCCATAATGCGCAAAATCTGGGTTGCAGGAAAATGCCGGCGGCGATCTATATACGCCAACAAAACATCATTTAAATCGTATTTGATTTCAAACCAGGCGCCCCGAGAAGGGATAATGCGGCCATGATAAATACTTTTTCCTGTCGGGTGAAGTTCTTCCTCAAACGAAACTCCAGGCGGGCGCTGAATCTGGGACACCACAACCCGTTCATCGCCGTTAATAATAAACGTCCCGGTTTCCGTCATCAAAGGAAAATCCCCGAAATAAACTTCTTGCTCCTTAATATCAATCGGGGTAATAAGCCGCAGCTTCACTTTCAGCGGAGCACAGTACGTTAAACTGCGTCTTTGGCACTCAATGCTGGAATATTTCTCTTTCCCGAAATAATAACTGATGTATTCTAGTTTGATCTGTCCGTCATAACTTTCCAGCGGAAAGACTTCCCGGAAAACCTCCTCCAGCCCCTGATCACTTCTTTTTTCCGGCAGACAATCCCTCTGAAGGAAGTCCTCGTACGATTTTACCTGAATATCCAGCAAATTAGGCAGCTCAAAGATATCCTTGATCTTCCCGAAATTTCTAACATTTAATTTTTTCATTTTGAATTAGGGTTGCTGTTTGTTTATGGAGTTGTTTGAGGGGGCTGCTTTTCCAAAAAGAACTTCAGCGATATAAAACACCCCGACTGTCATGAACGAACGCATGGGAGCTAGTGCTGTCAAACTCCTTAAAGCTAACGTGCCACAAAAATTATTTCAATTCGACTTTGGCGCCAGCCGCTTCAAGCTTCTTCTTCATTTCTTCGGCTTCTTCTTTGGAAACATCTTCTTTAACAGGTTTCGGCGCGCCTTCCACCAAATCCTTAGCTTCCTTCAACCCTAAATTGGTAATGGCCCGGACCTCTTTGATAACCGCAATCTTATTGGCCCCGACGGCCGCCAACACCACCGTAAAGGACGTCTTTTCTTCCTGCACAGCCGCTGCACCGCCAGCCGCCGGCATCCCTGCCATCATCATGCCAGCCGGCATGGGAGCCGCCGCCTGAATACCAAATCTGTCTTCCAAGCCTTTGACCAAATCTGCCAATTCCAAGGCGGTTAATCCCTCAATTAATTTAGCCACTTCTTCCAATTTCGGCGAAAGCGTTACGCTTGCCTTTTCCACCGCTGTATTACCGTTCTCCGACATCTTAATTACCTCCCTTTTTTTCACTTAACTGTTTCAATATGGATAACAACTCCCGAGTTTTGCCGTTCAAAACACTGGCTAACTGGGTTAAAGGCGACACAATAGTCGATAAAAGCTGAGACAACAACACATCCCGGGGAGGAAGATCTGCCAACCGTTTCACATCGCTTTTATCCAAAAAAGCCCCGTCCAGGACACCGCCCTGAACCGAGGCTGTTTCACATTTTTCTAAAAATTTCATTAACGTCTTGGACACCAAGGCGCTGTCTGCGTTGCTCCAGACAAAAGCCGTCTGATTCTGGACTTTCCCGGCCAAGGCGTCCTGCTGACATTCCTTCAACGCGATTTGAGCGATACGGTTTTTCGACACGCACACGGCGGCCCCCAGGTGCCGCAGGTCTTTTCTCAAATCATTCATTTGAGAAGCAGACACCGCAGAATAAGAAAGCAAAAAAACATTGCCGTTTTTCTGCACCCCATCCTTGATGGATTCCACCAGCTTTTCTCTATATATTTTTCCGACTTTACCCATGGTTCGCACCTTTATAATTTAAGGAACAGTTATTCTTAAACACCTGAAATCTTCAAGCCGGAACCCATGGTCGTCGAGAGGGCTACCGTTTTAAAGAGATCACCTTTCACCGTGGCCGGTTTTAAATTTTGAATCGCATCAATCAGGGTCCGCGCGTTTTCACATATTTTTTCCTTAGGAAAAGATCTTTTCCCGATGCCGACATGTATCCCTGCTTGCTTATCCGTCTTAAATTCCACCCGGCCAGCCTTGACTTCCTTAATGGCCTTCTCCAAATCGTTCGTGACCGTGCCGGTTTTCGGGCTGGGCATCAACCCCCGCGGCCCCAGGACTTTACCCAGCTTACTTAAATCCCGCATCATATCCGGAGTCGCCACAACCGTATCAAAATCAAGGAAGCCGTTAGCCACTTTATCAATAAGATCATTGGCCCCAACGATATCCGCGCCACAGGCCTCGGCCTTCTGGGCCATTTCCCCTTTGGCGAAAACAGCCACGCGAATTTTGCGGCCCGTTCCATGCGGCAACATAACCGTGCCCCGGATCAGTTGATCGGAACTTTTCGGGTCAATATTAAGGTGAAAATGCAGTTCCACTGTTTCATCAAATTTCACTTTTGGAAATTTTTCAATATTACTCACGGCCTCTTCCAGGGTGAAAGAAGCCTTTTCTTCCGCAATCGCTTTGATCTCTTTATTTCTTTTGGATAGTTTAGGCATATTAATCAACCACCTCAATTCCCATGCTTCGGGCCGTTCCCTCAATGATCTTCATGGCCTGCTGAACATCCTGGGTATTC
>JAGOJP010000122.1 GCA_017995055.1 Candidatus Omnitrophota bacterium
ACCAAATCCTGTCCGGCCAAAGGGTGATTAAAATTCACGATAACGGAATTTTCTTTCACCTCCTCAACAAGGCCCATTAACGGCTGTCCGTTCTGAAGCTCAATCTGCACCGGCAATCCTTTTTGGGGGACCAAATCAGCGGGAAACTGGTCTTTGGGGATATCAATAATCGCCCGCGGATCAACCGGCCCATAAGCCTCTTCAGCCGGAACGGCAATAGTTTTTTCATCATTGACCTTCAATCCCTCCAGTTGCTTCTCCAGCCCCGGGATAATCATCCGGGATCCATGGACATACTCCAACGGCTCCTTCCCCTCCGACGTGTCTGTCACCTGGCCCTCCACCGTCAAGGTATAATGGAACTGCACCGTCTTGCCCTCTGCTATCACGTCAGGGCCTTCTTCGGCACAAAGGGGCGTTCCCCCCATGACCAGCAAAATAAATAAAATCATGATTTTCGTCATCCGTCTCTCTCTTCCTGGTTAAAAACCATTTCTCCATCTTCCGCATTACGGTCCCTAAGGGCCATTTCATCTCTCTTTCCCTGCGTCATAACAGGCAGGCCATACAAACAAAAAACCGCGAGGCAGACAGCGTTTCCCTCGCGACCCAAGACTGTTTCATCCTTAATAATATTTCGTACTATTATTATGGACGCCGGCTTCCTTGTCAACGAAATAATGGGCGTTTATAAAAAAAAACCTCGGCCCCACGCCTCAGGGGCGCGGACCCTTTCACAAATCACTTCGCGGGACGGGCTGATGTCTCAACAGACTTGTGAACATCCCCCCCGGGAAGAAAAACCTTGTTAACGTCTCGCCTTCATCCACAAGCACACCCGTGGTCTTCTGCAAAGGCGGGCCAACAATCCTGGACGAAAACGGTTTAAAGTCCGGTATCATTCAGGGAGCCACCCCTGCCGGCGGAAATAATCAAGAACAATTTCAGAAACCAGTTTCTGGCCGCGGGCAGAAAGATGCCCCTGGGAAGCATATAACGTGTCTATTTCTCCGGGAGGGATCTTGGCCACAAAATGGCTCATCAAGTCAATATAGGCCAATTGATTATCCCGCAAAAAAATATGCAACGGCTGGTAAATATGCACATGTTCTTCCTCAAAAACTCGCAGATCATGCCGACTGGGGATAATGACAACCACAGGAACAGCTCCCTGCGCCAAGACTTCCCGCTGAAATGTTTTCAAAATTTCCTGCGTGATGGCGGAAAACTCAGAATCCGCTCCCCAGAACGAAGCCAGCGACGCGTCCATGGATTTCAACTTTGCGTTAAGGATAAGCCGCAAGGTCAGGTCAGCGAGCCGAACGCAAAAAAAAGACGGCCGGGAGTCACGGCAATGCGCGTGCCTATAGTAATAATCCTGCTCTCCCAACGCGGCCAAAACACTTTGTGGCGTTTTTAAAAGTCGCACATAATCTTCCGGTGTTCTTAGTAAATTCGGGATTAAAACAAGGGTCCCGTTTCTAAGCGCAAAACGCGGTTTTGATAAAGGGATTTGACTGCTGGGTGTCCAGAACGGCCGAAACGTATTGACATGGCGAGGCATGTCATCCAACGTGAAACCGATAACAACAAAATCCGGCTGAAAGCCAGCGCCTTCCTCCTGGTAGCGCAGAAAAGCCTGATCCAACCCGTACCCCGGAACACCAAAATTCAAAACTTCCAGAGTCGAAGGCCCCCGGGTCATAATCTCCTGCCAGGTTTCATAATTATAAACTTCATCTCCGTGAATAAAGGAATCCCCGAACGTACAGACCCTGACCCGGCCCGGACCCGGGACAAGGCTGAACGGCACGTCCCGCGACGAACGGATTCCCTGTCCATTCGCCTGATACATCTCCGTCTTCCCGTTCGGCTGCACGCTCCACCCCAACGTCGGGCTTATCTTGAAATACTGAAGTTCGCCCCTCAGCATGGCCTTGATGACCTTTCGCTGGCGGACGCCCAAAATATGGCGGCAATCTAATCCCAGGTAAACCCGCCTGACGTCACGCAAATACACGAGGCCGGCCCAGGAACAAGCTTCCACTACGGCAAAAAGGCAAAGCAGCCTTATAAAAAAACGCACATATTTATTCATAGGAAATCCCACATCCATGAGCGTGGCCCCTATTCATCATTCGCTTCGCGGAATGAGTTGCCCTTTTAACATGCATGAGAACAAAAAATTTTGTTAACCGCCCGCATGCATCCGGAGGCCTGTCTATGGTTTTCTGCGAAAGGGGATAAAATATTGTCCGCTATTTCGCCCTTACATTCAATAACGATTCTTCTTTTATTCCCCGGCCCGCTTCCGGGGCGAGGCGAAGACAAAAAAACCTCTCCGTTAAATATCATTAACAGAGAGGCTGGGACGGCCCATCACAACACTCATTTTCAGAAATTACCGCCGGCTTCGGTGATTATGCACTGTTTTTTTCCAGCGGCCCCCATAGCGCTGGGCACTAAACACAGTTTTAGGCTTATCAAATTGTTCAAACGTACCTTCAAAGTTCCTGGAAATCGGCAAAGTCTTCTTGATGATCCGCTCGATATTCCGAACATCCGCCCCCTGATCCGGGGTCGCCAAAGAAATCGCATGCCCGTGGCTCCCTGCGCGGCCGGTCCTTCCGATACGGTGGACGTAATTTTCTGCGTCCTCCGGGATATCATAATTGATGACAAGTTCAATTCCGGCGACATCAATCCCCCGTGCCGCGATATCCGTAGCGGCCAGAACCCGGTATTTCCCCACTTTAAAACCATCCAGCGCTTCCCGGCGCTGGGACAAAGTACGGTCAGAATGAATCTCCGCGGCGCTGTGTCCCATCCCGCGGATCATCCTGGCAATCTTCTGTGTCCCTATCTTGGTCCGGCAAAACAGCAAGACCGCCCCCCGGTATTGCTTCAACAACCTGGCCAGGATGTCCTTCTTCATCTCTTTTTGAACAATAAACACTTCGTGGGAAACCCCCTCAGCCGTCGTCCCGGAAGGCGCGATTTCAACCTGAACCGGAAAATGCATGTGTGAAGAGGCCATATCCACGATAGCCGGTGGAATCGTAGCGGAGAAAAGTAATGTCTGCCGCTCCCGGGGAACGGATTCCAGAATTTTCTCAATCTGGGGAGCAAACCCCATGTCCAGCATCCGATCCGCTTCATCCAGGACTAGAATGCTCACCCGGTTGAGCCGCACCTTACGCTGCTGCATAAGATCAATCAAACGCCCGGGGGTGGCGATCAGAACACGCGGATTTTGCGCCAAAGCCCGGATCTGCCTGTTGATCGGGACCCCGCCAATTAAAACCGAGGACTTAATAGCGAACGGCCGGGCAATCTTACGGACACTTTCTTCAACCTGCAAGGCCAACTCACGGGTGGGGACCAAAATTAAAGCCATAGATTTATTCTGGGCTAAATGCTGCAACGCCGGGATGACAAAAGCCATGGTCTTCCCGGTTCCAGTCTGCGCAATCCCGATTAAATCTTTCCCTTCCAGGGCGACCGGAATGGCTTTATGCTGAATCGGAGTCGCTATTTTAAACTGCAATTTTTTTAATGTCTCAAGAATTTTCGGGGCAATGCCCAGCCCATAAAAAGACAGATCGTTTTGTTCCACTATAAATCTCCTTTAATTAAATGCCTTTAGTATGACCCGTATCAATCAAAAGTCAACATATATTTACAAACCCGGGGCAGAGGACCTCCCGGCCCAGGACAAAAAATTGAAATAACGAAAACGAATTTATTGAACAATATGTGGCGAGAATCAAGGCCGGCTAATACCAAAAGAGGGAACAGGAAAGGGATTACATATCAACTCGCGTTACCTGTGGTATTGAATTTCATCAAGATATATGACTCCTCCCCCGGGGGTATTCGCATTTTCAAAAATCACCAGAAAGCCGCCTATGATATGCGACAAATCTTTATCCCGCAGATTGATTGAGTACTGCTGCCATTCCTCTGTTAACGTAAATTTTTCCTGTGCCATATCCGAGTCCGAATAGTCTTTCCCCCTCAACCCGCCCACTCTAAAAATAACAGTTTCGCCACCTTGAGCCCCCCGGGCGTACAATGTGAGTTTCTTGGCTCCTTTTAAATTCGTGCGGCCCGGCTCCGTCCCCCAGTTATTAACCGGATATTGCCAATATATCCCCGCCCATCCTAATGTATTGGGTGACTTGGGCTTATATTCAATTTTAACACACGTTTTTCCCTCAAAAGGATTTTCAATCGAGGCGGAATTCATGGACAGGTCATTGGTATTTCCCATCCACCCACTGGCGTGGAACCACCGGAAATAATTTTCCTGGTACAAAAACAAAGGCTCTTTGGCCCAGACAAGAGAATTCAAAAGAAGGATAACACTCAAGAAAATTAAAATCCGGCACACGAATTTTTTCATAACTACACATCCCCCTCTATTTTCTTGCAGAACTGTTATTATTTTAGCGCAGATACCATGATAGGACAAGAAGAGAGTTTGCGGGTCGTATTTCTGGCCCAGAGCTAAAAGCTCATCAGGATCAAAAACGGGCTTCCTTTCACTATAAACATAGACGGAGAAGGTTGTCCCTGAGGGGATGGCAAAAAAAAAGTCTCATCAAGGCCGTCATCCAGGAAACACGGCTCACCATTTTTTAAACACAAAAAATACAGCCCCTATCATGAACAGGAACCCGACAACGACATTCCATTTAAGGCTTTCTTTTAAATAAAAGGTCGAGAACACGCAAAAAACAGCCAAGGTAATTACTTCCTGCATGATTTTCAATTGCGAGGCCGAAAAATGCCGGTAACCGATCCGGTTCGCCGGGACTTGAAAGCAGTATTCCAGGAAAGCGATGAACCAGCTGATAACAATAACATAAAACAGCGGGGCGTTCTTGTATCGCAAGTGACCATACCAAGCGAACGTCATAAAAATATTTGAAATAAAAAGAAGAATGATCGTTAACATTAGCGAAAAAACCTATTTTTTATAAGGGGCGGTCCAGCTGACCCGCGATGTTAAGAACGGACGCGGTCCTATGCCCCATCGTTTATTAAAGATCTGCCGTGCCTACGGGATTAGCTACTGGGTTCAGGCGGCAGATACCTGTTCCACGCTGTTGTGGAATTCACCCACTGGAAGGGTTTTCCCGTTTTCCTGAAGCAGGAAATTCGGCGGTACAACTCATATCTTCGGAAGGCTCTCTGCGATTTTATGAACCACAGCAGCCAGGGGTGGCCGGTTTAGCCTGGGGCTGTGGCCCCTTTTGCTGTTGGGCCGGCTGCGGCTTTGCTGGTGGTTTTTGTTGAGCCGGTTTTTTAGGAAAATTTTTATTGGCCATTTTTTTCACCTCCTTTCAAGGTAGAAAACTTGGTTAACTCTCCATAATACCCGATCATTTGAACGGCTTTGGCAAAAGCCAGATTAATATTCATGCCCTGATTCGCCAAATCAGGCGAAACAGCATAGACTTTCATAAAATAATCATAATAAACCGGAGCCCGAGAACCCATTGCGAACAGCTTTCGGGCCTTCTCCGGATCACCCTTGGCCAAGGTTTCTTTCGTCCTCCAACAAAGCATCCATTCTCTTTTCCGGGTTTTATTCTCCCGGCTGCAAAATCCAAAAAGCCGGCAAATCAACGGTCTGAAAGGGTAAACCTGGCAGTGCCAACTGTGACCCAACGCATCCTGGGAATAAAAAATACACGTCGCCTGTTCATCCTTCATATCAATTCGGTTCAACCAGGATTCCAGGTCCCTTTCTTTCCACAGAAACACAGCCAAAGGCAGCATTTCCAAAACAGAGCAGGCCACACACGCTTTGCGGCAACATTCCCCGCATCCCGTCAGGCACTGAAGGCCGGTCAGGCGTTTAAACCGATCAAGTTTTTGATCTACTTCTTTATAAATCTTCAACAACGCTTCAATCTCTTTCCGCTTCTGAGGCGGCAGACCCTGAAGAGATATAAAAACATCGGCCCTAAGGACCATAGACATTCCTGGGAAAAGGGACTCCCAATAAGGACACAAAAAAAAACGCCCCCAAGTCATCCTTACCAATCTTCATACAGATTGACAACAATAACCTAAGTGCGTTCTTAATCTTTCTTTCCGTTTTAGGCCGGCAAGACAATCCTCCGGCCCCTCCCCCTACAAAATGG
>JAGOJP010000012.1 GCA_017995055.1 Candidatus Omnitrophota bacterium
CTTCTGGGCATCCTGAATATGACTCTGCGCCTCATGCAGCTCAACAGCCAGCGCATCAAGCTGCTGCTTAAGTCTCCCCTCTTCTTCCCGGGAGGTCCCAAGTTCTTTCTGAACCCGGACAATCTCCTCCCCAGAAGCGGCGACGTCATGGGAAGAAGAGACCGGACCGCCCTTAATGACAAGAACGACCCCCAGGGCAAAAAGCAAAAGAACAAGTCCAGCCAGGATAAGAAGGATTTCCATAAACACCTCAAAATTACAGCGTATTTTCTCCTGCAAGATACGTTACATAATCCCGCACGGCCTCTTCCAAAGAAGTGAAGGGATGGGCATATCCTGCTTGACGCAATTTCGTCATCTCGGCCTGAGTAAAATATTGATACCAGGGCCTTAAATGCTCCGGCATGTCAATATATTCAATCACGGGTTTCTTTCCCACGGCCGTGAAAATGGCCTTCGCCAAATCATTCCAGCTTCTCGCCAGTCCTGTCCCCACGTTGAAAATTCCGTTCTGTTCAGGATGATCCATAAAAAAAAGCACGACATCAACAACATCCTTAACATAAATAAAATCCCGTTTCTGCTCCCCATCCGCATATTCCGGCTTATACGATTTAAACAAGCTGATTTTTCCTTCCCGAACGACTCGCTGATAAGTTTTCGCGATCACACTCCTCATATCCCCCTTGTGATACTCGTTGGGGCCAAAAACATTAAAAAACTTAAGGCCCACGCATTGCCGGGAATATCCTTGATCAAGGAGCCATAGATCAAAATCCTGTTTGGATTCTCCATAATAATTTAATGGCTTCAGGCGCCGGGTCACCTCGTCGTCATCACTGTACCCCAGCTCCCCGCCGCCATAGGTCGCCGCGGAGCTGGCGTATACCAGCCGCGCCTTCCGGGCCAAAGCCCATTGGGCGACATGGCAGGAATACTCAAAATTATTTTTCCGGTAATACTGCCGGTCAGATAAGGTGGTCGAACTGCAGGCCCCCATATGGATCACCGCCTCAACAGGGTCGTGCAGGCGGTCGTTCATAATCATGTGAAGAAAATTTTCTTTGTCCAAAAATTGAATATATTTTTTCCCTGCCAAATTACGGCCCTTACCATCCCCCTCTGCCCTATGGTCAACCACAAGGATATCCTCTCGCCCTCGTTCATTCAGTTTAGAAAGAATGCAGCTGCCGATAAATCCGGCGCCACCGGTCAGCACAATCATAACATGCTCCTTCTCTAAAATATTTCGATCAAAAACCTATTGCGACACCATCAACACCGAACGGCCGACATCCCGGCCCACGTCTTCGGCCAGGGCACCAAACCCGTCCACGTCATCCGAGCGCAATTCATGGGTAAAATACATAATGGTCTGGTCATTATCCCGGGTCACAATAGACCCCTCTACTTTTAAAATATAAACTGTCTTTCTTTTCCATAACTTCTCAAAAACACGTTGCCTTCTCTTTTCCACAACACGCCCGTGCACCAGCAACTCGGCTTGGTCAGCCTGATCCGACCCCAATAATGTGTAAAGCCCGGGCGCCTGCTGAAGGACCGTTAGAACCCCCTTGACGACATGCAGGGAAATCCGGTCAAACGCCTCATCGAATGCCACCTGTTCACCCGGGACAAAGGGATTCACAAAAACTTTGCCCCCTTCTCTTAAGCGTTCTTCGGAGATAACGACCGTCCGGGGGACCATCTGCGGGCGGAGCTGTTCCGGGCCGCTCCCCGTCCTGCCGGGGAGCAGGCTGCAACCGCTCACAGCGAGCGTCAGACACAGGCTCCAAAACACTTTTCGATCCATAACTAAAAAAATTCTAACACAGCAAATATATAACCACAAGCTTTACCAGGAGTTTTTAGAAGGGAAATCTGCTTCGGGATTATCTGCGGGAAGCCCGGACCCGCCGGGCGATCTGCTCGGCCAACGGCCCGGACAGGGATTGTGGATCAAGTCGCCACGTCCAGTTCCCGGACGATGTTCCGGGGATATTCATCCGGGCCTCCGGCCCCAATCCCAAAATATCCTGCAGGGGGAAGACAGCCAAAGCCGCCGATGACCGCAAAACGGCCTCTATCATTTGCCAGTGCAATTGAGAAGGATAAACCGTCCCAAAATATTCTGAGAGGTTCGTCCTCTCCCGTTCCGTGATATCCTGCTGATACCAGCCCTGCACCGTATTGTTATCATGGGTCCCTGTGTAAGCCACGCAGCGCTGGGTGTAATTTTCCGGGATATAAGGGTGCGTCTTGATATCCTCTCCAAAAGCGAAAATAAGAACCTTCATTCCGGGGAAATTTAGCTCGTCCATTTTCTCTTTCACGTCATCCGTAATAATACCCAGATCCTCGGCGATAATCGGAAGGCGGGGGAACGCCTCTAAAAGAACGCGGAAAAAATCATCGGTCGGAACAGGGACCCACTCCCCTTTCATGGCCGTTTCTTCTCCGGCAGGAATTTTCCAGAAAGCAACCAAGCCGCGGAAATGATCAATCCGGACGATATCATAAAAACAAAGTTTGTGTCCGATCCGGCCTAACCACCATTGAAATTTTTCTTTCCGCAAGGCGTCCCAATCATAGACCGGGTTTCCCCATCTCTGGCCCGTCTTACTAAAATAATCCGGCGGCACGCCGGCCACAAACAGCGGCGAGGCATCCTGGTCCAATTGAAAAATATAGGGAAACGACCACACATCCGAGCTGTCATAATTCACATAAATCGGAATATCCCCGATTATTTTTATATTGTTCTGCCGGCAATAATTTTTTAAATCTCCCCACTGTTTCCAGGCCAAAAACTGCCAAAACTTGATCCTTCGGATAGGTTCGAAAAACCTCCCCCTCGCACCCTGCAGAGCCTGCGGCCGACGGTATTTCAATCCGGATGGCCACTGGCTCCATATTTGTCCCCCGAACTCTTCTTTGAGGACTTTATATTCTGCATAGGCGTCGAGCCAGGCGGCGTTCTGAGCGCAAAAACGGTCGAAAAGGACACGATCCCGCCCTTCCCGGGAAAAGGTATCAAACGCCTTAAACAGCAGCGCGCTTTTAAACGCCGCGACCTTATCAAAATCCACTCTCCCCGCCGGCCAGGATGGCAACGAAGGAACCTCTTCGGCGCCAATCCATCCCTCAGACAACAAAACATCCGGGCTGATAAAAAGCGGATTGATCGCAAACGCGGAATCACTGCTGTAAGGCGAATTCCCGTAGACCGCCATCGTCGGGCTTAACGGCAGGATTTGCCAGTATTTCTGCCCGGCCGCAGAGAGGAAATCGACGAACTGAGCCGCCCCCGGCCCAAAATCCCCAATCCCGAACGAAGACGGGAGAGAAGAAATATGCAACAAAATTCCGCTCCCTCGTTCGTACGGGAACGGCTCTTCCCCCCGGGACGCCTTCAGGCCTTGATCCGGCTTCATCAGACATTTCTCACTTTCAAATATTTACCCAAAAGCTCAAATAATTGCACCCACTCCAAAGCATGAGCATCGCCATGCTTGGATCGGGAAACCATGGTTTGATAAATATCCCGGTTCATGCGGAAATAAATATTCTGCGCCTTCCAAAGCTCCAACGGCAGTCCGAGCGGAAGCAAGGCCAGCAAAACGTCAACCAGCAGCTTCAAATGCTTGTTGTTCTGCGGCTCATCCGCGATCGCCTGCATTAGCCGCCCGATCTTCCGGCTGGCCGTCAATCTGACCGATTCCATGTCCCGCATAAAAGACCAACGCTTAATTTCCGCCGTAATTCTCTTGAGGTTGTCTATATCGAGCGGGTCGTCTTCCAGCGTCTCCACCATTTCCCGGGAAAGGATAAATTCCACGGTCATGGACAACGCCTTCGGCAAAGGGATCCGGAATTCCGGTTTAATCTGCATCAAGGGATAATAGTGCTCATAAATCTCCCGGAAATGGGATTCAATCGACCCGAGGGTGTTATTAAAAACCTCCCCCAGGACTTTTCCCTGTTCATTCTTAAAAAGATCCCAGAGGGAATAATTCCGGTCTCCAAAGACTTCATTCATTGTCTGAATCACGGCCGGGATATCATTCTGAAGAAATATTTTCCGGATACAGTCGTGGAACTGATCAAAGTCTTTATCTTGCCCTTTGGCCTTTACCCCGCAATAAAGATTATAATCCCCTAAATGAAGGGCGGTGAAATCAACGTCCAGTTCCTCTAAAGTAACGTCCGAACGGACACAGACCTGCCCGATCTGCAACCGCTGTTTGCCGGTCGCATACTGATACATTCCCAGCGAACGGACGGTAAATGAATATATTTTGGCCGGGTCGGGATAATCTTCAAAGAGGGATGAAATGGCGTAATGCGCCCCGACATCCATCAGGTCGATCATTAACGGCTTGGCATTTTTTTGAAAAACCTCCGCCCCGTTCTTCCGCTCCGGCGTGTTGCCAGGGGCCTTCTCCAAGAGGGCGACAAACTGCGGCTCAAAATCCTGCCGGGTGATTTCACGGGTTAATTGCATCGCGCGGCCGGCGTATTGAATAATCTGGGAGGATTCCAGCCCGGCAACGTCATCAAAAAACCACCCGCAGCTGGTGTACATATACATCGCGCATCTTTGCATCTCCAGCAGTTTAAGGATTTTCACCCGGTCGGCCTCGCCGAAGTCAACGTAGACCTGCCGTTTAAGGAACGCCTCAATATTTTCGGAAGACCGGGACAACAGCACCTGAATATACTGATCCCTGGCCTGCCAGGGATCTTTGACATACCCCCCCATTTCCTTCTCATAAATGACCGCCAGCTGGTCCCGGAGAAAATCCATGGCTTTCCGTAAAGGAGCGCGCCATTTCTGTTGCCACCCGGCACGATCCCCGATTTTACATCCGCAGTCCGCCCTCCAGCGCTCAACACCGTGGGCACAGCTCCAGGAGGAATTTTCGACGATCTCGACCTCGTATTCCGGAGGATATTTATCCAGATACTCTCCATACACCGTCAGCTGTACGGATGGCAAAGCCTCGATAGAACGCAAGCAGTAAGAAAGGGCCATATTCCCAAACTGATGATGGTGGCCGTATGTCTCTCCGTCGGTTGCGATGTGCATCAAAAGCGGCCCGTCTGACTTTTCAGGGAAAGCGCTCACCAGCCGCCTCGCAAAATTCTCTCCGTTATTCAACAACCCTCCGAAAGCGACATCATGAGCGACGTTGCCTTCATAAAAAAAGATATTAATGGATTTTCCCGACGGCAAAGGACAGCGGTAAGGCCGGAAAATATCCGGGGCGGAATCCGCCGCCTTCTTCCATGTGGGCTCCCCGATCCTGCGGACACTTTTCATTTGATGCGAAGCCAGGATCGTAAACTCAATCCCGCATTCCGCCAGGACTTCCAGGGTAGCCGTGTCAACGGCGGTTTCCGGCAGCCACAACCCCTCCGGTTTACGGTGAAAACGGGCCTCAAAATCCCGGAGACCCCAAAGGACCTGGGTGCGTTTATCCCTCTCGTTAGCCAGAGGCATAATCATGTGGTTATAACACTGCGCGATCGCGGCCCCATGCCCTGAGAAATGCTCCTGGCTCAAGCGGTCCGCCTCCAGGATCGCCTGATAGGCGTCCGGCTGGGCCGACTGCATCCAGGAAAACAGCGTCGGGCCAAAATTAAAACTGATCTTCGTAAAATTATTAATGATGTCGATAATAAAATTCTGGGCATCCATGATGCGGGAAGAGGTGTTGGGGGCATAACACTCCGCCGTAATCCGTTCATTCCAATTTTGATAAGGGAAAGCGGAATCCTGCAATTCAATGGCGTCCAGCCACGGGTTCTCGCGGGGCGGCTGATAAAAATGGCCATGCACACAAATATAGTGTTGGACCGGCTTCTTTTCCATACAATCCTTTAACAAAAGGGCGGAGATTCAGACACCCTCCCCGACATAAAAAACAAACCCTATAGAAGCATGAACGAAACGGCAAAAAATTTAAAAGAGACGCAGGCGCCTTCGCCTCGTCGAAGAGGATGTTGGGGCTGAGGAGATATTTGAATGCATATTTTTAAACGCCTGCAATTCGGAAGCCACCAGGGCAAAAAGGATTTTATTGCGTTTAGATAAAAAACGGATTTTGTCCTCCCGGGCCAGCCAGCCGACGGCAAGGTTCACCACCGCCTCTTTTTCTTTAATTCTCTTCGCAATATCGGCGGCATCGGCCTCACCTAATTCTCCGAGAGCCCGCCATGTTTTACCAACGGTCTCAATGACTTTATCTTTCATGATCCCTCCCTTCTCCCCCAGATATTCCAAAGGACAAAGATTGTCTATAAAAATTTCTTTAAGCTTTTTGCACTTTAAAATAAACAACCGCCAAAGGCGGCAGGTCCACCTGAACGGAATAAGGCTGACGGTGCGCAGGAACATCCTCCGCCCAGACGCCGCCGGCGTTCCCCAATCCGCTCCCGCCATATTCCTTGCCATCGCTATTAATCAATTCCTGCCAATACCCCAGGTGAGGAACCCCGACCCGCTTCCCCAATCGCGGGACAGGGGTGAAATTGCAGGCGATCAGGATAACCTCGTTTGTTTCCGGGCATCTGCGCAAGAAAAATATCAAACTGCTGGCCCAGTCCGATCCGTCAACCCACTCAAAGCCGGGCCCGTCGCAATCATGCTGATGCAATGCCGTCTCCCGGCAATAAACACAATTCAGGTCTTTCACCAGCAACTGGACTCCTTTATGAGAATCGTACTGCAGGAGATGCCAATCGAGGCTTTTCTCATGATACCATTCGTCCCACTGGCCGAATTCGGATCCCATAAACAGGAGCTTTTTCCCGGGGTGCCCAAACATATATGCAAATAAAAGCCGCAGATTGGCGAATTTCTGCCAGTCATCGCCTGGCATCCTTCCCAACAGCGAACCCTTCCCGTGCACGACTTCATCGTGAGAAAGCGAAAGGATAAAATTTTCCGTGAAAGCATAAAGCATGCTAAAGGTCAACTCATTGTGATGATATTTGCGGTAAACGGCATCCTTACGAAAATATTCCAGCGTATCATGCATCCACCCCATATTCCACTTCATCCCAAAACCCAGCCCCCCGCAAAAAATAGGGCGGGAAACCCCGGCCCAAGCCGTGGATTCCTCCGCGATCATCTGGACATCGGGGAAATTTTTATAAATCGTTTCGTTCATCTGTTTTATAAAATGAATATTTTCAATATTGTCCCGCCCCCCGTATATATTCGGGATCCACTCTCCTTCCTGACGGGAATAATCAAGATACAGCATCGATGCCACGGCATCCACCCGCAATCCATCCACATGATATTTGTCGAGCCAAAAGAGCGCTGAAGAAATGAGGAACTCTTTGACCTCATTGCGGCCCGTATTGAAAATATAACTCTTCCAGTCCGGATGAAACCCCTTCTGGGGGTCTTGATGTTCGTAAAGATGCGTTCCGTCAAAATAAGACAACCCGTGTCCGTCTGTCGGGAAATGGGATGGGACCCAGTCGAGCAAGACACCGATGCCGTTCTGATGAAAACAGTCAATCATGCTCATCAAATCCTGCGGCGTTCCAAACCGGCTGGTCGGGGAAAAGAACCCGAGAGACTGATAGCCCCAGGAACCATAAAACGGGTGGGCCATGACCGGCATCAGTTCCACATGAGTAAACCCCAGGCGTTTAATATAATCCACGAGGTAGTTCGCCAGTTCACGATAAGTCAGGAAACGGTTGTTTTCCTCCACCACCCGCCTCCAAGATCCCAGGTGAACTTCATAAATGGAAATCGGAGCGGCCAAAGAATTTTTCTGTCTCCGAACCCGCATCCACTTTTCATCACGCCACTGATAATCAATATCCCAAATAACCGAAGCTGTTTTAGGCGGAGTTTCCGAAAAAGTTCCATAGGGATCCTGTTTCTCTACCTGGTATACGCCATCTTGGCCCGATATATAATATTTATAAATCTGCCCGCGGCCCACGCCGGGGATAAATCCTTCCCATATCCCCGAACTATCCCAACGCGGACTCAAGGGATGAGCGTTACGGTCCCACCCATTAAAATCCCCAATCACGGAAACAGCTTTGGCATTGGGAGCCCACACGGAGAAAAATGTCCCCCGCGTGTCCCCGCGCAACATGGTATGAGCTCCCAGCTTATCATAAAGGCGAAAATGATTCCCTTCCTTAAAAAGATAAATATCTTCTTCCGTCCATAAACTCGTATCATAATAAACGGCTCGTTCCGGAACATGAAATTCTGAATGGGATGTCATTTGAGTCACTCTGGCCATGGCCTCCCCTTTTGATAGTTGTTCTAAAGTTTTGCGGATTTATTATACAACAAACCATTAATATAACTATAAGAATTTAATTAAATTACGGCAATCCCCCCCTCTCCCGGGGCGGTTTGACATCTTTCTCATCATAGATTTCACCGAACAGTTCCTCCAGCACATCCTCCATAGTAACGATGCCCACATCTTTCCCGTGCGTGTCTTGAACGATAAAAAGATGCTGATGGTAAATTTGGAATTTCTCTAAAAGTTCATCCGCCTTCGTAAACCAATTAACGAATAGCGGCTTCTTCATAAAATCCCGGACCTTTGCCTGGTAATTATCTTTTGCAATCTCCCGGAGCAAAACACGGTGCTGCACGGTCCCCACGATATCAAGGGGATCTTTATCAAAAACCGCGATCCGGCTGTACGGAGTGCTGATAATGTCCTCCCGAATCTCTCCCAGCGTTTTTCCCGCCGGGAAAGCAAAAATATCTTCCATAGGACGCATAATTTGAAAAGCCCGGACATCGTTCAGCTTAAAAACCCGGGTGCAGAGCACGGCCTCGTCCATTTCCACCGTGCCGGCGTCATGCCCCAGTTTCAGCATCATCTTGATCTCCTCCTCAGTCACCTTCGGAGGGGAATCCCTCATTAAAAATGAATGGGCTACCGCCGATATCCCCCCGACAACCGGCCGGAAGAGCCACATCAAACCGCGCAAAGGCTTGGCAAACAACAGGGATATCTTAATCCGGTACCTTTCTCCGATCATTTTAGGAATAATTTCGGCGACGATGATAATCGTCAACGTGATGATAGTCGAGGCCAGCCCCAGCCACCGGGATCCCCAAATATGGGTTACCTGCTGTCCCAGATAAATGGCGCCGATGATATTGATGGCGTTATTCAAAACGACGATAACGGCTATGATCGACGAGATATTCTCTTTCAGGAACAAGACATCTTCCGCCGATTTGTGTTTCTGCTCAACGAGAATGCGGGCCCGTGTCATCGGCAGGCTTAAAATAGCGGCCTCAGACATGGAACACAAGGCAGACAACAACAAAACACCCAAGAAAAGGAGGATCAGGAACAGCATAGGGTCACGACCAATACGTCATCCAGAAAATAAGATTTATTTTATAAAGTATTTATATTATATCCGCTTTAAATATCTTTGCAATATTTCAGGTAAAACTTCTTCCAGGAAAAAGGGGATGTTAAAAATTTATTGAGGAAAAATGCGGGAGGTCAATCTCCGGGGTAGGACGACAAAAGTAATAACCTTGCCCGGCATCGACATTAAGTTCCCGGACAATATCCAAATCATCCTGGGTTTCAATGCCCTCGGCTACGGACAAGATACCATTTTCCCGGCACAGGCACACGACAAACTTAACGACACTGCGTTTGAAGTGGTCTTCCTGCAAAGAGGTGATAAAATGGCGGTCAATCTTAACCACATCCGGACGGGTTTCCACAATGGACTGCAGGCTGGCATACCCTCCGCCGACATCATCCACGGCGATACGGAAACCATAATCCCGGAAACGGGACAAATGCTCGTAAAATAATTTATAATTTGTCACCGCTGAACGCTCGGTGATTTCCAAAACAACATTCGTGGGAGGGACCTGGCTCTTCTCCACGAGCGCTTTCACCCGCAGGAACTGAGACGATTCGATAAAATAGGGGCTGCAATTCAAAAAAATTCTTTCTCGATCAATCTTCGACGAAAGCTGAGCCAGGGCTTTTGACCAGGACAGAATTTCCATATCCGCATACATCCCGTACTGCAGCGCAGCGTTAAAGAAATGCTCGGGGTTCGCTAAAGGGCCTTTAATCGTCGGCCGGGTGAGGACTTCCATGCCATACAACCCGAAAGGCTCCAGCATGTAAATCGGCTGATAATGCGGCCGGACCAGCCCCTGGTCCAAGATCAAACGCAGATCACACACAATATTGTCGTGGTTCCGGTCACACAACCTGCGCTGTATCCCCTGGCTGCGGCGCATGACCACATCAATCCTGGCAAACAGTTCCTCATGCTCGCAAGGCTTGGGCAGAAAATCATCCGCGCCAAGATAAAGCCCCTGGACCTTGTCTTCATTTAAAGTATAAGCACTCAACATGATAATGGGGATATGGCTGGTTTTTTCGTCATCCCTTAACCGGCGGCACACATCAAAGCCGTGGCTGTCCGGAAGACGCAAATCCAGGATGATAAGATCAATCTGCGGGGTAACTTTTTCAAACGCCTCAGCGGCGGTGTTCGCGACCTGGACAAGATACCCCCTCGTTTCAAGCAGCATGCTTAAAGTACGGGTGAGGTTCTTTTCATCATCAACGAGCAGGATGTTTTTCTTGGGATGCGCAATATCTATCATAGAGCTAAAGATTAATTATAACGGTTATACACGGTCCCCATTGATTAAAGTATAAATGATCAGACCGCCCGTGCACAACTGTTCTACCGGCAAGGGCGCGGCCACAACCTGCTGTCATACAATAAGTTAATAAATAGATAGCGGTTTATCAAAAAAAACCGATGAATTAAACCCGACGGGCTCCACGGAAAGCGCTTTCTTAAGATCGGCTATGGCAGGACCGGGATTGATATTCGATGAAGGAGAAGGTGATATCCCCCTCCTTTTGCACCGGGCTTTCAGAAATTTTATCAAACCCGGCAAGATCAACACCCACAAAAGCGTCGCATTGGAAGTCACGATAAATCTGCGTCCAGTATATCTTCCGGCATAACGGATGAGCGAAAGCCGCCTGATAAAGCTGCGCTCCCCCGATCACAAATACGCGGTCGATTTTTTTATCGGGAAGCTGTCCGGCGAGGGTCAAAGATTCATCCAGACTGGCGGCTTTCAACACCTGATCCGGCAACATAAACTGAGGATTACGAGAAACCACGCAATTAACGCGGGCCGGCAAAGGCTTGAATTTCCGGGGAAGGGATTCCCACGTCTTACGTCCCATCACGACCATATTCACAGAACCGGACTTCTCGGCCAGAGTCGTGATCCGCCGGAAATGCTGAAGGTCAGCGACGATATGCCAAGGCAAGCCCCCCTTTTTCCCGATACCCTTTTGAGTATCAACGGCCACGACAATGTCGAACGGCACCAGGGACGATTGGCTTAAACTCATGTTTTTATTCATGATTATACAGCGATAGGGAATTTTATGAATTCGTCGTGTTCATAACCCAAAAGCTGAATATCGTCGAACGTCATATCCAGGACATTCCGGTTGGCAAGCTGAAGACGGGGCAAAGGCCGGCATTTCCGCTGCAGCTGTTTCTGAAGACCTTCAACATGATTCAGATACACATGAGCGTCCCCCAGGGTGTGGATAAAAAATCCCGGAGACAAACGGCATTCCTGCGCCACCAGACTCAACAATAATGAATAACTGGAAATATTGAAAGGCACGCCCAAGGCAATATCGGCGGAGCGCTGATAAAGCTGGCAATCCAAACGCCCCTGAACCACGTTAAATTGAAAAAATGCATGGCAGGGCGGAAGGGCCATCCGGTCCAGATCCGCCACATTCCAGGCGCTCACGATGATCCGACGCGACTGGGGATTATTTTTAATCATACGAATGGCGTCCTGAATCTGGTCGATATATTCTTTCCTGTAGCCCTTTGTCTTTTCATCCCAGGAAAACCGCTCCCACGTCCTCCACTGATAACCGTAAATAGGCCCCAGGTCACCCTCTTCATCCGCCCAGGCATTCCAGATAGGCGTGTACTCTTTCAGCCCGTCGTTGATATTGGTCGCTCCCCGCAGAAACCACAACAGTTCCCTGACGACCGTGGGGAACAGCACTTTCTTAGTCGTCACAATCGGAAAGCCCTCCTGCAGATTATAACGGCTTTGATAGCCAAAAACAGACAGGGTTCCCGTGCCGGTCCTGTCTTCCTTTCTTTCTCCATGATCCAAGACATGCCGCACTAATTCCAGATATTGTCTCATTAAAAACCACCTGCCACTTGCGTGAGAGTTCGGATTTTCAAAATACAGTTAAAGACACGGGCCCAGGCTGATCACAAATGCCACATCATTTCATTGTACTGTTGTATCATGCGCTGGGTATTGAAGAATGCGCTTTTTTCGATGCAGTGGATCATTTTATCAATCCAGGGGCTTTGAACATTGATCTGACCATTCTGGTTCGTTTGATAATAAAGAGTCAAAGCTTCTTTTAAAGTGTCCTTGAGCGCCAGGCTGTCCTCCGCAAGGCGAAGGTTCGTTTCCTTGCCGATGTCTCCGCTCTGATGCCGATAACCAAAAAGCCAACCGATATCATCTTTTTCCGCCTCAACCACCCAGCCGTCCACTGTAGACATCTGCAAAACCCCGTTAAGGATCGCCTTCATCCCGCTCGTCCCGGAAGCCTCAAACGGCGGCAAGGGATTATTCAGCCAGACATCGACAGAATTCGTCAACAGTTTGCCAAAAAAAGTATCATAGTTCTCCAAAATCATAACCCGGATAACTTCTTTATGATCATTCAACTGATCGATATGATCCAGGATTTCATCAATATGCGCTCCGCCGATATCATCGTTGGGATGAGCTTTCCCGGCCAGGATAATCTGAATAGGGCCGATTTCATAGGCCAGTTCCAGGATTTTATCCATTGAATAAAACATCAAGGCCGGCCTCTTATAACCGGCGATGCGCCGGGCCCAGCCCAGCGTAAAAATATTTTCTTTACACCGCCAATGCTTAATGATCCTCATCAGGTTCTGCTTATTAACCTGATGGGCCAAAAACAGATCCCGGCGAAAGCCGTCATTATTTTTAAGGGATCTGACTTGGGCAAGGTTCTCCGGGTTCTTCCGCCAATCCCCGAACGTGTCCGGGTACTTATCAAAAAGTTTCTGAAAACTGTCGGAAACCCACGTGTGGGTATGGATCCCGTTCGTGATCGCATCAATCTTCGAGGCATACATAGGGAACTGCCAACGCATCACTTCCCCATGCTTCTGGGCAACGGCATTAACTTTACGGCAGTTATTCAACGAGATATACGTCAAATTGATCTGCTCGCTGTTCGGGCTTTCCTTGCCATATAGCTCCGCGGCCCGGACATATTCGTCCGGCAAAACCTTTGCGATATCTTTGATCATAAACCGGTCATGCCCCGCGGCGACAGGAGTATGGCAGGTAAAATAAAAATTTTCTTTTAACGCTTCCATCCGGCTTTTATCTTCGAGATTCACGTACTGCTCGAGCAAAGCAAAGGCGGCGTGCCCTTCGTTGAGATGAAACTGGCTGATCTGGTATCCCAAGCTCTGCAGGGCCTTCATCCCTCCGATCCCTAAAATAGCCCGCTGGTAAATTTTCCACCAGACTTCATCGCTCCGGTACAGCTGATCCGTTAACGTCCGAAAATGAGGAGGATTCTCCTGGACATTGGAGTCCAGCAAAACAATCGGGCAGGCGTGAATTTGGTTGTAACTATACACATAATATTTCCATAACCGAAGATACAACGGGCCTTCTTGAGTATTAATGCTCACGATATTTTTCAACGGAATCAGTCCCGGATACGTGTAAGGGTCCCAACTCAACTCCTCCGGGACCTGGCCGTGTTTATACCAGAAATTTTGCTTGAAATAGCCTTTATTCCACAGCAACCCTATGGCCACCACCGCGTACCCCATGTCAGCGGCGCTTTTAATTGTGTCACCCGCCAGGACTCCAAGCCCTCCGCCATAAATAGGGATATCCAGCATTTTATCGATATGAATTTTGAATAAATAGTCACACAACCAGTAATTAGAAAAAACCTCGTGCGTAAAATACTGATTCTGGATATTCATCGGCCGGCTTAAATTAAAAGTATTATAGATGCTCGGAGCGATTCCATATTCCATTGAAAAATAAGCCACGGATTTTTCTTGGGGGGATAAAAGGCGATTCTCGATGTCAAGGATCGCCTGAGTCGGGAACCCAAAAAATTTTTCTTTATGGACATCCGCCTGATAATTCGTCTCATAATTCTCTATAGAAGCGCTGAGCTGCTCGAAATTTATTTTTTTTCCTGAATAAGCCAATATCCCCTCCTTTAATAATTAGACTCTTAAAGAGAGCTTCTCCCTGAAGGTAAATATTATACCAAAATTCCTCGAATAAGGCATTTTTTTACTCAAAAAATCTATTCTCTCCGCCCCCAAGGGTCCCGCCTCTTTCAAAACTCTCTCACTTTCGGCAAACGGTACGCCTGATATTTCAAGCTGGCCATAAGTTTCAGATTATCAAGACGGGGATCCGGGACTATTAAAAGCGCGGCGTAAGATTCCCCCAACGCCTCAATAAGCTCAAGGCCCTCTTTCTCCGTTAGGACACATAAAGCGGTGGCCAAAGCGTCCGCCTCAGAGGCAATAGGCGCAATCACCGTGGCGCTAACAACCCCCTTTTGAGGGACGCCGGTCCGGGGATCGATAATATGCGAATAAGACTGCCCGTCAATTTCAAAATACTGCTCATAATGCCCCGAAGTCGTGACCGCCTGGTTTCGGACTTCCACAATATCAATAATTTGATCTTTCCGCGCCGGATTCCTGATGCCAATACGCCACGGGGTCCCTTTACAACTCTGGCCGCCGACATAAAGATCCCCTCCTGCGTCAATGAAAAAATCCTTAAACCCTTTCGAACGAAGGACACGGGCTGCTTCATCCACGGCATATCCCTTCGCGATACCACCCAGATCCAAAGACGTTCCCGGCTTCAAAAGCCTGGCCCGCTGGTCTTCCAGCAACTCAAAAGAAGGCACCCCCACACTATCCTTAGCCAGCGCAATCTGGGCCTTGGAAGGCACACGTTCCTCCTTCGCCGCGTCCCGCCACAGATGCACCAGAGGCGATACCGTAATATCAAAAGCCCCCTGGGTTAACTCCGAGAGCCGGATGGAAGATTCCAGAATGTAATAAAGATCATGCCCAACAGAAACGGCATCAGGATAGGAATGGTTAAGCTTGGAAATTTCACTCTGCGGGTCATAAATGCTCATCCCCCCCGCCACTTCCTCCAACCGGGCCCACACGTCATGATACGCGTTCGAAAGAGCCACGGCCTCCGCCCGCTCATAACAAACATCCACGGTGACATACGTCCCCATTAAGACTTTTGTCTGAGTGGCTCTCCGGGGCTGAACAGGGCCGACGCGGGCGCACCCCCCGATAAAGCCCAGGACAAGACTCAACATCAAAAATTTTTTTCTTAGTCTCCCAGGAAAGGCCTTTCTCATAGTCGGCCCCGGGCTTTCTGCATAAGAGTTAAAGCTTCCTTGATAACGTGTGATAAATCATAAATCCTCAATTCAGCATATCCTTGAACGCGCGCCTGATTCAAAAAGCGAATCGAGCGAAGGAGCTGTTCATTATGATCAAAAACAAAACGCTCCAACAAGACATCATTGAAATGGGGATAAACTTTGAGCGGCTTAATACGCGTCCGGATAAATTCCAGGAATCCGGTTAACCGGGGATTAAAACGCTCATTATCTTCGGCGAGCGACACATAGGCCTGCGGGCATAAAACCAGATAACGATATCCTTGTGAGGCCAGGAGAAACAACTCCTCAAAGGTGGCCGGGCAAGGCTGGACTTTATCCGGATTCGGCACGTATAAATTCTGGACATAATTCTGGGTCGACGCAAATCCCTCGGTTCCGCCGCGCGACATGATAAATTCCGTAGCGGCCCGGTAATCAGACGAGCTCTTGGCCAAAGACCAGGACTTCCAATACATCATACTCAGCATAACCAGCCCGCACATCGCCCAAGCGACCCGGTTATAGGGTTGCTCTAAAAACATACTATACAACAAATACGCGACCGCCATGGCAATAAAAGGGGTCATCACACATAAATACCGGGCCCCTTTCTCACTGGCGAAGGAGAATATCAGCATCTGCACGCAAACACAAAGGAAAGGAAAAACAGCTCGGAACTTTTTCTGGCACAGCAAATAAATATTCCCCAGAAAGACCGCGCCCAGGATCCAATTATCCAGGCGGAAAATATAATACGGGAAAGAGAAAAAATTGAACAGATGAAATTGCTGTTTCGCCAGGTTGGCCTGGTGAAACATCCAGCCGAAAGTGATATACGTGTTCTTACCCCCATCCAGGCTTCCGATTAAAAAAACGAGAGAAAAAAACGCGACAGTGACCCAGACCAATTTCCGGATGTTGACAGCGCGGCGGTCGCAAAAAGCCAGCCAGACTTCTGCAAAAAGATAGAAGACCGGCAAAATAATCAGCCGATAATTCGTAAAAAACGCGCCGGCAAACGCCACGGCGGACAAAACGGCCCGCCCTCCGAAACGGGGCGGAAAAACATAAAGAAAAAATCCGGACAAAACCAGTAATGTGCTTAACGCTTCCTGCAGGCCCAAACGGGAATAAAAGACATGACTTGGATAGACCGACAAAAGGACTACCGACAGCCAGGCCAGGATGCGGTTCTCATAAAAACGCCTGGCGAAAAAAAACAGGACAAGCAAGGTGACGCCCCCCGAGCAGGCCGAAACAACCCGGGGAAAAGACCAGGCATAAAACCCGGAAAAATAAACACGGGCGTTAACCACCATAAACCAGAGGGCTTTTGCGCTCGCCAACGATGTCCGCAGGTAAGCTCCAAAAGCGTTAAAAAAATCCCGGAAGTCCTGCGGGTGATGCTGAGCGATAATAGACATAACCTGACGGTTGTAGTTAAGATAATACCCTTCATCATAAAATATGAAATCATTGTCCGTAATCCGGAAAAAGCGGAATACGATGCCGAAAAATATAAACACCATGCACAGGACAAGCAATACCGTCTGCGTCCTCTTATCTTGGAACATGTCTTTCATGTCGCGTCTCCAGGAACAGCCTGTTCAAACCGGGTTCCCAACCCTCCTCCAGAGCCCCACGCCCACCTGTTAATAATTCGCTTCGCGGAAGGTTCTGACGTCTTATCATATCTGCGAACATCCCCGAAGCCGAAACCCTTGTGAACCTCCCGCCTTCACCCGCGGGCATGCCCGTAGTTTTCCGCGAAGGCCGATACATGACAACAAGGGCTATCATAATCTTTTTCAGCCCATTTGAAAAGGAGAATAGCTTCCAAAAAATACATAACAATAAAAAAATATTTTCATTTAATCATCCGGGGAAATTTTATGTAAATGAATACGCTGCCGGTTTCGCTTTTTGATCGCCTGGCGCCTTTTCTCTTCCAGAATCATTTCCTGAAGGGAGGCCGGTTTCCTGCGCTTCTGCCTTAAGTGCCTCTCCCGTTCCTGTTGGGCTCGGGCCAGGACCTTTTTTCGTTCCGACTCAATCTTCCCGCACAAAATTTCTCTTGCCGTAATCCTGTTCAGCGCCTGCGAACGCTCTTTCTGGCACTTGACTCTGATCCCGGAGAGGCGATGCGTTAAAATCACGCACGTCGCCAATTTATTAACATTTTGCCCGCCGGGGCCGGACGAACGGACAAATTGTTCTTCCAAATCTTTCTCAAAAACATCAAGAGCCCGCATGCGCATCGAAAGCGCCTGCCTCCTGGCTTCTAGCGACATTCCTCTCATCATACAAAAAACCTCAGCCCGCCTTTTTATATAAAAGCGCTCCCCAAGATTGCCCCTTCAGTATTCTCACACACCGCAAGGCCTTCCCTTTAAACTGCTCTCTCACATCATCAAGATGTTCTAAAGCGATACCCGACACAGCCAGGTAGCCACCCGCCCGGCAAAGGGATAACAACAAAGGCGCGAAACGCTTTAAATCATGCGAAGTCAAATTAGCCACAATCATATCATAGAGTGTTGATGACTTAAATTCCGTGATATCACAACAAAATATTTTATGATATCCCGCTTGATTCCGGGCCATATTTCTTGCCGCAGTCGCGACGCAATCTTCGCTGACATCCACCATATCAATAAAACGAGCCCCGCAATGATAAGCCACCAGCGATAAAATCCCTGTCCCGGTCCCGACGTCCAGAAAAGAGGAAAACTTGCCCGCACATTTTTCGATCAGGAGGGCGACAAAACGGGTTGTTTCATGTAAACCCGTCCCGAAAGAAAGCGTCGTATCAATGATCAGGGGGACCCTCCGGGAAGTCGTTTTATAATCATCCTTCCTCCACAGAGGAACCACGTCAAACTTCGCGGTTAAACGAAAAGGCCGGATCGCCTCTTTCCAATTATCCCGCCAGTCTTTCGGGGAGATCACCTTTACCTTCACGTTAAGCCCGGCGAGTTTTAACGGCCTGACCCGGGACAGCAGCGCTTCCGCCGCCCGTTTGTTTCGAAAATACAGCAGCACAAAAATATGCGTTGCGGTCTGCTGCTCGACTATCTCTGTCTCCGGGACTCCTGCCTGCGATAATACCGACCTTAAAATCTCGTCTCCGCCGAAAAAAGAACGCGGTAATTCCAGCGCTATCTCAATGACTTTCCGGGCAACGCGGGATTGTAGAGCCATGACAAATTATCGCCGGCCTTTCCCCGGCGTCAATCTCCTCATAAGCGCCTGGTTTCTCGCCGGCGCCCCTATTATCTTTTTACGCTTTCAGGCTGTATTTTCAGGATATATTTCCCGCCTAAGCCCCCCAAATTCCTCAAGGCAAAACCGTTCAGCGAGCAAATCCTCATCAGGTCTTCCATATCTCCCTTCTTCACAACAGCAAAAGTAAATGGCTGTGTCCTCAAAAATTCTGCCACCTTCCTGTCTGTGTCAAGAAGCGGGATCGGATGCGGGCTATAGAAATCCTGGCCCCAAACATTAATGGTCGCCATGTCGCGGTCCGTAAAATAACGAACCCCGCGGACGTAAAATTTGCTGGCCAGGACCGTTGTCCCTGACTGGTCCAACGTCTTAAGAATATTTCCGATATCGTAGCATGAAACCCAGGACACGGCCATGGAACGAAACAGCAAAAATGAAAGGATCAGAATTAAAGGGAATAGCGCAAACAAACCGGTGACAGCGTGATAGGCTTTTCTTCGAGAGAAAAAAATAACAAGAACTCCCAGCAATCCAAAAGCGAGTGCCATGACAACAACGGGCCAGGCGTGAGGAGCGAAAGACCGGTAATAATCCCTGGCCATCACCGCCCCGGCACTCGCCAACAGCAAAACGCCCCCGAAAAAACTCATACTGAGTTGGACGCAGCGCACCGTCCGCGGACCGATATCCTGATAAGCATAGAGAAAATCATCTATACACAGCGCAGCCAAAATCGTGACCACCGGGAAAGCGGGGAAAATATAACTGGCAAGTTTGGAAGACGCGGGTTGCACAAATATCAATACACCCAGAAACCAGGACAGCAGGAAAATAAAAGGTTCTTTACAGGAAGGTCTCTTTTGATAAAGGCAGGGAATCCGGGCCGCCGCCGGAACGAAAAAAAATGTCCATGGGAGAATCCCCATCCCCAAGGTAAGCATGTAAAAATACCACGTATTACATTTTTGATGTTCCGCCACAAATAAGCGACGGACATGAACATTAAAAAAATATTCATTTATAAAACTGTCCCCATACCGCGAAATCATATATCCATGCCACGGCCCCGTGATGAGCAGAAAAAGAAACACGCCCCCGAGGACGGCTCTGTTTCGCACAAAACCCAAACCGTTCCGGAGAGACAAGAACAAGACAACCGTTCCCACGGGGAAAAACAGCCCCAAAAGCCCTTTGGTCAGGACAGCCAAACCCATAAAAACAAAGGAAAAAAGAAACCCCCAAGTCGGCCCTCCTTGGCGTTGATACCGATAAGTCCCATAAAAAGCCCCTAAGGAAAGAATAACCCATATTGAAAAAACCATATCAGTTAAAACCGCCCGGGACAAGGCAATATACATGAAAGACGTTCCCTGGATCAGCCCCGCCAGGAAGGAAACCCGTTTGTTCCCGAATAATAACCAGGCTATCCAGTAAGTGATAAGTATACCTAGCATGCCGAAAAAAGCCGGGCAAAAACGCGCTGTAAACGCCGTTAAGCCAAAAAATTTCGCCATAAAGGTCAACAGCCAGTAAAAAAGGATCGGCTTCTCAAACTGTGGCTGATCAAAAAGAATGGGAGTCAACCAAGTGTTCCGCGCCAGCATCTCTTTCGCTGTCTGTGCATAAAAAACCTCATCCGGATGAGTCAGCGGAACCAGGCCATTGCCCATCATAAGAAAAACATAACCCAAAACGATCAGTAGAATATTATTTTTTAAATGATTCATATGTTCCTGGTTTTCATAACTTGTCGAGAGTCACAAATGTATAGCCTTTACTTCGCAACTTTTTCACAAGCAAAGGGATGGCAGCGACTGTTTGCGTCCGATCGCCCCCCTCCATCCCAAACACATTTCCGCTGTCATGAAAAAGAAGGATATCCCCTCCCCGAACACGCTTCTCCATAAATCGGGCCATGGATTCACAATGAAACGCCACCCAATCTTTGGAATTAAGAGACCACAGGACAACCTGATAACCCATGGAATGAATTTTTGCTTTTATAGCGGGCCTGAGCCAAGCTTTGGGGGGACGGAAAAACCGCGTTCTCTGGCCTGTTATTTTAAAAATAACATCTTCGGTGTATTTTATCTCCTCTTCGATCTCGGCCAATGTGTAGTATACAAGTACACTATGGGCGTAACCATGATTGCCGATCAAATGCCCTTCATCAGCCACCCTCCGGGCTATATCCGGATACTTGGCGACATGATGCCCCACCATAAAAAAGGTTGCCTTGATCTGCGCCTTATTTAATTCATCCAGGATAAGCGGTGTCCATAGCGGTGACGGGCCGTCGTCAAACGTAAGCGCAATGCGTTTATCCTGATTAGGAACCCGATAAAGCGTCGCCCGGCGAAATAAGACCGCATGATCAAAAAAAACACAAAAGCAGAACACTATAAACAGAAAAAATAGACCAAGGCTTAACCCCAGCACAAAGAAAGGCATCATTTTGTAACTATATCGGCATTCACGAAGGGAATCAATGAATTAAACAATTTTCTTCGTTATAAAAATTTCCAAATATTTATGTACCCCCGACGGGCACGCTACCGGCTCATAACCCGCTCGGCGGGATGATCCGACACGCCTCAAGATCACATGCGGACATTCCCCGAAGTTGAAAGACCTTATTAACCTCTCGCAATTCTTCCGTGAAGATGCGGGGATAAGCCGAGATCCCCCCGCCCCGGGGAAAAAAATAAATGGTGATTATAACAAAGAAAGCGGGAAATCACTGTTATGACCTCCCGCTTTCTTGCTTACCTATTTTATTCTCAGGTTAATTCTTAGATATCCGTAACGGATCGTTCTTCCCAGCCGTATCTGTGCTGGACTCATTAAAAGGAATTGTATCTGGCGTGGCCGGGACGACTTCAATAACAAAGGGTTCCAAGCCGCCAAAGTTAATCTCCTGGCCATCTTTTAGGGAGATCGGGATCTCCACCCCTTTTCCTTCTTTATTGATACGGAAATCGAACAACTTGGCATTCAAGTTGATACCACCGACTCTCTCGAGCTCAGGCCCGATGGGTGGTTTTGTCACTCTGGCCAACAATTCCGGAGAAGCCTGTTGACGGAACTCCCGGATATCTTTCAACCCGCCTGATTGTCTAAGCTGTTGAACTTCCTGAACTAATTTTTCTCTTTCTGTGCTGTTAAGAGTTGTATCTTTTCTAAACAAAGCGTCCAACTCTCTCGTTTGACTTGCAAGGTTAGAAAGGGTGTTCACTTTCAGGTTTTGCTTATTGGCCGCTGACTCCAATTTTGTCGGAACCGCTCTGGATAACTGCATGGCCAAACCCGTTTCCTGTCTATCAATGGCGTCAACGAGATCAGGCATCGAAGCGATATCCACAAATCTCCCGGATTTTTGTGCTAAATTGCTCGAAACGGTGAATTTCCCGATGAGGTCAACCTTCTGGTTCTCGGAAAGATTGGATTCACTGATAGCCGTAGACACGACCTGCGCGGAAAGCTGCGGCAAAATGGCTTTAACGGATTCTATTTGCATTGTTTGATCTGCTAGAGAAGATGGTGTCGGAACGGCCCGCACGATACGATCAGCCATCCTTGTATTCGGATTTTGAATAGCCGCCGTTAATTTTGGCAAACTCTTTAATTCAACTGGCTTACCTTGATTAATGGCCGAACTGCTCACCGTATCATACTCCTGACGCAATTCATTCCGTGCCGACTCCGGGATCTCCGCAGCATCTATTGCCTGCTTAATAATCATCGGACTCACAGTGGGCACCAACTCTTGAGCTATTTTAATTCGCTCTGTCTGAATCATAGGGCTCGATGTCGGAACATTCCGGATGATCTCGGCCGACACACCGGTTTCCACCTGGCGAAGCGCCTGATCCAATCCCGGCAGGATCGCCATGGTCAACGGCTGACCGCTTCTCTCGGCCTGCTCAACCGCGGAACGGTACTCCTTCTTGATCTCGATTTTTGCAGGCTCCGGCAACGCCGAGGTATCAATCGCGCGATTCACAACCGCCGAACTCAAGCTCGGTAAGACTTGTCTCGCGATATTCACCTGCTCACTCACTACACCAGGGCTTAATCTCGGAAGATTTCTGACTAGGTCAACTGCGAGCCCACTTTCAATATTTTCAATCGCACTCGACACCTCGGGGATCGCATTAAGACGGACGGGTTTCCCCTCTGCTAACGCGATTTCGCTCGCTTGCTTAAATTTCGCTTTATAGATCTCCTTTTCATTATCCGGGAAATTCGCCCGATCAATCATTTCATTCATTACAGGGACAGAAAGATTGGGAACCACGTTCTTGGCAAAATCAATCTGACTAGAAGCCACCTCGTGACTCACCGTTGGCAAAATCCCGGTTAAATTTTCTGTGAGTCCCGAAACCCCGCCTAATTCTATTTCTTTAACTAATTCAGAAAGCTGGGACATTTCAATGGGGCGACCGGTCCTGTTCGCCTGCTCGGATGCCGCCATAAATTCTTTTTTAAGAAGAATTTTCCGGTCTTCAGGGATATTCTTCGTATTATCAATCGCTGCGCTGACCCCAGAAAAACTTAAACTGGGAAGGATCGCTTTAGCCACATGCTGGGTGTTCATCAAAATCGGTGCTGACGCGTTTAGCCCAACTCTGGCCCGGACGAAACGCTCCACATTATCGAATGCTTTCTCTTTTGTTTCAATACCCGTTGAAATTTCCTTCCAATTACTTTGAGCTTTTTGACCCAACAAAATCGGGCTGCTGGTTTTATTAACATCAATTGCAAATTCAATCCCACCGGAAAAGTATCTGCGCTGTAAAGTTGATTGATTGGAGGGGTCCACATCTTCCTTAATAAAGTTATACACACCCTGCCTAAGCGCTTCCATATATTGGGTATAAATTTTTTCTTTTAAGGTCTTATCTGCAACATCCACCCCGGCAACTTTATTACGGTCCACATAAACACGGCCTAGTAATGTTTCCTTTAAGCGGTCTTTATACCATGTCGCCAAAATAACAGAATTATAAACTTGGCGGACTAATGCGAAATTCTTGCCCTCATTGATCTCTTTGGCTAATTCCGGAAGGATGACTTCGTTGACGATATCTGCCGAAAGGTTATTAATATATTCCACCCGTTCTTTGGTAAGTTGGTCGGTCCCGATTTCAGTGTTATTCAAATTTTTCTCTATAGCCAAATAATCTTCCTCAAGCATTACTTTCAAAGTGTTGTCCACCACATACGCCGTACCCTCTTTTTCCAGAACAACAGCGTCTTCCGGGACAATCCAGACTTTGCTAAAGGTGTTGATCGGGATTTCCGTTGTTCCATAAAGCTTATAAGCCTTCTCATAAATTTTTTCCCAGAATTTCTTGCCAATGTCGGAATCCGGATGTGTTAAGGAAGCCGTCATTTGTTTCAAAAGATAATCCTGCGCCAACATATCTTTTCCCATCTCCGTAATACCAAGGGCAAAAGGAATCATCATTTCTCTTTCATAAGGGGAAAGATTAACCCAAACCTCTTCTTCCGGGATAGTCAGGGCCGCCAGAAAATATTTAACCAATCTTTGCGTTTCCTGCTCAAGAGCCTCCCCGGTCAGCCCGGAATCCCCTCTATCAATAATAAAATCAAATAATAATGGATCCTCCGAATTGACCATAACCCCGGTAATGACCGCGGGTTGGTACCCTTTACTGAAGAAAACTGAGGTTCCCGGGTCAGGTAAATCTAATAATTCGGCATAGCTAAATGTGGGGGGAAAAACGAAGGAAAGAGTCAAAATTAAGACAAGAAGAGTACAAGATAATTTTTGCAGTAAATTGTTTTGTCTTGGTTTAGAAATTATTGGGAACATTTGACTACTCCTTTTAGAGTTACATAAATATGTATTTTAAAAGATTAAATCCTTATTATATATTATTAGATTTTTAAATATTATCATATAAAAGAAAGATTAGCAATCCCCTCTTTCTGATATATTTCTTTCCTAACTTCTTGTTTCCCAATGATTTAATTACAAAAAATCACTTTAAAAGCATTGGGAACAAGAATTCAGCATTCTTATTTTTTATATATATTTTTTTAATTAATATTGCGGTCAAATCACAACTTACCGCAGAATTTTCGTGATGCAGAACTACTTAAGAATAATACCGCAGAGAAAAAAGAGATGTTTTACCGGGAAATCCGGCAAAATACCCATGGACAACATTACCTCTTCCCTCCCCCAAAAGCTATATATAAAAAATCCCATACCAGTCATCCTAGCATGGGATCGAATATTCCTTGAAAAATATTAGAAATGAGTTTCATAAGTCGTAAAACCACCTTTACAGTATGTCCTCAATCATTATTATCTATTAAAAGCGATCAATGAAGAGTCGTAGTCATCGGGTTTTTCGTAGCCTAACAAATTAAGCAAAGTAGCCGCCACGTTAGATAACCCCCGCTTAGGTGATTCGACTATATTATATTCATTTTTATAACCTTTGTCAATAATTACAAATGGAACTGGATTTAATGAGTGTGCCGTACTGACAATTTTTTGTCCCTTTTTTATAGTATACATTTCATCGGCGTTGCCATGATCGGCCGTGACGACGACAATGCCGGAGAGTTCCTTCACAACTTCGATCAGTTCCCCTACGCACGCATCAACTGTTTCTACCGCAGTGATGATAGCCCCGGGGATCCCCGTATGCCCCACCATATCGCCGTTAGCAAAATTAATCCGGCCAAATTTGTACTTGCCGCTGCGTAAATACTGTGTCGTCATCTCCGTGATTTCTTTGGCTTTCATCCGGGGGGCGGTATCGAAGCGGACTTTATCCGACGGCACCTCATCATATTTCTCCAAAGTTTCATCAATATATCCCGAGTTGTTCCCATTCCAAAAATACGTGACATGGCCAAATTTTTGGGTTTCCGATATCGCAAAAGAAGTCACGCCGCTGCCGCATAAATAAGCACTGACCGGCCGGTCGATCTGCGGAGGGTTGACAAGATAATGCCGGGGGATATGCAGGTCTCCGTCGTACTCCATCATCCCTGCATATAAAACATCCGGAACCCGGACGCGGTCAAACTCTTTAAAATTCGTTTCCTCAAAAGCCCGGGACAACTCAATCGCCCGGTCTCCTCGGAAATTATAAAAAACCACGGAATCCCCGTCCTGGATCGTTCCCACCGGGGCGCCGTGTTCGGCGATGACAAAGGAGTCTAAATATTGATCCGTTATGCCCGGGTCTTCGTTGTAGTATACCGTGACGGCCTCTTGCGCGGAAGAAAACATCCGTCCCCGCCCAAGGACATGGGCGTCCCACCCACGTTTAACAACGCTCCAGTCCGCGTTATAGCGGTCCATCGTCGTGACCATGCGTCCCCCGCCGGAAGCGACACGGTAATCCATCCCGTTTTTTTTGTTAAGTTCGCTCAAAACGTTTTCAGTTCGTTCGATATACGTTAACGCGGATTTTTCATAAACATCTCTTCCATCGAGAAGGATATGCAACCGCACGCGCCTGACCCCATCTTGCGCCAGCTTCCGCAAAATAGCGAAAAGGTGCTCAATATGAGAATGAACATTCCCATCGGACAAGAGCCCGATGAGGTGAAAAGTTTTATTCGTGGCTGCAACCCGGCCAACAAGCTGAGACCACGTTGAGGTCGTAAAAATCGCCCCCGAGTCAATGGATTGATTGACCAAGGCGGCCCCTTGGGCAAAGACCCGGCCGGCCCCAAGCGCATTATGCCCGACTTCGCTGTTGCCCATATCGTCGTCAGAAGGCATCCCCACGGCTGTCCCGTGGGCCTGCAGAGTCGTATAAAGACGGCTTTTGAAAAGCTGGTCGAGCACCGGGGTCTTGGCCATATAAACGCCGTCACTTTCATCGTGCTTGCCAAGGCCGATTCCATCCATAATGATTAAAAGTAACGGGCCTGGACGGCCAGAAAAATCTTTCAATTTCTTTAATGAATAAGCCATATCTTTTCCTTTGTAATAACAAACCCCTCTGTTTCGTCCTCTGCTTTGAAATTAAAATACCCTCTTCCTCTTCAAAGGCACCTTGCCCCAGACACAGATAAATTCCATGCCCATGAAGCGGACAAAAAAACCGCCTCCGGCATACTCTGGAGGCGGTCAAATCCTGCCCTCTCTCCAAACACCCCTCTTCAAATGTATGATTTAGCCCGGCGTCTTTTCGTGGAGTTCTTCTTCGATGTCTTGACGGAAGGCACAGCCGCCTGGCGGGCAGCTTTCTGAGCATTGATAATGTCTTCTGGCATATTTTGTTTCATCCAGGCACCAGAAAAATTCCGCAACCATTCTTCCTTAGCCCGCTCATACCCGATATCATGCCCCGCCTTCTCGCTTTCTATCCACAGGTGGCGTTCTATCTCTGCAATGACCCGTTTGTCACTTAATAATTTTTCGAAATCAACATTATTAAAATTTGACATATCGACCTCCTCCATATGGTTATCTTATTGTAACTTTCCTAAGGAGTTTGTCAACAGAATTATTCCGAATGACTTCCCTAACCTCATATCTCGCAAATATTAATAGTCCTTTCATCCTGCATTGTTCCCGGAGATCCCCCCACGGCCCGATCGTGGAGGACTCCGGATCCAAAAAACAAAGACAGTTCATCGCAAATTTTACACATGCCACACCGGGCATCCCGCGAACTCATTTTTAAGCTAACGTACGATAAGCTTGAAGCAAAAGCCTGACGCCCTCTGCGATGCGGGAGAGCCCCCCGGGATTCAACCACTCCCGGCGAAAAACACTGCCGCCGAAAGCTACGGCCGAGGCCCCATTGACGAAATAAGACGCCAGGGTTTCCGGAGTCACGCCCCCGCAAGCCAAGAGGCCGATCTCCGCAAACGGCCCCTTGATTTCTTTAAAATAAGCCGGGCCGAAAAATTTTGCCGGAAACACCTTAACCATGGCCGCCCCCGCCTGCCAGGCCTGATAAATCTCCTGAGGCGTCAGCGCCCCCGGGAAAAAAGGCATCTTACAGGTAACGCAGAAAGCCGCGACTTCGTCGATCAAGACAGGGGAAACAATAAATGTCGCCCCGGCATCTCTGGCCATGGCAGCGGCATCCCGGGTCAGGACCGTCCCCGCCCCCACCACCAGACGGCCCCCACCGGACCGCACCATCTCTTGAATCATGACCGGCGCCTGCGGTGTGTTCAGGGTGATTTCCACTGTCTCTAACCCCGCGACGACAAGCGTCTCGGCCAAAGCAGGAATAATGTCGGGGGTGCCTCCCCGCAAAATCCCCAAAACCGGAAGTTTTTGAAATTGCTGAAGCTTCATGAAGTCAAATTATTCCAGCCCGGTGTTAAGTAAACCTTCGTAAAATTCCCGGTAGTTCTCTTTTTGGGCGCTCTGACGCAGAGCCATGGCTGCCCGGGGATGCTCATTCAGCATCCCGGCAATGGCGTACGGAATAATATATCCCCACTCAATGCGCTGGCGCAACGGGATAAATTCTTGGGAAATTAAATCAAGGAGAGGGCGCAGATCGAACTTGGGATTTTTGAGGAAACCGATCAGCAACTCAAGCGGGCAGTTGCCGGCCGCCCGCCCAATACCGTAAACGGTCGCGTCCATAAAATTCGCGTCGTGGATAATGGCCTCAATCGTATTGCTAAAAGCCAATTGTTGGTGGTTATGTCCGTGGAACCCGACCTCTTTGGTTTTAACGATGCTTTTAAAAAGCTTAACCAGATCTTCCGTTGACTCCTGATAAAGGGATCCGAAACTGTCCACGATATAAACCACATCCGCCTTGCTTTCTTCTTCAATCTGCGTGACGGCCTCCCTCAACTGCGGTGCGTGATCGTGAGAAATCGCCATGATATTGATCGTAGTTTCATACCCCTTATCATGGAAATCGTTGACCATTTTAATCGCCTTATCAACATCCTTGGAATACGCCGCCACCCGGATCATATCGACCGGGCTTTCATTCTTGGGCTTAATATCATCGAGGTTGACTCTCCCCACATCCACCATAACCGATATTTTAGCGGCGGGCTCAACACCTTCGACAACCACGCGGATAAGATCGTCATCACAAAACTTCCAGGCCCCATACTCCTGAGAAGAGAAGAGTTCCCGGGAATTTTTATACCCGATCTCCATATAATCAACCCCGGCAGCAGACACGGCCCGGAAGACCTCCCGGACAAAGCGTTCGTCAAACTGGTGATTATTAATTAAACCGCCGTCGCGGATTGTGCAGTCCAGAACTTTAATCTGTTCCCTATACATAGATCTCTCCTCAGAATTAACAGAAAAACAGGGGGAGGCTCCACAACACCCCGGTTTTTTAAATTATGCT
>JAGOJP010000123.1 GCA_017995055.1 Candidatus Omnitrophota bacterium
GATGCCGTGATGATTATGAACGACGTAGTCTCCTTGCCGGATATCAACGAAATGGTTTAACGGGGTGTCGGCGGTGAAAGGAGATTTCTTCGTTTTTTTCCGGGGAAGGATAAAGACGATATTGTGCTTCCAGATCGTCTGGGATGAACGGATGTTGTAGCTGGCGATAAACTGGATGCGGTCCTCGTTCAGGGCGATCCGGATCGGGCTGTCGAAATTCACGGGGAAAATATCGAGGACTTCCCCGCGGCAGGCGAAGTCCCCTTCCCCCTGGACGTCCCTGGCCTTGCGGTAATGAAAAAGCACCAGCTCATCCAGGATTTCGTCTAAATGGATGGTTTGATCGACATAAAGTTTGAGCGACCGGAACATCCTAAGTCTTGTTCTTTTGCCAGGCCAGGACCAGCGGTACCGCGATGAAGACTGTCGAATACGTACCGGCGACAAACCCGATAATCAGGCTGAGCGCGAACGTGTTCAGCGTCTCTCCCCCGAACAGATAAATGGACGTGACGGTTATCAAGGTCGTAAATGTCGTCAAGATGGTCCGGCTCAATGTCTGGTTGATGCTCGTGTTCAGGATGTCACGGAATTTCATTTTTTTAAATTTCGGCATGTTTTCCCTGATCCGGTCGTAAATAACGATCGTGTCATTGATGGAGTACCCGGCGATGGTCAACAGCGCCGTGATAACGAGCAGATCCACTTGGCGTCCCATCAAGGACAGAAACCCCAGGGTAATCACCACATCGTGCAAGAGGGCGATGACGCCGGTGGTGGCAAAGTCAAAATGGTGAAACCGGAAGCCCACATAGACCAGGATCCCAGCCAGGGCGAAGACCACCGCGGACACGGCCCGTTTTCTTAAGTCTTTCCCTACAACGGGGCCCACGGTTTCAATCCGCATGATTTCAAACGGGTTGTCCGCCATTTGTTCGTTGAATATTTTAATGATGTCCTTGTCTGTATCTTGGGCCGACCGGATGATGATATTCTCCGGATGCTTGTCAAATCCCTGGATCACGAGATCATGGATGCCGTTGGCCTTGAAAATATCTCTTAGCGCCTGGGCTTCGACCGGTTTCTGAAAGCGGTATTCCTGAACCTGCCCGCCGGCGAAATCGATCCCGTAAGCCGTGTCCTGTTTCTGGAAAAATGAAAAAAGGCCTATGCCGATCAGAAGGATCGAGAGCACGATGCATATATGACGTTTGGAAACGAAATCGATGTTCGGATTTGAAAATGCCTGAAGCATCGGCAGGGATTTCAGGGCTTTCATTTCCAGAAACAGCAAAAATAGGGTGCGGTTGACAAAGATCGCGGTAAAAAGGCTGGCCGATAAACCGATCGTCAAGGTGACGGCGAACCCTTTGATGGGGCCGGACCCGAACTGAAAGAGCATGAATGCGGCGATCAAGGTGGTCAAATTGCCGTCGAGAATGGCGGAAAGCGCCTTGTGAAAGCCGCTGGATATGGCCGCGTGCATGGGCCGGCCGTTGGCCAGTTCTTCCCGGATGCGTTCGTTGATCAGGATGTTGGCATCCACCGCCATGCCCATGGTGAGGATGATCCCCGCGATACCGGGCAGAGTGAGGGTCACTTTAGAGCCTGGCAGCAAAAAGTTCAGCGCTCCCATGACCCCGACGATAATGACGAGATTGCACAAGAGCACGATATCCGAGATGATGCCGGCTTTCAAATAATAAATCAGCATAAAAATCAGGACCGCGATACCGCCGAAGACGCTGGCCGTCACCCCGGCGCGGATCGAATCCTGGCCCAGGAGCGGCCCGATGGTGCGCTCTTCTTCCACGTGCATGGGCGCGGGCAAAGACCCGGAACGCAAGGCCAGAGCCAGCAGGGATGCTTCTTCCACGGTGAACTGTCCGGTGATGACACCCCGGCCGCTTAGAATCGGCTCGCTGATATTGGGTGCGGAAAGAACTTCTCCATCCAGCAGGATCGCGAGGCGGTCATTGACGTGCGCGCGTGTCAACCGGGCGAACGTCTTGGCTCCTTCGCCGTTTAAGGTGAAACTGATTTGGGGTTCCCCGAAGGCGGCGCTGTTGAAATCAACCATGGCGTTGGCGATGGTGTCCCCGGTCAAAGCGGGTTTTTCGGCGACCAGGATGAAATCCGGCTTGCCTTTGATTTGTTTCAGGAGATAGCCCGGAGGGTTGGTTTCGGTCGACAGCGCCTCGTTTAAAAGATTCGGGTCCTCATTGACCATGCTAAAATCCAACTGGGCCACCGTGCCGATCAATTCTTTCGCCTTGTCACGGTCGGTGACGCCGGGCAGCTGAACAATGATCTGGTTCTCTCCCTGCCGCTGGATCACCGGCTCGGCCACCCCTAACTGATCAATACGGTTCCTTAAAATTTCGATGGCCCGGGGCACAGCGTCTTTTTTAGCTTCCTCATCCAGTTTTTCAGTATCCACTTTCATGACCAGATGCATGCCGCCTTGCAAGTCAAGCCCGAGGTTTACTTTTTTGTCTAAAGGTAAAGCAAAGTACAAACAGGCCGCGATCACGCTCACCACGACCAGTAAACGTATTTTCAGGTTTTTGCTCATCGCTTTGTTTTCTCCTTTATCGTAACGCTATGTTTCGCTGGTGGTCGCGATAGCTTCTTTATCCACTTCGATTTTTACATTATCGTCAACGCGCAATATGACCGTGGTCGTTTTGATATTAACGACCGTTCCATGAATGCCGCCCGCCGTGACAACCTGATCGTTCTTCTTCAGCTTTTCCAGGAGTTCTTTTTTCTTTTTTTGCTTTTCCTTCTCTTCCGGCCTAAAGACGATGAAATAGAATATGAACGCGATCGCAATAAACGGGATCAATTGCGAAAATTGATTGGCTGTCGCTTCTGCTGGCATATAAGACGACCCTTTCTTCAACCCGGTTAATAAAAGATATCCCAGTGAACGTCCGGCGAAATTAATCAAGCAGCTTTCTTAACCAGCGTTCGTACCGTATCGGTCATCTGGGCGCCTTTTTTAAGCCACTTTTCCAGCTTTTCCTTGTTTAAGGAAATAACCGCCGGTTTTTTAGCCGGGTCATAATATCCGAGGATATCCATGGCCCGTCCCTGTTTGGGGTCGCTCTTGTTGAGAACGACAATCCGGTAGTTATACTTCTTGTTGGCGGGTGCTCCTGCTTTTTGCAGACGAATCCGTACTTCCATTTACTTTTCCTCCTTGTTCCTTTTTATAAGCAACGTGTGTTTTTTTCTTGTTCAGGGGACGCACGGTCCCGTTATCCCAAATATGATGGGCCTGTTCAATGGCTAAAACCTGGGCCCGGGCCTTGTTCATGGTTTCCTGGTATTCACGGTGCGGCACGGAATCGGCTACGATTCCGGCGCCGGCCTGGATATAGGCTTTGCCTTTATGCGCGACAATGGTCCGGATGGTGATGCAGGAATCCAGGTTCCCGGAAAAACTGAAATAACCAATGCATCCGGCGTAAGGCCCCCGGGCGACGTTTTCCAGCGTGTCGATAATTTCCATGGCTCTGATTTTCGGGGCGCCGGACACGGTCCCGGCCGGGAAGGCCGCTTCCAGGACGTCCAGAGAGTCTTTTCCCGGAGCAAGCCGCCCTTTGACATTCGAAACGATATGCATGACATGAGAATATTTCTCAATCGCCATGAGTTCGGAAACCTCGACCGTGCCTTTTTGGCATATCCGGCCAAGGTCGTTACGCCCCAGGTCGACCAGCATGATGTGTTCGGCGATTTCCTTGGGGTCGCGCAGGAGGTCTGCCGCGAGGCGGCGGTCCTCCTGTTCATCCTGCCCTCTCGGACGAGTCCCGGCGATGGGACGTGTTTCAACGATCCCGTCTTCGCAGCGGATCAGCAGTTCCGGGGAAGACCCGACAATAGCGGTTCCGTTAAAATACAGATAGTACATGTAAGGCGAGGGATTCAGCGCCCGCAGCATACGGTAAAGATAAAACGGAGAAACATGGATATCCACTTCGAACCGCTGGGAGAGGACGATCTGAATAATTTCCCCCGCCTGGATTTGTTTTTGGGCTTCTTTTACGATGGCTTCAAAATGTTCCTGGGACATGTTGGACCGCACCGCAAGCGTGTACGGAGGGTCTTCCCGGCTTTGTTTTTCCGGTTTAAGCGGCCGTTGGAGTTTCTTGAGGATATCTTGTATGGTTTCCACGGCCAGGGAATACGCCTGGATACGGGCTTTGGTCTTCATCTTTTCAGGGATGTGGACGCAGTAGACCACTTTGATTTTGTGGTTGAGGTGGTCAAAGATGACCAGGCTTTTAGCCAGCACCAGCATCATTTCCGGTAAATCCATATCCTTGGGGGGCTGGTTGGGGAGATGCTCAAAGAACCGCACCATATCATACCCGAGGTACCCCACCAGCCCGCCGCAAAAGCGGGGGAGCCCCGGCAGGGGGACAAAACGGTATTCTTTCATGATGTCCCGGATGACTTTGAGCGGGGAATCCGGAGCCGGGACAGTTTCTTGAAGGGTTGTGCCTTTTGCGAGGTCGATGATATCGACCGTCCGGCCGCGGGCCCGGATCACTTTTTCGGGATTGGACGCCAGAAAAGAAAATTGGGCCACTTTCTTCTCCCCTTCTACCGATTCCAGGAGGAAGGAATACCCTTTCTTATCGGCGAGCTTGTAATAAGCGGAGACAGGGGTGTCCATGTCTCCGAGCACATCAGCAAAAACCGGGATGAGGGTCCCTTGTTCTGTCAGTTTTAAAAATTCATTTAAATCTGGTTTTATCATTTTTTCTTTAAAGGTGTAATTTCACGGTAAAAACAGCTTTTTTTAAACGTATGGCACGCGGCGCCTATTTGCTCAACGGTGATCAGCAGGGTGTCGCAATCGCAGTCATAGTAAATTTTTTTAACATATTGAAAGTGCCCTGAGGTCATGCCTTTCACCCAGTATTCCTGGCGGGACCGGGACCAGAAACAGGTTTTCCCTTCTTTAAAGGTCACCTTGAGCGAGTCGATATTCATATACGCCATCATCAGGACCTCTTTTGTCTTATGGTCCTGGATGATCGCCGGGATAAGCCCGTTGGCGTCAAATTTCAATTTGTGCAGGGTGCGCGGGGTAATCTGGATTGTCTCCATGTTTTTCATAAGCGTACCGGTACACCTTTTCCTTTAAGATAGTTTTTAATATCCTGAATGGCCAGTTCTCCATAATGAAACACGGACGCGGCCAGGGCGGCGTCCGCTCCTGTTTGTGTCAGCACATCTGAAAAATCTTCCGGTTTTCCCGCCCCGCCGGAAGCGATCACCGGAATATTGACTGCCTGGCACACGGCCTTGGTCAGCGCCAGGTCATATCCGTCTTTGGTCCCGTCATGATCCATGCTGGTTAAAAGAATTTCTCCGGCCCCCAGGTCTTCCCCCTGTTGGGCCCAGGCGACGGCGTCCCGCTCAGTGCGGATGCGGCCGCCGTTAATATAAACCGCCCAACGATCGCCTTCTCGTTTGGCATCAATGGCCAGGACAATGCACTGGCTCCCGAACCGGTCGGCCGCTTCTGTGAGCAGCCCGGGGGAACGGACCGCCGCTGAGTTGATAGACACTTTATCCGCGCCGGCGTTAAGCAATTCCCGTATATCCCCGATGTCCTGAATTCCGCCCCCTACCGTCAGGGGCATAAAGACTTTTTCCGCGGTCGAGCGCACGATGTCAACGATAATCGGCCTCGCTTCGTGGCTGGCGGTGATATCCAGAAAAACAATTTCATCCGCGCCCAGACGGTTATAATTTTCCGCGATCTCCGTGGGGTCTCCAGCATCGCGTAATTGGACGAAATTAACGCCCTTGACGACGCGGCCGTTTTTAACATCCAGGCAGGGGATTATCCTCTTCGTGAGCATAACTGAACCGCTTTTTTAAAATCCAGGGTTTCTTC
>JAGOJP010000013.1:0-19836 GCA_017995055.1 Candidatus Omnitrophota bacterium
CGTGTCCTGTATTCGTAGGGCTGATTCGTGACAGGGTCCGCCCGTTTCGCGCCGGTTCCCGGCTCCGCCGTCAGCTCCTCCAGCGAGGCCGGCAGACGTTTGTGGCGGGTCCAGTAAAGGTCCACCGCGCCGGCCATCGCGCCCAGGTCAGACACCCGTTGGCTGTCCATCCGCCGCACCCGCTCCTCGGACGGGGACCCGAGCAGGGACAGCCCGCCGGCCACCGCAGCCACCACCACAACGACAACCGCCGCGGCGAAAACACCCGACCCCGGCCCTCTCATGGCTTGATCTCCGTTTCTTCCGCACGCATGTCCCGCAGATAATACCCGAAGACTGCGCCGGCGATACTCCCGACCGTCAGCACTTTCAGGAAAAAGCGCGCGGTCATCTCCCCTCCCAGAAAATTATAAATGAGGGCTGTTAAATCCCCGATGATCACGCTGGCGGTAATAAACAGCGTTATGTACGTCAGCCATTTGCGGACTTTCGACGCGCGTTTGGCCGGATCGCGCTTCACCGCGCGGTTCAGCAGGCGGGACAAATAAAGAAAAACCGGGAACGCGATGATAAGGGACGAGACCGCCCAACGGACCGCCTCCCGCGTGTAATCGTAACCGGAGGACGCGGCCGAGTCCGGGAACGCGCGGTCGATAAATTGGAAAATCAGGCTCCCGAGATTGAACGCGCTGATATATAACGTCGTGAAAAGGACGAGGTACATGAACGCCTCGCGCGCGGAGAGGTAGGGCTTGGGCCTCGGCACCGGGATCGGGAACGGGATCTCCGCGTAAGCGGTCATCGCGCTTTTGACCTGGGCGGATTCCCACCCCGCCTTCAGCAAAGCGTCTTCGATCTGCTCCCGGGGAAGCCCGCGCGCCAAGGCGTCCCTGACGAAATTCAACAATTCTTCATTGATGGCCATCGCTTTTCCTCCTTATTGTTAACACACGGTTCCCGGCGGGGCGCCCTGCCAAGCGGCTTATCAGGCTTTTATTTTCTTATTAAAAAAGTTGTTTGTTTTCAGGTCCCGCACGCGATAGATTGTTTTCACGCTCACAAATAACAGCAAAATATTCAACGCAATAAATCCCGCTGATATTTCATTGACCACAACATGAAAATATAACCCATAGGAAAAAACCGAAAAAATAGAAAGCGCGGAAATACACCAGGCAAGAAAATACCCGGCTTTTTCTTTCTTTAAAATGAGAAATATACAAAGGCCGATAAAAATTATAGATACGACCGGGACTTTCGCGCTGTCCCCCACAATCTCTTCGCGCATCAGGCAAGATAAGGGTATTTTATCAATGTAGATAAAATGCCGGATTAATTTCAGGATATACTGGGCCACTAAAAGTATTGATACTTCTGTCATAGTGTTCGCTTTCCTTCAAGTGACAGCACGCGCTCATCTGCCCGCCGGAAGCGGCGCACAGCCGCCAGAATCATTGTAATCCTTTTCAAGAATCCATCAATAATTCACCAGCCCCCAATACACGCAATTCACAAACCCCGTGTAAACAGGATAAAAAATAAAATCTATCACGTGCCAGGCCACCAGAAGGCCCAGGATCTGAAAAGGCGGATTGCTGATGAAATGCAAATACCTCACCGCCGCCTCTTCCCCCCGGAAAAACAACGGGATAACGCCGCTGCCGTCCAGCGGCGGGACAGGCAGGAGATTAAAAACAAACAACAAAATATTGAGAGAAAAAATAATACTTAATAAAAACGCCAGGGAATGCGCGAACCCGCCGGAAGGGGCGGACACGACCGTCTCGAAACTCATATAATCCGGAGGGGAAAACACGTTGAGCCAGAGCCCGGCGCGGATGATGATTCCCGCGATAACGGCAAGGCCGAAATTGGCCAGAGGGCCGGCAAGGCTCGCCCAGGCCGCGGACCGGGGATAATGATAAGCCCAGCGGGCGTTATAAGGCGCGCTGCCCCACCCCATCATCCAGCCGTTTAAAAAATAGGTCAACAACGGCACAAGCACCGTGCCCACCGGTTCCCGGCGTATATGGGGGACAGGGTCCAGCGTGACCTGCCCTTCCTCGTAAGCGGTATAATCCCCCAGCTTCATAAACGCCCAGGCATGGCTCGCCTCGTGCGCGACCAGGGAAATCAGAAAAACGAAATACCACAATAACATCACATAAAGGCCGTCCATCAGATTCCTTTCTCCGCGATCTTCTTAAAAAATTTGTCTTTCAATAAATCCTGTTTTTCATCATCGGTGAGATCAAATAATTTTATGGCCAATGTGCGGCTTCCGCAGTGCGGGCACCCCCGGGGGATGCCGCCGGCCACCGGCACGGAGCCGGCCGACAAGGCCGCAACTTCCAGCAAAACGTCCGGGTCCATCTTCGCGGCGCAGCGGGGGCAGTGGGCCTCAAAGAATTTAGCCGCGTCGGTATTGCCAAGGCCCCGCGGCCGGCAGACACACATCATAAGCGGAAACGTGAGCTCGGACAATTCCCCGAATTTCAGCAACAAAGTTTCCGGGAACGGGGCTTGCCCGGGATTCCAGGAAAACCGTTTCTTCATCCGGCCCAGGTGAAAGCCGAGAAAACCATAAACAGGGCCCCACACGATGGCGTTTGTGATCACAAAATGCAGATAGCCGGCCCGCCCGCCCGGGGAGAGGGCCGAAAAAGCGTTTTGATGGAAAAAATAAATCCGCGCGAACACATCGGAATACCTTAATAAAATCTCGCTGACAGGCGTGATGATCACGCCCACGCAGGCCCCGGTCACAGCCCAGACGAATTCCGGATAAAACCGTTTTGCCGCACAATACGCGCCAACCGGCAGGAGCAGAAACAGCAGGACAGAAATCAGGTTCATCATTTTAAAATCCTTTTCCATTTCCCTTCGAGGGTTCAGCGGACCAGCGCCGCGGAAATAGTTTATTTCTCCCAAACCTCCGGAGCCATGCTCCCCGGGCTATTGAATTCCACGCGATAAGGCTCAATGAGCATAAGCGCGTAATGCGGGTCTTCCGGCCCGTCAAACACAGACGAAAGCATTTCAAACCAATAACGGTTCTTTTCCTGCGGATCCGTTGTTATGCTTGCCGTCCCCTGAATCTGGACATAAGGTTTATCCATATCCCGGGGATCGTTTATCCCGAAGGTCAGGTGCACTTCCGGATTCTTCTCGATCTGTTTTACTTTCCTGGATTCCAGGCAGACCGCCGAGCGGATATTAAAATTTTCGTCAGAGCTGATCATGACATAACGGGTCCAGGGCTTCCCGTCCAGGGTTATCGTCGCGAGGCTGGACAACTGCGGTGTTTTCAACAACTCAACAACTTTCCGTTTAACGTCTGACATCTCCCCTCCTTGGTTAAATATTCCTTCCACACGATATGACAGCGCAAAAAATCATATTTCATCGTCCAACACGATGTTCTTGGTAATCAGATCCCCCACGGGCCATTCCGCCTCCCAGGCGGCGACAGGGGCTTCAAAAATGATTTGATACAATGTCCCGGTCCGGTCATTGGCCACCAAAGAATGAAATATCCTGACCGGCTCCCTCCCCGGCGAATCTTCGACATATTGATAAAGGCAGCCCCAAAACGGCCCCTTCGGGCCATGCTCCCGCCTTTCAAGTTTATACCGGCTTTGAGTTTCATCGGCCATGGCTTTCGCGAATTGCGACGGCAGGACACGGCCCTGCGGCTGGGTGGCCACGTTTTGAAAAGATATAAATGTCAGGCCGGTTTGAAAACCGCCCTGCTCATCAACATTTTCCTTACTGACAGCCCAAATCTTTTTATCCCCCAGGTCCTGATGTTTGACGTGCCAGCCCTTCGGGGCAAGGAAGGCGGCCTTGATTTCCTCCATTTTAAACCATTCCAACCCGTCCGGCGGAGGGGGCAGTTGAGCCAGAAAAGAGTCAAGGGTCGTCGCGTCCCGTGCCGCCTGGGGCGCCGGCTTAGGCGGTGATGTTTTCGGCGCGGCGCCCGCCTGCCCGCCTAACGATATCATGATATCCTTCCCCTGGCTGTCTTTTAACCGGACGGAAAATTCCTCTATTTCAACGATCTTGCAGCCGGCCACCTCATCCCCGACGCCTACCACCTCGCCGTTGATCACGGCCATGGCCGGGTCCCCCAAGCTGACGCCTTCCAGCACCAATTTATTTTTAAAAAAACCGGGGTCGCGCTTTTTAATTTTCGGCTTTTTAATTCCGGATTTCTTTGCCACAGATTCTTGATACGCCTTAACGACCTGGTCCATGGGAGGCCGGATAAAAATTTTCCCGTTCACGTCCAGCACCGGCAATTCATACCGCGAGGTGTCCAGCCCCGCCTTTTCCATGCGACTGTGCAAAACATCCGCCGTCGCCGGGTCGTCAATATCTTTCGAATAGGAGCGCATGTGCAAAGCGCTGATGTCCTGCCGGTATTTTTGGGTATATCCGCAGACGTCCCGCCCGTAAATCGCCACGTAAGGCGGCGGATAAAGCGGTTCTAACTGGCCGCGGCTGCGGGCAAAATAATAGGCCCCGGCGCCGGCCGCGATAATAAGGATGCCGATAAGAATATTTTTCATGGGTTCCTTTCGGGATTACGGTTCGCTGATTTTAAACCAAATTGAATTCGAACACAAAGAACCGGCATATTGGGCTTGGGCATAAATGGTATCCGGCTCTTTCAATAATACAGGCATCCGCGACAGGACCGTCCCCTGAAACCGCAGGATCAGGTTGCCGCCCCTCTGCTGGATTTCCTTTAGGTACGGCTCTTCCAAATCTTCCCGGCGGATTTCCCCGGTGAGCCGGTATTCATAAACGCCCCCCGGCTCAAGCGGCACCCGGTGCTCAACATCGTCCTCCACCTGAACAGGCCTCACGATAAAGGCCTTGTCCTTGCCGTCCGTCAGCCGCACCATGCGCCGCAGCACATCGCTTTCCTTAAACGCCAATTCAACCCGGCTCCCGCTCGCGTTATGCCACCGCAATGTCAGCGCGACCTGATCCCCCGCCTGATACGCGTCCTTATCGGCGGAAAGGCCCAGGGTTAACCCGGGCTGAAGGTTCCGGCAATACAGTGTGCCCGGCGAAGCCCCCAGCATACTTTGCAGGTTCGACACCTGAATCGGAAAACTGGAAGAATGGCAATCCCCGCCGGCGCAACACGGCGCCGCTGCCGAGAGGATTTCCAGGGCGGTGACGGCCTCGTCACCCAAACGCTGATAAAATTCCCGCGCCAGCTTTTTATTTTTCTCATCGCCGCCCGGATAAAAATCCATCCGGTTAAACACGTCCATGGCCAGGCGCCGCAGGGCGTAAACGCGGATCATGTCCTCTCCGCGGGCCAGGGCCTGCCGCATGTCCGGGATTTTTTCCGCCTTTGTATACGGATAGGCCAGGACAAAAATGTCGGTCCGGCGGTGGTTCTCGAACACAAGCACCAGGCTGTCATCCTGCCCTAAAAACATATTGGCGGCGATATTCTCCCGGTAGTTCTTTCGCATGATATCCTGCCCGGCGGAGGACACCAAAGAATATTTTATGTAAAGGGTGTCTGTAAAATACCCGTCCCCGCACCCGTAACTTTTCACTTTCTTCTCCCGCTGAAGAGCATATGCCTCCCCCCGGGAGTTGGTGACGGTGCCGGCGTTGGATTGAACCAAAGTCACCCGCACATCATAATACAGCCCCAGCATGTACGCGCATCCGCACGCGCCCAGGCAAACAGCGAGCAGCCAGGGGATTTTTTTAGTCATGGATCGTCATTTCTGTAAATCTAGAGTTATGGGAACAATCTCTGAACGACTAACAGGGGCCAGACTCTTTTCCCGTCTTTTCGTCATTCCTATCTATTTCAACCGCTCCGACGCAAAAAACATCAGACGCGCGCTAATCATCGTCATCCCAGGGAATGGAGTTGTTCTTAATGAATTTAACAATATATTTCAGCATTTCGTCTTTTGCGTCCCTGGGGCTTTCTGCGACCCATACTGCAAAGTTATATAATTCTTGGTTTGATACTTTGATCCACAGGTTTTCTTTATATAAAGCGAACATCAGTGTTGTTATAGCGATGCGTTTGTTTCCATTCTGGAAGGGGTGATTTTTAATCATTAAATAGAAGAGTATCGCTGCTTTTTCGTAACGAGTGGAATATAAATATTTCCCATCAAAGGTCTGCAAGGGGGCCGACAGGCAGCTTTCCAAGCTGTTGGGGAAACGCGTTTTGAATTCAGGGATTGGTTCGTTATATTCGAATTTTTCTTGGGCAATCTTAAAAGCGATGTGTTCTACTTGATATACCGTGATGGGATTTTTCATTCAGAGCCTAATCTCTTTAACGTTTCGCCGTATTCTTTAATTGTCCGGGAAACCACCTTATCTATTTCTTTTTTTTCTTCATCCTCGAGAGGGGCACCTTTTACGGTTTTTATGAGCTTTTTTATTGTTTCGTCGGAAATCGCAAAACTCCTTCCGACTCTTATAGCTTCTATTTGCCCCTGGATCACTTTCTTATAGATCGCAGCCCTGCTATACCCTAATATTTTCGCAACTTCGGCAATGGAGAAAAACGGCTTTTCTTTCATATTTACCTCATAAAATAAGTATATTTATTGATATCCGCCAGAAAATAAACAGTTGCTGACCCATGCTTAATGTAAGTATACGTTTCTCCATAATTATTGTCAACAATTGTTTACTGGCATTCAAAATAAACAATTGTTAACCTCATTGCCACTCGTCTGGGTAATTCCAGGGACACAATACTTAATTCACAATAAATAAGTATTGTGTCCCATCTAAGTCCTTGGGCCAAGTGCTTGGTGTATGCCGTCTCCCGCACCTGACGTCCGTCCATAATGCGGAGGAATTCATCTCTGCTCGGCGTCCTGGCAGCGCGGACAAGCTCCACAATCAAGGGTTCGGCAGTGTCGCTATTGAATACTTCCCTGACAATTGTCCAAAAACCTTAGAATTACTATTACTATTCAATCGATTACTTCCCGTTGAACGCTTCATCAGGTACATATGGCCATATGGCTTCTCCCGTCACAGCAGAATAATAGTGAACGCCTGGCCTTCTAGCTGGCTTCTCTCCTGGGGGGCCAATGATGATCGCACTACGCCATATACAATTCAATGTTGCTGCGTCAAAGACAAATATGCGTACATTATGCCGAAGCTCCGGTACAGATCCATTATCTAGTTTAAACATCCTCCCTGTCTTTCGGTAGTCCTGAGCAAAAACCGTGATTGATTTGAACTCAACACTCGGGAAATTGCGAACCTTTTCAATTGGCCGTCCCAACTGTTTACATAGCGCTCCAAACCAATTTGGTGCTAATTCTATGGTCTTTAAATTTGGGGTATCTTGATGATTTAAATCACATACAGTGAGTAGGCTAGGCTGCTTAGGGCTGATCCCTTCCAATTTGTAGACTATGTGAGATGCAGATCGTAAACGGTTCACTATGGGGAGAGTTTGATTCTTTATTCCCTCTTGTACTGTGGCCTGTAGTTGTCTGGGAGCATTAGTAAGACGATAGAAGCACCAACCACTTAGCGCGATGAGGATAATCATAATAATAACTAACAGACACCCGACATCTCCGGAATCCTCGTTAACCGCGAACCAAGCAGAAAAAAAAGCGATAATGGGTGGAAAAATGAACAACAATATAAGGTACCATGCTTCAAAAGCAAAAAAGGAATCGTAATAAGCAATGACAGGGGGCAAGAAGAGAGCGGCAACTGATACAACCATAATAGTTAAGCTTATTTTTTTCATGAAGCCCTCATTCTTGTGCCCATCAATTCTTTAACGACTTATCCATTTGCTGGTTGGCGTTGTTACTTAGCGCTGGAATAATTTAATTTTTGCCGTGATTTTTTAATATTATATCCCTGTTTTTTATAAAATGATATCCATTTGCCCTGTAATATCACTTATAAAAATCACCGCTTTAACCCCCTTTTCTAAGCATCAGGGCCGCCTTCCTTATTATTAATATTGGTCGTCCGGGATAAGCTCACGCGCCCAGGCAGAAGATATACCACACGCCGGCGGCGATATGGGTGCCGTTTTCTTGCTCGCGCAGGAGGAACGCTTTGATGTCATCTCTTGGGATAAGCAGGACTTCGATCTCTTCGGAAGGGTCAAGCTCCTGAAGGGGGTTCTGATTGCGGGGATCGTTTTCATCCACGTCAACGGTGATGACCTGGCAGTCTTCATCCGTAATGCCGATCGTGGTCTTTAAAACCGGGCTCGTGCCGGTCAGCCGCCCGGTAAACCCGGTTTCTTCCTTCAGTTCCCGCAGGCCATGGCCGGCGTCGGAGTAGGTTATGCCGGCCGGGAATCCGATCACAAACCCGTTTAAAGACTGGCGGAACTGTTTAATCAAGATATAGCGGCCGGACGGGACAAGCCGGGCGATCACGACCACACTCGTCCCTCTGGTTCGGCGCATGACGCTTTCCCAGTAAACCTCCTCGCCCTGGGCGTTGAGAAAATAAGACCTTAAAAATATCAGCCAGCGGCCTTCACACAAAATTTCTTCTTTTATTTTTCGCACGGCGGATTCCCTGCGGTTGAACACAACAATCAAAACACGCCCATCAGCCCTAATACCCCCACGGCCCCGAACACCCCTCCAACGATAAAAATGATAACGATCCCGCCTCTTTTCCCCGGCTCCAGCACCGCTTCTTCGGGCTTGTCCGGGTTATAATAAACAACAACCTCCACTTGCGGGGGATAACGGTCCGCCGTGGCCTGGGCCGGCCCGCGGTTATGCGTGCGGTATTCGCCGAAAGAAATTTTATCGGACGAATATTGAACGCCGTTGACGGTGTATTCATACCTGACCTTCGCGCCGTAGGTCGTCCTGTGGTGGCCTTTCCTCGAGCGGGAACGGTGCGCCGCGACCTCGGAAGACACCACCACCCCCTGCGCCGTCGGCCAGCTTTGGCTGGCCCGGGACTTCACATAAGACATAAATCCCAGATAAACGATGCCTCCGCCGATAGCGGCGAAAAATAAAAAAAACAGCATTTCCATGATCTTCTCCCTTATTAAAACCCAGCGGTATTATATGCCCCGGGGGAAGACTCCGCCATAAAAATCAAGGAAGATCCGCTCCTCCTTGCATCCTTCCGCTCGTTCGCTGGGGCTCACTCGCCTGAAGGATCAAATTAAATCCGCGAATATGGTCCCCAAAGACCGGTTCTCCCCATCCCAATCCTGAAGGGGGCCCCGTTCTCCTAAAGCGTAGCCCGCCCAGAGGAAAATCGCGTAGCACAGCGCCAGTTTATCCATGGTCTCCTCCCTGCCGAAGGCCCTATGCCAGGACACCCTCTTCAACCGGCCGCCGACGCGGATAAAAACGCCGCGCCTCAAACCAACCGGCGCCCGCCGCAGTGTATCGCTTCGTCTGCCGCCAATCCGCGGCAAAAAAAAACCCGCTGTTCCTTTTAAACAGCAGGCTCCTTCACGCGATTCGCTTTACGCTTGATGGCAGCTGGCTGTCCGTGTTTAAAGGACCCTCTAGCTTTGTGTCCCACCCTTACGGATGGTTTACCTTTTCATCAAAATTTAACTACTCCAGAGTATACAATCCCCTCCCTCCCCGTGTCAAGGCAAGGAGGGGAGCGGCGCCGTTACCGGCTTGCTGACCGCCGTGATCTCCCAATCCACGGTCATGTGGTTGCCCACTATGAGCCCGGCTTTATCCAGGAAACTGTGCCAATACATATTGTAATCTTTGCGGGCGATCACCCATTCGCCTCTGGCCAGGATACGCTTCCGGTCCTGCTGGGGAAACGGCCCTTCCGCCGTAAAAGGGAACGTGATTTCCCTGGTGACGCCGTGCAGTGTCAGGTCCCCGGTCACGCTGTACTCATCCTTTTTGTCCGCCGGGGTGATCGATTTGCTCTTAAACAGGGTTCGCGGGTATTTCTCCACATGCAGAATCCGGGGAGAAAGAATAATCCTGTCCAGGGACTTATAAGAAGAACAGAGCGAGCGGTTATCGATCCGCAAATTCACGCCGGTCAATTGGTTTTTCGCCGGATCAAAAAAAATCTCGCCGTCAAATTTCTCGAACTTGGCCTGATACCGGCCTATGACCGAATATTTAATGGAGCCCTCGATCCGGGACTGGACATGATCAACGCTATATTCCTCCTGACCCGCCGCAGACACCACGCGGGTTAGAAAAAGCACGGCGGCCAGGGCCGCCGCGGCCGCGCATACGGCCGGGCGCGGATTAAAAAACCGCCGCTGTCTTCCCGCCGTCATCTTGTCTGTCCTCGCGCGCATGCGATAATCCTCAAAAACAGTTCTGCCCCTTTTGCCTCCGGCAGGGGCCGTCGCACCGGTAACAGATCTCGTTCTCGATAAACCCGCCTTTTAAAAAGATGTCGATGTTCCGCAACGTCGTTTCAGCGATATTCGTCAGGGCCTCCCGGGTGAAGAACCCCTGGTGCGAAGTGATCAAAACATTGGGGAACGTCAAAAGCCGCGCCAGGACATCATCGCCGATCATCGACATGGAAAAATCCTCAAAGAAATACTCGCTCTCTTCCTCGTACACGTCAAGCCCGGCCGCGCCGATCTTGCCTTTCTTCAGCCCGTTGATCAGGGCTTCCGTCTTGATCAGCTTGCCCCGGCCGGTGTTAATGATCATCACCCCGTCTTTCATCTGGCTGATGCTCTCCTCGTTGATCATGTGCTGCGTCTCCGCGGTCAGGGGGCAATGCAGGGAAATGACGTCCGCCCGCCGGTAAAGTTCCGGCAGGTCGACGTAAGACACGTCTTCCAGGGCCTTCAGCGATTCATCCGGGCGCACGTCATAAACCAGGATCTTCATCCCGATGCCCCGCAGGATATGAATCAGGCATTTCCCGATCTTGCCCGTGCCGATGACCCCGGCGGTCTTCCCGTGCATATCAAATCCCAGAAGCCCGTTGATCGAAAAGTTGCCGTCCCGCGTCCGGAAATAGGCCTTATGGGTCTTGCGGTTCAGCGTGAGCATCAGGGCCGCGGCGTGCTCAGCCACCGCGTACGGCGAATACCCCGGCACCCGCACCACATGGATGCGGCCGAACGCCGACCTCAAGTCCACATTATTGTAGCCCGCGCAGCGCAGGGCGATCAGCCGGACCCCCTGCTGATGCAGAATATCCAGCGTCGCGGCGTCCAGCTCGTCGTTCACAAAGGCGCAGACCGTCGGATATCCGGCCGCGAACTCCGCGGTCTCCCGTGTCAAATGCGTTTTAAGGTAATGAATATCAAAATTATACCCCTCATTCGCCCGGGTAAAAAATTCCTTATCATAAGGCTTGGTGTCAAAAAAAAGCACTTTTGCGTTCATCGTCCCCTCCTCTTTCACAGGAAGTCGGTTAAAACTCAAATTCCTTACAATACAAAAGAAAACCTATCGCCGGCTTATAAAATCAAAAAGGACAGGGGCCTTCTTATAGACTTCGAAACCATAAGCGCCGCCTGTCCCTCCTCAAACACTTGTCTCCTCCGGCAGGAAAACCAATGGGCAGCACTCAGCCGTCCGGTTTCCGGATCAAGATTTATTCCGCGGGCGCTTTGCGCACGTTACGGATTCGCAAGGCCTGAAGCGTCAGCTGCCCGTCCTTGTTTTCCACCGCCACGTCCACGCCCAGCCGCTCGCCGCTGTCCGCGTCCTTGAATTCCCCTCGGCAGTTGTAAAAAATCCCCAGCCGCCGTACTTCCGCTTTCAGTTCGAGGAGAAGCAGGTTGCGCATCCTGGCCGCGTCCTCGTCAAACAGCATAATTTTGCCGTCGCTGAACTGGCCCTGCTTTTCAAGAGACTGGCGCATGAAGTCCCGGATTTCGTCATCGCTGTAAGTCTTATCCTTCAGCGATTCGTCCTGCTTCAGCGCCTTCACGGATTTAATCCTGATATCCCGGGCCTTATAGCCGTCACCCTCGGCGGCCAAGACAACTTCAAGCGTCACGATATCACCGTTGTTCATGTCGCGGTAATCCGCCAGAACCGTGTACACGCCGTCCGCCTCGCTCACCTCATCCGAAACGTCAATCCGCTGCAGGTTCCTGACCTCGTTGAGGCCCGCGTCATAAATATCCAGTGTCCCGCTTTGAATCGTCTTCTCTCTTAACGCCGCCTGCGCGGCTTCCAGCACCGCCGCATTGGCGGAAGCCCCGGGCTGGGCGGACAGGCCGCCGGCCGCTGCCAAAACAAGCGCCGCGCCTACACAACAAGCCATCACTGTCTTCATCATTTCTCCTTTACTCAATTAGGTTGTTAAAACGTATTTCGCGGATCGGATCTTCTTTCCCAGGTGAAAAACCAGAAACGTGTTGAGGATATATTTTAACTCTTTTTGCACAAATGGGGAATACTTTAATCGCAGGCATCCGTCCCACGGGCTGTTCTCCACATGCAGGATCGACGCCACGGTCCCTTGCGAAATCACCCGCGCGTTCGGGTCAGCCGAAAAACATTGCGGGCAGATCAGGCCTCCTTCCTGGGGGCTGAACTTGACCCGGCCGGTCACGGTCCGGCGGCACCGCAAACAGGTGTCCAGATGGGGCCGGAACCCGGAAAAGGACAAGAGCTTGATCTGAAACACGTGCACCAGCTGATTGACGTCCGCCGCCGTTTCGAGGGCTGAAAGAAAATCCTGCATCAGCCGGTAAATTTCGGGGTTAGGGGACTCGACCGGCATCACGACAGCAACGAGCTCCAGGATATAATTGGCCGCCAGGGACTTCTTGAGGTCCTGACGGATGCCGGGGAAATAATGGCTGAGGTCACACTGGCTCACCAGATGCAGGTCGGAATTGCGGTACTGATAATACACGATATCGTTAACGGAAAACTTCTCCACGCTGGACCCGAACTTCCTGTGGTCTTTGCGGATCCCTTTCAAAACACCGCTGACTTTGCCTTCATCTTCGGTAAAAAAAGTCGCGATACGGCTCGTTTCCCTGAAATCAAAAGATTTCAGGACAATCCCTTTTGTTTTAATGATCATAACATCCTTCCTGCGTGTCCTCCGGGTGACTTGCCTGAAAAACCGCACGTCAGAGCGGGAAGAGCCGCCTCGTCTCCAGGATCGCCATAATCTCCCGCTCTCTCGCCCTCATTCTCTTGATATTCTGCCGGCCGTGATCATCATACCCGCACAGGTGAAGGATGCCGTGCACGACATATAAAACAATCTCCTGGGCCGGGGTGGTCTGATATTCTTTGGCCTGGCGGGCCGCCGTCATCGCCGAAATGACAATTTCGCCTTCCACCTGGTTCCCTTTCGCGGCGCCGCGCGGCCGGGAGCCGTCCGCCTCCCGCAGGTCAAAGGCCAAAACATCCGTCGGGCGGCCGTGCTGGAGATAACGCCTGTTCAGGACTCTCATCTGGCTGTCCGTCACGAAGACAACCGAAAGCTCCGCCCGGGTCACGCCTTCGGCCTTAAGCACCGTCCGGATCAGGGGGAGAATCCGATGAAGAGGGAGAGGGACTTTTTTCTGCTGGTTTCTGATTTCGATTATCGTTGCCATTCTTTTTATCCGGATATTTCACCCGGCTGTGGTACATCGCGCTTAACCCCCGGGTGAACGCAAGCGCGATCAGCTCGATTTCTTTGAGGGTTAGGTCACACTCATCCAACTGCCCGTCAATAAATTTATTGTTGATAATCTTCCGCACGGTCTCTTCGATTTTCTTCGGCGTAGCATCTTCCAGGGCCCGGGTCGCCGCCTCCGTCGAATCGGCCAGGAGCACGATCGCCGTTTCCTTGGTCTGCGGCTTCGGGCCGGGGTAACGGAAAGCGTCTTCCTTGACGGCATCCTGGCCTCCCGGATCTTCCAGCGCGCGCTGATAAAAAAAGTACATGAGCCCGGTCCCGTGATGCTGCACGATAAAGTCGTGGATCTTCGGGTTTAATTTATACTTCCGGGCCAGTTCCTGCCCTTCCTTGACGTGGTTCAGGATCACCAGGCGGCTGATGTTGGCCTCTAGAACGTCATGCTTGTTCTCGCCGCCGCCCAGCTGATTCTCGGTAAAATATTCCGGTTTCAGCATTTTCCCCACATCATGATAATACGCGCCCACCCGGGTCAAAAGCGCGTTGGCCCCCACCGCGTCGGAGGCGGCCTCGGCGATATTGCTCACCACGAGGCTGTGATGATACGTGCCCGGCGCTTCCAGGATCAGCCGCTTTAACAACGGCTGATTGAAATCCGCCAGTTCCAGCAGGCTGAAATTGGTCAGCAACCCGAACCAGGTTTCAAAAACCTTCAGCGTGGCCATAACTACAAAAGAAGAAATCACGCCGTTCACGGCCAGGGGCCGGATGTATTTCAGGACAAAATCTGAACTGACGAGAAGTTCGGTTTCATGATGAAAAATCAAAAACGCGATAATCTGAATAAGGCTCACATAAAGACCGGCGGCCATGATGTGCCCCCGGGTGCGGGCGCCTTTCACCGTATAGACCGCGCTCAGATTCCCGAGGAAGAAAACCAGCATGATGTCCATCCCGGTAAAAACATAACCGGCGTCGCCGGCGAAAGAACTGTTGGTCAACAGGAGGCTCGTGATAACACTCGATATAAACGCCATCAAAAACGCCAATTCCATGTCGTTATACAACAGCATGACCAGCATGGAAAAACTGGCCACCGGGACGAACAAAGGCTGAATCTCCGTTTGCTGAATGATATAATTCGTGCCGGCGACATTTAAAGACAACAGCAGCCCCAATTGCAGGAACAGCCGGAAATCCGCTTTTTTAAGGAAAAAAATATGGACACCGAGAAAGAGAAGCAGAAGCGGGATAATAAGGGAAAACCCCACCACCTGGCAAAACAAAATCAGGATCAGCAGGGTGAAGAAGACCAGGACTGCGTCTTTCCAGGAAACATGTGTCTGAATAAATTCTTTCATACCGGTACCCCCCTCAAGACCTCGGAGATCAAGCGACAGCCCCGTTGCGGCTGTACGCCTCGATAATCCTCTGCACCAGTTCATGGCGGACCACGTCCGCAGAGGTCAGCTCGACGAATTTGATCCCCTCAATCCCTTCCAGAGTTTTCCGCGCGTGAACCAGGCCGATTTCCTTTCCCGGAGGCAGGTCGCTTTGCGTGATGTCCCCCGTGATCACGGTCTTGGAATCAAACCCCAGGCGGGTTAAAAACATTTTCATCTGAAACGGCGTGCTGTTCTGAGCTTCGTCAAGGATCACGAAGGCGTCGTTCAGGGTGCGGCCGCGCATAAACGCCAAAGGCGCCACCTCAATAATCCCCTGTTCGGTGTATTGCTCCACCTTATCGGGATCCATCATGTCATATAGGGCGTCATACAAGGGGCGCAAATACGGAAGGACTTTTTCGATCATGTCGCCGGGAAGGAACCCCAGGCTCTCTCCGGCCTCGATCGCCGGGCGGGTCAGGATAATCCGGCGGACCAGACCTTTCTTCAAAGCGTTGACCGCCATGGCCATCGCCAGGTAGGTTTTTCCGGTCCCCGCCGGCCCAATGCCGAAAACAATATCGTAACGCTTGATGGCCTCGATATACTCAATCTGTCCTTTGGTTTTCGGGGTGACCAGCCCCCCTTTGGTGGGGACTTCGATCTTGCCCTTGGACAGGAGCTTAAGATCCACGCCCTGTTCGGGTTTGCTTAACTGCAGCGCGTAAAAAATATCCCGTTTCTTCAGCTCCCGGCCGTCGGCAGCGATGCCGAGCAGATAATCCATCAGCTCGTGGACCTTCTGCACCTGATCTTTCTTGCCGATCACCTTCAAACCGCTGTCGTCCCGGACCAGGTGCACATCCAACTCATGCTCAATCAGCCGCAGATTTTGGTCATACGGGCCGCACAGAACCTGCATGTCCCGGATGCTGTTTAAATAAAAGATCTTTTCCATCACTCGACAGGAATACGGATCGTTATCCCCGGCTTGATACGGTTAGGATCCTTGATCTTATCTTTGTTCGCTTCATAGATCTGCGGCCATTTCCGGTAGGTGTCGTAAAACTTTTTTGAGATCTTCTGCAAGGTGTCGTCTTTTTCTATGGTGTATTCCGTATAGCTTCCGGCGCGAGGCGCTTCCCGGCGCGGCTCCGGCTCCCGCATCTCCGGTTCTTCGTCAAAATTCGGCAGGACCACAGGCTCATATTTTTCCTCAACCGGCGGCCGGCGTCTTTCTTCCCGGGGCGGCGGTGTCGTGCGCTGAGGACGGGGCAGCGGAGGAGGCAAAATCGGCTCGCTCATGTCTTCCGGCGCTTCCTCTTTGGTAAACTCCAGGACGTGCATCTGCCGGGTCTTCCTGAATTGGCTCCGGTCTTCCGGCACAGGGGTCCCGAAAATATATCCGTAATTTCCCCCTTCCATGTTCTGGTCCACCCGTTCTTTTTCCACGACATAGGCGCGCGTGCGGACCGAACCCGTCCCGCTGGCGCAGCCGGCCAGGAACAAAATAACAACAAGAATACTTAGCCCGTGACTCAATTTCTTGAACATGAGGTTCACCTCCTGAGTTTAACCTTTAAATATTTAAATTAGCGTTCTTGATTAAGAGTCATAATATTTAATTCGGCCAGCTGACGTTCACCGACACTGGATGGGGCGTCTGTGACCAGGCACGTGCCTTTCTGCGTTTTAGGAAAAGCAATGGTGTCCCGGATAGAATCAAGGCCGGCTAAAAGGCTGACCAGCCTGTCAATGCCGTATGCGACTCCGGCATGAGGCGGCGCCCCGTATTCAAATGCGCGCAAAAGAAACCCGAAACGATCCTCAATTTCCTCCGGCTGCAATCCGAGAATATCAAACACTTTTTTCTGTATCTCCCGGCGGTGAATACGCACCGAACCGCTTCCGATTTCGTTGCCGTTCAGCACCAGGTCGTAAGACATTGCCCTTATTTTATCATACTCATTGCTTTCAAGATAACATAAATCTTCTTCTTTCATGGAAGTAAACGGGTGGTGTTCGCTCTCCCAGCGCTGCTCTTCCTCATTATATTTAAACATCGGGAAATCCACAACCCAAAGAAAAGCGAATTCGTCTTTTTCTTTATTCTTGCGGATATCCGGTTTGTCCGATTGGTAAAGCCGTTTCGCCTCCGCGTGTGTCATGCGCGGAAACGGAACAGGCAGGTCGATGCCCTTCACTTCCTTGAAAATAAACCGGAACAACTCTTCGGTGAGAGCGAAAATATCTTCCGCCGTGACGAACGACATTTCCATGTCCAGCTGGGTGAATTCCAACTGGCGGTCGGCCCGGAGGTCTTCGTCACGGACACATTTCACAATCTGATAATACCGGTCAATCCCCGCCACCATCAGCATCTGCTTAAACAGCTGGGGCGACTGCGGCAGGGCGTAAAAATGCCCCGGGTTCAGGCGGGCCGGGACGAGAAAATCCCGCGCGCCTTCGGGGGTGGACTTGGTTAAGACCGGCGTTTCCACGTCCATAAAATCCTTGCCGTGCAAGAAACTCCGAATGGCTGTACAGAGGTTATTCCTTAATTTAAGGGCCTCCTGCAATTTCGGCCGGCGGATATCTAAATAACGGTAGGTCAGGCGGAGCTCTTCCGCGACTTCCATCTGGTCATCGATTTCAAAGACCGGAAGCTTGCTGGGATTAAGGATGACGAGATCATCAACGCACATTTCAATTTCTCCGGTCGGGATGTCCGGGTTCACATTTTTCGGCGGGCGCACGCCCACCTTCCCGGTAATCTGAATGACATATTCCGGCCCCAACTGCTGCGCCCACTCATGAGACTCACGGCTCACGGACGGCACAAAAACAACCTGCGTAATCCCGTAACGGTCCCGGATATCGATAAAAATCAGCTTCCCATGATCGCGCCGCCGGTGCACCCAACCGCACAAAGTCACGGTCTGGTCTTTGTGTTCTTTTCTTAATTCTCCGCACGTGTGTGTTCTTAACATAATTCCTCCGCTGCCTTTCTTTAAGAGAGTGCCCGCCGGACAACCGCCACAAGGTCTGAACGGGGGATATCTTTCTGGTCCCCGTGGACCATGTCCTTAAGCGTCACAACTCCCCTTTGCCGTTCATCTTCCCCTATAATTAAAACCAGCCTCGATCCGCTTTTCCCCGCCTGCCGCATCTGGCTTTTCATGGACGCCGGGCGGTATCCCATATCACAGGCTATCCCCTCCCCGCGCAAAACATGCAGAAGCCGGAACGCCTCTTCACAGGAACTTTGATCCAGGGCAATCATATACACATCCATGCTTTGCGACACCCCCGGGATCGTATTCCCCGGCACCGCCAACAGAAGCCGTTCTATCCCTAACGCAAACCCCATTGCGTCCACCTCCGCGCCCCCCAGCTCATGGACGAGGGTATTATACCGCCCCCCGGCGCCAAGCGCATCCTGGCTGCCCAGGGACGGGTCGGAAATTTCGAAGACCGTGTGCGTGTAGTAATCCAGCCCCCTGACCATGGATGGCGTGCGCTCATAGCAGACGCCCAAGCTGTCCAGAATACGGCAGACATCCTGAAAATACTGGCGGCTGGCCAAAGACAAATGCGTATCGCTGATATTCAGGTGCTGAACTATTTTTTTGCATTCTTTGTTCTTGCAATCGAGGATACGGAACACGTTGCGCTCATAACGGCTCCGGCAGTCCTCACACAGGGCGCCCAGAAAAGAGTTCAGCTCCGAGCGCAGAATCCCGGAAAATTTTTCTTTATCTTCTCTGGTGCCTAAAGAATTGATTTTCAGCCGAAAATTTTTTAAACCGAGGGCTTCAAGGATACGGACGCTCAAAGAAATCACTTCCGCATCCAGATAAGGGGTGCCGGATTGCGGCCCCATCGCTTCCACCCCGATCTGATGAAACTGCCTGAGCCGTCCTTTTTGCGGCCGTTCTCCCCGGAACATGGGGCCGATATAAAACAATTTTGACAAGGGCTCAATTTTGTCTAAATTATTTTCTATATAAGCCCTGGCCACAGCGGCTGTCCCTTCCGGACGCAAAGCCAAGCCGCTTAAAGCATTATTCTCATCCTCCCCGCCCTGGGCGGCCAGTTGAAGCATCTGCTTCTGCACCACATCTGTCGCAGCCCCGATCGACCGGATAAAAAGCCCGGTTTCTTCGAAAACCGGCGTCCGTATTTCTTTATAACCGTATGTATAAAGGGTTTTTCTGACAACTGTTTCCAGCGCTTGCCACGTCCCTGTGTCAGCTGGCAGGATGTCGGAGGTGCCTCTTGGAACAAAAAATTTTTTAACCATAAGGTACTATTAACCTTAAAGGCGGAGGATGTATCATCCTCCGCCCTTTAGATATGACTAAAAATATTATCTAAAGCGGCGCTTATGAATATAAGCAGCCAACTATTATGAATGCAAAAGGAATCTACTTGATCCTCTGTTTCATCTCGAGGCCAGGCTTGAAAACCACGACTTTTCTCGGAGGAACAGGCACGCTGTCCCCGGTCCGGGGATTGCGTCCAAAACGGGCCTTGCGTTCCTTCACCTTGAACACGCCGAAGTTGCGTAATTCAACCTTCTCATTACGCACCAAGCTCTCAACGATCACATCGAAAGTCTTTTGAACGATCGTTTTGACATCCACCTGCTTAATTCCGGTCATGTCGGTTATTTTTAAAACGATATCCTTTTTGGTCATTTAGTTCACCTCCTAGTCCTAAGTATAGTACCAACATGATGTTAGGATGTCAAGCATATTTTATAAGGCAATTCTTATTAATATTAATCAAATATATATAAATTCCAGTGCAATTTGCAGAGTATTAAACCACCCCTCCTTCGTCTCGTTCGCTTGAGTTCACTCGAGCTGAAGGATCA
>JAGOJP010000013.1:19936-28645 GCA_017995055.1 Candidatus Omnitrophota bacterium
ATTCGCATGTCTAGTTTACACTCCCTTGGGTCGTGGATTAAACTACCCATCCTTCAGCTCGTTCGCTTGAACTCACTTGAGCTGAAGGATCAATTCGCATGTCTAGTTTACACTCCCTGGGGTCGTGGATTAAACTACCCATCCTTCAGCTCGTTCGCTTGGGCTCACTTGAGCTGAAGGATCAATTCGCATGTCTAGTTTACACTCCCTTGGGTCGTGGATTAAACTACCCATCCTTCAGCTCGTTCGCTTGAACTCACTTGAGCTGAAGGATCAATTCGCATGTCTAGTTTACACTCCCTGGGGTCGTGTATTAAACTACCCATCCTTCAGCTCGTTCGCTTGGACTCACTTGAGCTGAAGGATCAATTCGCATGTCTAGTTTACACTCCCTGGGGTCGTGTAAACTAAATGCTCATTGAATAAGTTCTTCAAAAATCACCCGTTAAACATTCACTTTTAAACGGCTTTCTCCAACGAGTTCTTTAATGTCATTCATCAAAGTTTCGTTAGGGGTGACAAAAAGGTCTTCCCCGACAAGTATTTGAACGCTTTTTCTTGATTTTGTATTCAGATTTAAATATACCGGTGTCTTACCCGGCGAGAGTGACAATTTGCTTTTAAGTTTCTCCAGGCTCTCTTCGTTCAAACCCGATAAATCGACCTTAATAGCCTTGATAACTTTATATATTTCATCTATTTTCTTGATATCTTTGGCGACCAGCCCCGCAACATCATCGCGGAAACTCACCCGGCCCACAACGACAACAACGTCCCCTTCCACAAGGCTGGGAGCAACAGCCTGATAAGTCGAGGGGAATATCACAACCTCAATGCCCCCTTCCATATCCTCAAATTTTACAATCGCCATCCGTTCATTTGTTTTACGGGTCGTCGTGTATTTAATACCGGCAATAATACCGACCAATTTAATCTCCTGACCGTCTGTCGCCTGCTTAAGCGTTTTAGTTGTAAAATCAGCAAACTCGCGGATTTCCGCGTGATAATGAGACAAAGGATGTCCGGAAATATAAAATCCCAGCGTTTCTTTCTCATACGCGAGAATCTGGGGTTGCGGCCACTCCCGGATGTCAGGGACAGGCTCTTTTTCCTTGGAAAACCCACTCCCCGTTTCCTCCATGTTAAAAAAAGAAAACTGGCCCGAGGCCTTATCCCGCTGCGCCTTGGCGCCCATATCCAAAACCTGGTCGATCATCGCCGTAAGCTGTGCCCGGCGCAGGCCAAAACAGTCGCAGGCCCCGCTCTTGATCAAACTTTCTATGACCTTACGGTTCACAAGCCTTAAATCCACGCGCTCACATAAATCATAAAGACTATGATAAGGCCCGTCCGCGTTGCGGTTCGCGACAATCGACTCTATCGCAGTCTGCCCGACGTTTTTCACGCCCAAAAGGCCAAAACGGATCGAGAGGTTATCCACAACATGGAATTCCGTCACGCTTTCATTCACGTCCGGGGGCAAAACCGTGATCCCCATATGGGTCGATTCCTTGACATATTCCACGATTTTATCCGTGTTATCCTTTTCGCAGGTCAGCAGGGCGCACATAAATTCCACCGGATAATTCGCTTTCAGATAGGCGGTCTGATAAGAAATTAACGCGTAAGCGGCCGAGTGGCTGCGGTTAAAACCATACCCGGAAAAATAATCAATAAGGTCAAAAAGCTTATTCGCCTCTGATTCTTTGATGGACGAGCTTTTCTGACAGCCGTCCACAAAAGTCCGCCGCATTTCTTCCATAACCTCCGGGATCTTTTTACTCATGGCCCGGCGCAAATGATCGGCCTGTGTCATGGTAAACCCGGCCAGGATGCTCGCCATCTGCATAACCTGTTCCTGAAAAATAATAATCCCAAAAGTTTCTTTCAGGATGGGTTCCAGCTTGGGGTGCGGGTACTTAATCTGAATCTCCCCCCGCTTCCTTTTAATAAAATCTTCCAGCATCCCGCTGCCCATGGGGCCGGGGCGGTACAAAGCCAAAATAGAAATAAGGTCTTCCATTTGACTGGGGCGGATTTTCTTAAGCAGTTCCCTCATCCCCGCACTTTCCAGCTGGAAAACCCCGAAGCTGTTGGCGTCGCTTAAAAGGCCGTAGGTCTTTTTATCGTCCAACGGGACACGGCTGATATCCAGCTCTACCGAATGACGGGTCCGCACAAGCTTGACCGCCTTATCAATCACTGTCAGCGTCCGCAACCCCAGAAAATCCATTTTTAACAACCCGATCTTAGCGATCCCGTCCATGGAGAAAGCGGTTGTTATCTGGCCGTCGGTCGTTTTAAACAACGGGACATATTCCGTTAACGGACGGTCGGCAATCACCACCCCGGCGGCATGGATAGAGGCGTGCCGGTTTAAGCCTTCCAGGACCTGCGCTGTTTCCAAAATTTCCGCGGCCGTCTCGTCTTCCTGGACGATTTTTTTAAGCTGCGGCTCGACCTGCAGGGCCTGGTCGATCGTCATACCGAGCTCCGCCGGGATCAGCTTGGCGAGCTTGTCCACATCCGCGTACGGGACGCTCATGACTCTTCCGACGTCACGGATAGCCGCCCGGGCCTGCATCGTCCCGAAGGTGATAATCTGGGCCACGTTGTCCTTTCCATACTTGTTCGTCACATATTCGATGACTTCAGGCCGCCTTTCGAAACAGAAATCAATGTCAATATCCGGCATCCCCGAGCGTTCCGGGTTCAGGAACCTTTCAAACAAAAGGCCGTATTTCAAAGGATCTAAATCCGTAATGCCGATCAAATAGCTTACCAGGCTTCCGGCCGCAGAACCCCGCCCCGGGCCGACAGGAATTCCGCGCTGCTTGGCGTAATGGATAAAATCCCATACAATAAGAAAATAGGATATAAATCCCATTTTTTTGATAATCTTAAGCTCATACGCCAAACGTTCCTGAATCGCCGGGTCGTTCCGGCCCGCGAAACGCCGCTGAATGCCCTCCAAGCACAACTTGAGCAGAAAATCCTCTTTGCCCTCGCCGCTGGGGATAGCGTAATGCGGCAGATGATACTGGTCAAACCTCAACTGAAGATTACATTTATCCGCGATTTCCAGCGTGTTGCTCAAAGCTTCGGGGGCCCAGCTGAATTCCCTCATCATCTGCTCCGGGTCTTTAAAATAAAACTGATCGGATTTCATCCGCATATGGTTAGGATCATTGAGAAAAGACTGGGTTTGAATGCAGAGAAGCGCTTCGTGGGCTTTGGCCTGCGATTGCTCCAGGTAATGGACGTCGTTCGTCACCACGCAGGGGATATTCAGCTCCGAGGAAACTTTCAACAGGCCTTCGTTCACGGTCTTTTGCTCGGAAATCCCATGCTGCATCAGTTCCAGATAAAAGTTCCCTTTTCCGAAGATCTGCTGATAGTCATCGGCCGATTTCAGCGCGGCCGAGAAATCTCCCTGCATGAGTTTCTGGGCGACTTCGCCCTTCAAGCAGGCGGATGTCCCGAGCAGCCCTTCTTTAAACTCCGACAGGATTTCTTTATCAATGCGGGGGCGGTAGTAAAATCCTTCCAGGTATCCGGAAGAAACAAGTTTAAGCAAGTTCCGGTACCCTGTCTCGTCTTTGGCGAGAAGGACAAGGTGAGACGGGCCGGGCTGCTGGGCCCCCTTATCAAGCCGGCTGCCGGGGGCGACATACGTTTCACAGCCGATAATCGGTTTCACACCGTGCTTGACAGCCGTTTGATAAAAATCAACCGTGCCGAAAAGGTTACCGTGGTCCGTCATGGCCAGGGCCGGCAGTTTATACTCCGCGGCCTTTTTCACCAGCTCTTTCACCCGGCAGGCCCCATCCAGCAGACTGTACTGGGTGTGGACGTGCAAATGGACAAAATCGGCATGATACTTCATAAAAATTAAAAACCGTTTACAAGGGTTAAACAGCCTGACGGCCGGCAGTTATTGGGTTGTATTATAGCACACTTCAGGCGGCGGTAAAAATATCGCAGACAACGACGGGACGTAGGGGCCCCGAGGGCAGGCCCGGGTTATTCCCATTCAATAGTCGACGGCGGTTTTGAACTGATGTCATAAACGACCCGGTTCACTCCAGGGACTTCATTAATGATCCGGTTTGAAATTTTTCCCAGCAGATCATAGGGGAGCTTGACCCAGTCCGCGGTCATGCCGTCCACGCTCGAAACACAGCGGATCGCGATCACATTTTCATAAGTCCGCTGGTCCCCCATGACGCCGACGGTCTTGATAGGAAGCAGGATGGCAAACGCCTGCCAGACATCATGATAAAGGCCTGCTTTCTTAATCTCTTCAATAACACGCTCGTCTGCTTCCCGGAGGATATTGGCGCGCGCTTCACTCACTTCACCAAGAATCCGGATGGCCAGCCCCGGCCCCGGAAACGGCTGACGGTGGATAATATTCTCCGGCAGGCCAAGGTGTTTGCCGATCACCCGCACTTCGTCTTTAAAAAGTTCGCGCAACGGCTCAATAAGCTCAAAGTCCATGTTTTTCGGAAGCCCGCCGACATTATGATGGCTCTTGATAACCGAGGACGGCCCTCCGAGAGGAGAGATCGACTCTATCACGTCCGGATACAACGTCCCCTGCGCGAGGAAATCCACTTTCTTCATTTTCTTGGCGGTTTCCTGAAACACTTTAATAAACTCATCCCCGATGATCTTGCGTTTTTGCTCCGGGTCTTCCACGCCTTTAAGCCGGGCGAGAAAACGTTTCGAAGCGTCCACGGTGACGAGATTCATGCGGAAATTGCCCTTAAAGGTTTTCTGGACAGACAGCACCTCATTCTTCCGCAGAAGGCCGTGATCGACAAAAATACAGGTCAGCTGCTTCCCGATGGCTTTCTGTAACAGCATCGCGGTCACAGAGGAATCCACCCCTCCGCTCAAGCCCAGGACGACCTTCTTTCTCCCGACCGTGTCCTGAATCTGCTTGACGGAAGCATTGATAAATTTATCCATCGTCCACCGCGGCAGGCATCCGCAAATCTGGTAAACGAAATTAACGAGAATCTGCGTGCCCCGTTGTGTGTGAATAACTTCCGGATGAAACTGAACGCCAAAAATCTTTTTATTGCGGTTGGCCATGGCCGCCATCGACGCGTTCAAGGTATGCGCTATCGACACAAAACCCGACGGCAATTTGGTCAAACAATCAGAATGGCTCATCCAGCAGGTCAAATTGGTCGGCATGTTGGCAAACAGGTCCTTATTGCTGTCAACGAACAGTTCCGCCTGGCCGAACTCCCGTTCTTTGCTTTTCTGCACCTTCCCGCCGAAGACATGAGAAATAACCTGCATCCCGTAACAGATCCCCAAGACCGGCAGCCCCATCTTGAATATGTCCGGGTTCGGTTCCGGGGCCCCTTTATCATAAACACTTAAAGGCCCTCCGGAAAGGATAAGCCCTTTAGGGTTATACTTACGGATCTTTTCCGGGTCAATATTGTACGGAACGATTTTGCTGAAAACCTTATTCTCCCGGATACGGCGGGCTATCAGTTGAGTATACTGGGAGCCAAAATCCAGCACCAAAATAAGATCCTTATAACGGGGCTTGGTAATTTTAACCGTGAACTTGCTTTTACCCTGGGGCAGTTTAAGGCGCAAGGTTTTTTTCTTTTTGATCGCCTTACCAAAGGCCCGGGAGGACAGGATTTTCTTTTTGGATATTGTTTTTTTGGTTTCTCTCATGGGACCCACCTTATTTTGCTCTCTTTTTAAAAAACAAGCCGCAACGAATCAGGGCATAAAGGAGATGATATCAAAATCATAAAACCTTAAAAAAACACCGCCCAGGTTCCGATGTCCGCATCCCGCCCCCTGATAAGCTATAAATGGAATCCCCACACCCATGGGCGCGGGACCTGTTAAAAATTCGTTTCGTGGAACGATCCGACTTCTTAACATACGTGCGCACATCCCCGAAACAAAAGACCTTGTTTAGCTCTCCGCTTCGTCCACCGGACGGCCCGTGGTCTTCTGCGAAAACGGATCAATAGGAAGATTATTTCCCCATACCGACGCGCTGCCCGACCTGGAACATCTTGCCTTCGGTCTGAATGGAAGGGGCAATAATGATTTCAACGTCGTGCATGTCCCTGATGTTGCGGGCCCCCAGCGATCCCATGGAGGTCTTCAACGCGCCGACAAGATTCTGTGACCCGTCGTCGACTTTGGCCGGGCCGTTAAGGATTTCATCCAGCGTCCCGGTTGTCCCGACCTTAATGCGCGTTCCGCGGGGAAGATTCGCATGGGATGTCGCCATGCCCCAGTGGTAACCTTTTCCAGGGGCCTCTTCCGCTTTGGCAAAAGCCGAGCCCACCATGGTGGCGTCGGCTCCGGCGGCAAAGGCTTTGCATATTTCACCGCCGATCCGCATACCGCCATCGGTAATAATCGGAATATACCGCCCTTTCCTCTTAAAATAAAAATCCCTGGCGGCCGCGGCATCCACTGTGGCGCTGATCTGCGGAACGCCGATCCCTAAAACGCCCCGGGTGGTGCAGGCGGCTCCCGGGCCGACGCCGACAAGAATCCCGGACGCCCCGACCTCCATCAACTCCAATGACACATCATACGTGACACAGTTTCCGATAATAACAGGGATATCCATGGAAGCGCAAAACTTTTCCAGGTCAAGAATTTTATACTCTATAGAAATATGCTTCACCGCCGCCACCGTTGACTGGACGACAAAAATATCACACCCGGCCTCTTTGGCAATTTGGCCGTATTTCTGGGCGTTCTGCGGGATACAGCTCACAATAGCGGGCACTTTAGCTTTTTTGATTTCTTCAACCCGGGTGGCGATTAATTTCTCTTTGACCGGCTTTAGATAAATACTCTGCACAAATTCTGTCGCTTCTTCCGGGTTAGCTTTTGCGATTTCTGTTAAAACTTCCTCCGGATTATCATAACGGGTCTGAACCCCGTCTAAATTAAGCACCGCGATCCCGCCTAATTTCCCCATGGCAACTGCAAACCTAACATCCACAACACCATCCATGGCCGCAGCCATAATAGGGACTTTAAACTCCATCCCTCCCAAAACAAATTTCGTATCGACTTCATTAGGATTTACAGTCACCATACCCGGGACCAAGGCGACTTCATCAAAACCATAACATCTTCTCGCCCTTCGACCTATACCAATCCATTCTGCCATAGCCCTAAAACCTCCAAATCATTATCAATTTAATAGAGATTATAAAATTTTACATTTTTAGATGCCTTAATATAATGGAATTGATGGATAATGTCAATACTTTATATATAGATATAAAAAACGGCAGGGTTGCCCCTGCCGTTTGATTTTCCAAAACTGATCTAGCGGTATTAATACATCCCGCCCATTCCTCCGGGAGGCATGGCCGGCATGGGGGCTTTGTTTTCTTCCGGAATATCCGTGACCATGGCTTCCGTCGTCAGCAATAAACCGGCAATACTGGCGGCATTTTGCAACGCTGAACGGGTGACCTTCGCCGGATCAATGATACCGGATTCAAACATATCCACATACTCATCTTTATTTATATCGTAACCGATGTTAATCGCTTCCTGTTTCAGGCGCTGAACAATGACCGCCCCTTCCAGGCCGGCATTCGTAGCCAACTGGCGGACCGGCGCTTCCATAGCCATCTGGACGATTTTCGCCCCGGTTCGAATGTCCCCGGTCAATTTCAGGGAGTCAATCACGTCAATGGCCCTTAACAAAGCCACCCCGCCGCCCGGGACAATCCCTTCTTCCACGGCAGCGCGGGTCGCGTGCAGGGCGTCCTCCACGCGGGCTTTCTTTTCTTTCATTTCCGATTCGGTCGCGGCGCCGATATTAATGATCGCCACCCCGCCGGACAGCTTAGCGAGTCTTTCCTGCAGTTTTTCTTTATCATAAGACGATTCCGTTGCCTCAATCTGATTCTTGATCTGATTGATGCGGGCCTTAATGTCCTCGGTTTTGCCGGCCCCTTCCACGATCGTCGTGCTTTCTTTATCGATCTTCACTTTCTTCGCCTGTCCCAGGTGAGAAATATCCACGTTCTCCAGCTTGATCCCCAGATCCTCGCTGATGGCTTTACCGCCCGTCAAGACAGCGATATCTTCGAGCATCGCTTTCCTGCGGTCGCCGTATCCCGGCGCTTTAACAGCGGCGCACACCAGCGTCTTACGCATATTATTCACAACCAAAGTCGCCAAAGCTTCGCCTTCCACGTCTTCGGATATGATCACCAGCGGTTTGCCGGACTTCGCCACTTTTTCCAGCAAAGGCAGAACGTCTTTCAAACTGGAAATTTTCTTTTCATAAATTAAAATGTACGGTTTTTCCAGCTCACACTCCATCTTTTCCAGATCCGTGGAAAAATACGGAGACAGATAACCCTGGTCAAACTGCATCCCTTCAACAATTTTAAGCTCAGTATGAATCGTCTTGGACTCCTCCACGGTAATCGGGGCATCCGTCCCGACAGCTTCAAACGCTTCAGCGATTTTCTTCCCGATCAGCTGATCATTGTTGGAGGCGATGGTCGCCACCTGTTCGACTTCCTTGCTTTTTTTCAGGTCAACCTTTTTGGAAAGCTTGTCGATTTTTTCAACCACCTTCTTCACCGCGATGTCGATCCCCTGTTTAAGCTCCATCGGGTTAGCGCCCGCCGTTACGTTCTTTAAGCCTTCCCGGTAAATCGCTTCGGCCAAGAC
>JAGOJP010000124.1 GCA_017995055.1 Candidatus Omnitrophota bacterium
GCGCGCGCGGCTAAAGAACAGAATATCCAAGTGGTCGCCGCGGGCATCAAGGGAGACACGGCTTGGCATCTAAAATTTTTTGTCTCTGAGCTGAGGTGGTTTCAGGTCGGCCAGTTGGCGGCATTGTTTCAGTATTTCCTTTCTCAAGGCGTCCGGCGGGTCATCATGGCCGGCCAGGTGCATCCCAGAAATTTATTTGATACCACTGTCAATTTAGATGGGGAATTTCAGGACCTGTTCCGCGCGCTTCAAGACAGGAAAGCCGACACGATTTTTTCTGCTGTTGCCGATAAGCTTCATCAACAGGGGCTGGAACTGCTGGACTCCACGTTTTTGCTTAAAAAATATTTAGCTCCGCGGGGAACTTTAACCCGCCGGGGGCCAACCCTCCTTGAACTGGACGATATCGCCTTCGGCAAGCAGATTGCGAAAACCATGGGCGGGCTTGATATTGGTCAGACGGTTGTGATTAAAAATAAGGCTATTGTGGCTATTGAAGCGATGGAGGGAACGGACCGTTGCATCGTCCGGGGCGGAGGAATCGCTCAACAGGGTGCGGTTGTCGTTAAAATGAGCAAACCCGAACAGGACTTCCGTTTTGATGTCCCGGTGGTCGGGCCGCAGACGGTCCGGCATATGGCCCGTGTCCGGGCCGGGTGCCTGGCCATTGAGGCCGGGAAGACAATCCTCATTGACCCCCTGAAAACAATGGCTTTGGCGAACAAAGCGGCTATCTGTATTGTGTCCACTCCCTGATATCCTTCATGGGTGACGCGGGCGCGGTTTTATTATCGTGATAGAATTTTATGGCATGATTATCGAGGAGATCAATCCGGCCCAGGAACGCCTTTTGATTGACACTCCGTATGATTTTCTATATAATCTTTTTGTTATTTGTAAGAAAGGGCGGCGGAATATATGGAAGTTGATGAAATTAAGAAAGTTAGAAATGAAAAGCTTCATAAGATGGAAGGGTTGAACGTTTTGCCGTACGGCGGGCGCTTTCCAGGAACACAGACGATTCAGTCTGTCCTGGACCCTTTTGTGGAACAGAGCACGGTTACACTGGCCGGTCGGGTGATGGCCAACCGTAAACACGGGAAAGTGATGTTCATGGATCTCATGGATAAGACCGGCCAGATTCAGCTTTTTGTTAAAGCGGATCATGTCGGCCAGGACCTCTTTGAAGTGGTGAAACTGCTCGATATCGGGGACATGGTCGGCGTTTCGGGTGAACTGTTTTTGACCAAGACCGGGGAAAAAAGCGTAAGGATGAAGACGCTGACGGTCTTGACGAAATCCATTATGTCTTTGCCGGAAAAATGGCATGGTCTGAAAGACACGGAAATCCGCTATCGGCAGAGGTACGTGGATCTTATCGTGAACCAGGCGGCCCGGAACGTTTTTATTCAGCGCAGTTTTATCGTGAAGTTTATCCGGTCTTATCTGGATCAACGGGGGTTTTTGGAGGTGGAAACGCCGATGTTGCAGCCTTTGGCGGGCGGGGCGCGGGGCCGTCCTTTTAAAAGCAAACACAACACGTATGATATGGACGTTTATCTGCGGATCGCTCCGGAACTTTATTTGAAGCGGCTTCTGGTCGGCGGGCTGGAAAGGGTTTACGAAATCAACCGGAACTTCCGCAATGAAGGGATTTCGACGCGGCATAACCCGGAATTCACGATGCTGGAAGTGTACCAGGCCTACGCCGATTATTCCGATATGATGCGCCTGATGGAAGATCTGGTGTCCGGCCTGGCCCAAGAGCTTTATGGTACGTTCAAGGTGAGTTATCAGGGCCGGGAGATTGATTTTACCCCCCCGTGGGAACGGCGCTCTTTTGCCGGTATTGTGAAGGAGAAATTCGGCATAGACCCTCAGGATGATGCGGCCACGATGCTGGCTAAAGTTAAGGCGGTTAAGGGCGACAAGCTGAAGATCCAGGTTTTGACCCGCTCGGCGGTCATGAAGATCGTCGAGGATATTCTGGAGGAGGACGCGGCCATGAATCCGGTTTTCTTTACGGATTATTTCACGTTTTTATGCCCGCTTGCCAAAACGTCGCCGGAATGTCCGGGCATTTCGCAGCGGTTCGAATGTTTTGTCGCCGGGATGGAAATCGGTAACGCCTATTCTGAGTTGAATGACCCGCAGGAACAGCAGAAACGCTTCTTGGCGGATCTGGAGGATGATGTGGAGACGGGGTTACGGACGATTGATGAGGATTTTGTCCAGGCTTTGGAATATGGTATGCCGCCGGCCGGCGGGCTTGGTATCGGCGTAGACCGGCTGGTGATGCTTTTAACCGATGCGCCTTCAATCCGGGATGTCATCTTGTTCCCGCTTTTGAAACCGGCTAGCTCCTCGGAGCCAGGGGATTCTTCGGCCCCGGAGGGGCCGGACATGCCGCCTGCGCCTGAGGAACAATAAGAGGGACACGTTTATGAATTATGAAAGTTGGATCAGTTACCGGTATTTATCGCGCCGGAAAGGCGGGTTTCTTTCTTTCCTGACTTTTATTTCTATCGCCGGGGTCGCCCTGGGGGTCCTGGCCTTAATCGTCGTGACCGGGGTGATGACGGGATTCGCCAACAATTTACGGGAAAAAATTATCGGTTCTTCCCCGCATATCGCGGTGGAAAAAGAAACCGGGATTCAGGATTATGCGGAGGTGGCCGGCCAGCTGACCCGGATAGAGGGCGTGATGGGCGTTTCGCCTTATGTTCAGGGCAATGTGTTTCTGGACCTGGAGGGCAATGCGCTGGGATTGGTGATTCGGGGCGTTGATCCTGAAACCGAGGGCCGGGTGACGAAAGTGAAAGAGTTTCTTAAGGAAGGCGATCTCGCCCAACTGGATGAAGAAGGGATTCTGATCGGCCGGGAGTTGGCCCGTTATGCCGGTTACTCTCTGGGGGATCAGGTGACGATCATCGCTCCGGGGTCGGGGATCATCGGGAAAGGGTGGAAATATACGTTGACTATCCGGGGCATCTTTGACACGGGCATGGTAGATTTTGATATGAACCTGGCCCTCCTGCATATCCAGAAAGCCCGGACTATTTTTAATCTTTCGGAGCAGAAGGTCAGCGGTCTTGGCGTTAAGCTCGACGATCCCCAGCACGCGAAGGACGTCCAGAAAAAGATTTATGATATTTTGGGGTACAGTTTCCTGGTGAGAACCTGGATTGATGTTAACCGGAATCTTTTTGACGCGCTTTTCCTGGAAAAGTGGGGGCTGTTTATCGTGCTTACGATGATGGTGCTGGTCGCGTCTTTTAATATTATCAGCACGCTGATTGTTACGGTTATGAGCAAAATTCACGATATCGGCATTCTGCAGTCGATTGGCGTGCCGAAACAGTCTATCCGGAATATTTTTACAAAAATGGGGATGTATATCGGCAGCACGGGAACCTTATTGGGTTTGCTGAGCGGATTTGCGGTGAGCTATATTTTAAAAACTTATATCAAAGTCCCCGCGGATATTTATTCGATTGATCATGTGCCGGTCGAGATTCAGTTGTTTGATATTTTCGCTATCGTTGTGGCCGCTCTGGTGATCACTTATTGCGCTTCTATTTATCCCGCGGCCAGGGCCGCACGGCTGCAGCCGGTGGAAGCGTTGAGGTATGAGTAGGAATTTTGAAGAATTCACGTAGCAGGGAAAAGGAAAGGCCGGTATAATGACATGGTGATTGACGCGCGTCAGCTGACAAAGACGTATATCCAGTCCGTCAGCCGGTTGGATGTTCTGAAAGGGGTGACGTTTCAGGTCAGGGAAGGGGAATTCGTCGCCGTGGTCGGCCCTTCCGGGGCCGGGAAATCGACGTTGCTTCATATCATAGGCGGGCTGGATAAACCGAGTTCCGGAAATGTCTTTGTGGACGGGGAAGACCTTTACCGTTTAGGGGATAAAGCGCGCGCGAAAGTCCGCAGCCAGAAGATCGGTTTTATTTTTCAGTTTTATCATCTTTTGCCGGAATTCTCCGCTCTGGAAAATGTCCTCCTGCCGGCCATGGTGTGCGGGCAGGAAACGGATATGGCTTCTTTGAAAACCCGCGCTGGGGAACTTCTCGGTAAGATGGGCCTGTCGCACCGCCTGGAACACCGGCCCAACGAACTTTCCGGGGGGGAACAACAGCGGGTGGCGATCGCCCGGTCGCTTATGAACGCCCCTAAAATTCTTCTTTGTGATGAGCCGACCGGTAACCTTGATTCGGGAAGCGGGGCGGAAATTATCGATTTGTTGGCGGACCTTAACCGGAACAGGAATCTGACGTTGATTATTGTAACGCATGATGCCGGAATTGCCCGGCGGGCGCAGAAAGTCGTCACGATGAAAGACGGAAGATTCATGGACGGACACAGCCGGGATGGCTATCATAATAACAACAACGACGAATTTAAAAATGAGGTGAGCTGCGTATGAAAATTTATCTTAACGGCAACTATGTCAGCAAAGAGGATGCGAAGATCTCTGTGTTTGACCACGGTTTTCTGTATGGGGACGGCGCCTTTGAAGGGATCCGGTCTTATCGACGGCTGGTCTTCCGCCTGAAGGCCCATGTGGACCGTCTTTATGAAACGATGCACACGCTCATGATTGATATCCCCCTGACGAAAGACCAGATGATTCAGGCTGTTGTTGATACCCTAAACCAAAACAATCTGGATGATGCTTATATCCGGGTGATTGTAACCCGGGGCGTGGGCGATTTGGGTCTGGATCCCAAAAAATGTCATAGGACGCCGGGCGTGGTTATTATTACGGATAAGATCACTTTATATCCGGATGAACTGTATCGCAACGGGATGGCGATTATAACCGTTTCGACGGTCCGGAATCATCCGGAGGCCTTGAATCCGCAGTTGAAGTCCCTGAATTATTTAAATAATATTCTCGCCAAGATCGAGGCCAGCAATGCCGGGTTTAACGAGGCGATTATGATGGATACGCAGGGGTATGTGGCGGAATGTACGGGTGATAATATTTTTATTATGAAGAATGGGGTGTTAGTGACGCCTCTTACGGGCCGGTTGAGAGGGATTACCCGGGACGTTGTCCTGGAATTGGCCGAAAAGGATGGTGTTAAAACCTTTGAGGGGTTCCTGACGCGTCATGAGATTTATAACGCGGATGAATGTTTCCTGACCGGGACAGCGGCGGAGATTATCCCGGTCGTTAAAGTTGACGGGCGGTTGATCGCAGACGGCAAACCGGGTTGTTTTACGCAAAAATTTATTCAGCAGTTCAAAGAGGTTACCACCCGGGACGGGGTCAAGTATTAAAACGGATAATCGGCTCGTCCGTAAAAGAGAGTCCTCCTTGGGGCGGGGATTACCAGTTGAGGATAGTTTATGACTTGTGACTTATGTGGGAAAAAGAAAGCAACGGTTCATTTAACAGAAATCGTCGATGATCAGTTGCTTGAGATGCATCTGTGTGAGGAATGCGCCCGGGAAAAAAGCGTGCAGATGGAACAGCAATTCGGCCTTTCTGACCTGCTGGCGGGCCTGGCTGATTTCGGCAAGCAGGTCAAGGATTATGAAAAGGTTAAATCCGTCTGCCCTTCCTGCCAGCTGACGTACGAAGATTTCAAGAAGATGGGGCGGCTGGGGTGCAGCGAATGTTACACCGCCTTCCAGGATCAATTAGGCGGGTTGCTCAAAAGGATTCATGGTTCCAACCGGCATCATGGAAAAACGCCGGGGATTGTTTCGGCTCAGGCCTTGCCGAAGACCGATTCTTTGGTTGCCCTGAAACAGCAGCTGCAGCAGGCTGTTGAGCAGGAACAGTTTGAACAGGCCGCTGAACTTCGGGACCGTATTCGCGAGCTGGAGAATAAAAAGAAGGAAGAAAAGTCATGAAACTTGATGATTTGATTTATCATACCGGGCAGTGGCTCAAAG
>JAGOJP010000014.1 GCA_017995055.1 Candidatus Omnitrophota bacterium
GGCAAATTCTGCATAAACCCAACGGTATCGGAAAGGATCACCTTCTGCCGGTTGGGCAGGACACATTGCCGGGACAACGAATCCAGCGTCGTAAACAACCCCTCCCTGACGACCTGCTGGGCGCCGCTCAATCGGTTTAACAGCGTTGACTTCCCGGAGTTGGTATACCCCACGAGCGATATGAGCGGCACAGACAGGTCCCGCCGTTTTTTCCTCTTGGTCGCACGATTAAGGGATACTTCTTTTAAATTTTTTTTTAGTTTTACAATCCGTTCCCCGATACGGCGGCGATCCACTTCCAGTTTGGTTTCTCCCGGCCCCAGCGTTCCGATGCCGCCCCCCAGCCGGGAAAGAGCGATTCCTTTACCGACAAGGCGGGGGAGCAAATATTCCAGTTGCGCCAGCTCCACCTGCATTTTCCCTTCCTGGCTCGTGGCGTGGCGCGCGAAAATATCAAGGATCAATTGGGTACGGTCAATAGTTTTAACCTTGAGAATCTCCTCCAGGTTGCGCTGCTGACTCCCTTTCAAATCATGGCTGAACACGATCGTATCCACCTCAAGCTGGGCGCAAAGCGCAGCCAGTTCCTGAACTTTCCCCTCCCCCAAGAAATAAGCTGCCGTCGGTCTTTCCAGCCTGCAAAGCAAAGTCTCCACAACATCCCCGTAACAGGCCAACACCAGTTCTTCCATTTCCCGGGCCACCTCATGGATCGGCCACCCCCGGGTCAGTTCATAATCGATCACAACCAAAAAAACTCTTTCTTTTCCGCCAGCCATATATCCACACTTCTGTTTTATGATTTTTTCAATTTTCGGCCTTCCGTCCATCCGGCGGACAAACAGCCGTCCTGATATGCTCCGTCACGTCTCTCGCCGTCATGCCCTCGCGGATATCAACCCACTGAAGCCGCCTTTCCTTGCGAAACCACGTCAGCTGGCGTTTGGCGTAATGCCGGGTATGGAGTTTCATTAAATACCGGGCCCGGTCTTCCCCGTACTCCCGGTTCAAATACCCGGCGACTTCGCTAACGCCGATAATCCGTCTCGCCGTTGGGCTTAAAGAACGCCGCAACAAGCGGCGGATTTCCTCAACCAGGCCCTCCTGGAACATATCGTCGGTCCTGGCATGGATACGGCCGTATAATGCCTCTCGAGGGCGGTTCAGCGCGATCAATGTCAGGCCATGACGCCCCGCCCAGAGCCCCGCCCTTTCCTGTTGAAGCTGTGAAAAAGGTTTAGCCATCGACCGGCAGATTTCCAAGGCGCGGATGATCCTTCGCACATCATGCGGATGAATTTTACGGGCGGCCACCGGATCCCGTTCCTCTAATTCCTTAAAAAGCACCCCGGCCCCTTCGGATTCCCAACACTGCCACAGCTCGTCCCGCAGGTGTTGTTGTTTCGGCGCCCCCTGAAAAATACCATCCAATAAAACCTGCATGTACAGCCCGCTGCCGCCGGTAACAATCGCTGTTTTGCGCCGGGAATGAATATCCCGGATCGCCTGCCGCGCCAGGTCGTTATAAGCCGCGACGTCAAACTCTTCCTCGACATCCCGGACATCAATCAGGTGATGCGGGATGCGGGCCAGGATATCCCGCGAAGGCTTGTTTGTGGCGATATCGACATCCCGGTAAACCTGCATGGCGTCGCAAGACACGATTTCCGCTCCTAATTGCTCCGCCAGCAAACAGGCCACTTCTGTTTTCCCGACCGCCGTCGGGCCGACAATAAAAATAACGTGCTCACAGGACATGCTAAGGATAGATTAAGGTAGGATAGCCCCAGTCGGCTAATTTTGTTTTTAAATTTTTGGCCTCAGGAAGCGTGGTGAAACGCCCCACGCGTACGCGGTAAAAACCGGTTCCGTCCTTATCAACTGTTTCAACGATATACGCGTATTCCCCCCGGCCCCTCAGTTCCGCGACCAGGGTTTCGGCATGGCCCCTCTGCAGGAAAGATCCGCATTGGACAGAGAAAAACTGTTTTTCCTCTAAAAGCTGCCGGGCGGTCATGGCCTCCATGCTTCCGGGAGCGGTTGTGATGATCTTATCCAAAGCCCGGCGGGAGTCTTCCCATCGGCCCAGCCTCAGGTTCGCCCGGGCGATCTTCAAATAGATCAACGCTTCCAAATCCCCCCACGGCTTGTCCCGCAATAAGGCCTCGGCTTTATGCAAAGCCACTTCATACTTTTCCTGAAAAAAATAAGCGTCGATCTCTCCGATCAGGACCCGGCCTTGCAAATGAGGATCCGGGCTATTATTCAGAATCCGCATGAATATTTCCCGGGCCTTTTCGGGCTGTCCCAGGAACAATTCACTCAACCCCAAGAAATACATCGCTTCATTTTTTTGAGCGAGCCCCGGCCCGGCGTCCAGAAATTCCTGGGCCAGAACTTTGGCCTCCGCATAATCTCTCTCAATCACCGCGGTTTCAATGTCCTCCAGCGTGGCGGGAGAAAAACCGCACAAGGCCACCCACAAGACGCCCCAAGGTAAAACACACCGAAAGCCATACGGAAGGACACGCTTCATGGCGTTTATATTAACAGAAACTCAACGACTTTGCTATTAAAAACAGCATCGATCATGCGTCCGGGCAGGATTCCCGGAAAGGCAAGGCGTCCAAACGATTCCGTCTTCGCTGCCGCCACCTCAACCACAGGACAAACACCCCGCCTACGATCCAGGCTGAAGGCGCCGGGGTGTCAAAATCGTCTTCAAATTCCAGCCCCGCCGCGCTGGCCATTTTCTGCCGCTCCTTCACGTCCAGCGTTTTCCATTGAGAACTGCGTTCAACCACGATATTGGACGTCGATGGGATCATGACCCCCCTGGCCTTGCTGTCCCGCACCAGAGCCGGGAGGGCCGACGACAGCCTGGCCGGGTTTCTCATCATAAGGGCGTTATTGACAAAAAGCCCCAGGGCCTCTGCATAATCAGACTCCAAGGGGATGTTCATAGAATGTACTGGCATAAAATTATCTTCAAAAGGAGAGTAGACCTCATAAGCGGCCTGCGGCGCTTGTCCCAAATTCGTGACCAAACGCCATTGCGGATTAGCAAAAACCGGAACCCAGGCAATATGCGGGCCATGCTTAACCACCACGACGTCCTTTGTGGCGGCCTCGTTAACCGGGAAGCCGAGGGAAAAATCTTTTGCCCCCGGATCCGGGCCCATAACATAATACCGGGACTGCTCCGGAATCAAGCCCTGATAAAACGCCATTTCCTCCGGCCCTAAAATATGATCTTCCCGGTCCGTTATCACCACAAAAACCGGATACCGTTGCCACGTGTTTGGAATCCCGGCCGTCAGCTTGGCCCGGTACATCAATAGAATGTGCTTCATAGCCCGGGTCAGGTCCAGACTTCCCCGGCGGGGGAGCCGGGCCTCTTGAATCACCTGCCGGATAAACGCTGTGTCGCCCGGAATCATATAATCCGGGCTTAAAAGTTCAACTTCAAAATTAGCCGCGCTGACCTGAATCAAATCCGCTTCGGGGAAAACAGCCCCCGCCTTCAGGATCCTCTGCAGGGCGATGTCCGCGGTCAGCGTTGACCCGGCCGAGAAATCGAGGATAAAATGCAAATAAGGTTTCCGCTGAAAAAACAAATGGGAATAGGCGACGTGAGTGAGAAGCATGGCATAATCCCCTCCGGGGCCGCTGCCTGTCAAGGCCATCGGCAGCCTGCCATTATGCACGGGCTCGTCATGTAAAAAAATCGGGTACTGACCGATCTTGATAACCGGGACCATCCCCCGGGGATAAGTCAACTCCAATTCGGCAAGACGGACTTCGTTGTTCCAGAAAGGAAAGACACTCATCTCTACGCGGGTCGGCGACGTATAAACAAGCAGCCCCGGATCACGGCGCGTCCAGTCCCGGATCATATGATAAACCCAGGTGGCGGTTTCCCTTTCAAACAACCGTCCCGGCACCATTTCCTTGCCCACCTGCAGGCGAAAACCCGTGATCAAAACCCCGGCGGGAATCTCGCATTCCTGAAAAAACTCGGCCGCGTTATCCTCGCCGGTGTTCTTCAGGGACAACTGCAGTCTGGTTACGGTCGTAAATTCCTTCTCTTCGCTGGTTCTCTGGAACGAAGACAATATCACCTCCCGGTTGCGCTGGATCTGACGGCGCGGTCCCCCGGTCCGGGACGATCGGACTCGGCCCAACCGGCCGGGCAACGACGCAGGCGCCGTCAGCTCCGGTACGGATTCCCCCGTAAAAAGCCGGTACATGAATTCAATTTTGTCGTCCGGCAAAACCATACCGTTAAAAACCACCTGATTATAAAAAGCGGAAAGATACGGCAGCCGGGCGCCGGCTTTCACCTTCTTCATTTTGATTAAAATTTCTCTTACCGTGCGAACAGATCCCTTAAAACGCTGCGGCCGTTCATAATCAGCGCAATACACATAATCCAACGCCCGTTGGATAGCGGCCCGGTCCCTCCCCGCCTCCATGATCACATACCCCGGCAATATCAGGCAGGCCAGCAGCACCAGGGTTGCCGCTTGTGTCCGCCCTGCCTGAAGCGACCAGAACCGGACATCATCCACAAGGATCTTCGTGTGAATTAAAAACAACATTAACGGGATCAAAAAAAGGAAACCCAGACCCATCGCGCAAATCGCCAGAAGAGATAAAGGCAAAAAGGGAAGAAAAACAAGGAAGAAATAAACCGTAAAAGGATAGGTCGCGGCCCGGGAGAACACCATCCAGCCCCGGCACCGCATCCTCATAAGAGACGGGACAACCAACACAAGCCCATTCAGGACCGCCAGGATATAAATTCCCCGAGCCTGGAAATCCGCCGGGAACGGGACATGATAATTCAGGAGCAACCCAGCCAAAGGGCCGACGACCGCGACCAGGGCGATCACGGTGTTGTGGATCCACGGGTCCTTTTTTTGATACCAGCCGTAAAATAAAACGCTCAGCCGAATAAGGGCGATGAGTGTGACCAGCGTGGTCCCGACGAAAAAAACAATCCCGATGACCGGCGGGAACCAGCCCCATGTCCACCGGACGCACATCGACAATCCCAGCATGGCCGTGTACCATAAGGCCGGTGCAGTCACCGCGGCCAGCAGGCTGCGCCCGATATCCGCCCCCCGGTTCAGCCGGGTTTCAAAACACGCCAGCCGCATCGCCGCGTAAAACAAACCCGGCATCATAAACGTATATTGCCACAGGATCACCTGCCCTTGATCAAGGACCCAGGATTCCACCGCACCAGGTATAATATATGTAATCTCCTCTGTCGCAAACCACAAATAAGCGATATGAGACAAAAGAAAAACCCAATTCCACACCCAGGGGACCTCCCGGGATCCGCTCCGCTTCCAGGAAAAAAGCAAAGCCCCGCATAACACGATCAGCAATATTTCACTGCCTCCCAGCACCGCGGCCGCCGCCAGATTTTGAGGAAGGACTTCTTCGCGGATGATCCAAAAGGAAAAACAATTCAGCACGAACAATATGCTTTGGGGAAGGATAAAAACCCAAAAGAGCATCATGATTTTCTTAAATGGGCCTGGCAAAATAGATTCCCGGGCGTCATTGTTCATAAAAACCGAACCTTTCCGTCACTAAATGACTCACAATAAGGACACCTAGAAAAACAGCAATTCCAACCGCCATGTGGATCACCGGCTGAAAATAAGCCGGGAAAAGCGCCCGGCTCAGGCACGCGACATGGTAGGCACACGTCATCCGGGCGGCGTTGGCAAAAATGGTCGTCAGATAAACCGTGGGGATCACCCAACAGGCCGCTTTCCAGGCCCGGCGCCGGGAGCCGCCCCGCGCAAGAACCGTCAGCGTGTAAAAACCCAGCAACGCAAAAAACCCAAACCCGCTGCAACCCAGCGTCACATGAATCGGGCGGGGCTCCAGGAGAATCCATACTTCCCCCCCCTGATCCGGGACCATCCCGGCGCCATGAAACACGGCAGTCAGCCAGGCCGACGGATAAGCGAATAAATTATAAATCAAATGTATCAAAGAACTGTCCTTTCTTTAAATTCCAGGCCCCGGCCCGATTCTCTTCATCTTTTTTTTGAGCTCCAGGTAATACCACAAAACAAGCGGGATCGTAAACAACGCGAAAACAGATCCTACGATCGGAGACAAAAAAAGCAGGAAATCATAACACCCGTGGATCAAAACAGCTTCCCATAACCCCTGATTCATACACTTTTTTTCTTCCGCCCGGAGGGTTAAAATCCTGGCACGCTTGGCCCGCCCGATATAATATCCCATGACGCCCGAGCACACGGCATGCATGGGCACCGCCGTAAACCCGCGGGCCAGCGCCATACTCCAGGAATGATTGACCACATAAAGGATATTCTCCATACAGGCAAAGCCCATGCTCGCCACGACAGTGAAAATAATGCCGTCCCGTTCCCCCTGAAAAAAATCAGCGCTATAAATATATTTTTTAATAATCCTTAATTTAATATATTCCTCGCACAATCCGGCGACGATAAAAGCTTCAAAAAAATAATAAAGGATAAAAGACCAGGGCGGGAAAATATTATACTGGGCCAAAATCACTTCCAGGATATAAACTGGAAGCGTGTAAATAATTCCCAAAAGGAACACTTTGATTATAGACCTTTTCGGCGCTGGGTGGGCTTTATAGAAATACCGCACCAGCAGTAAAGCCGGCAGCACCGCCGACACGAAAGAAAAAAGTGTATGCATAGCGATCTGGCCTTAAAAAAATGGGGCCCCCCAAGGCAGGCCGAAGGCACTCATTTCCCGATATTCATATTATCCGTTTGTCCCCCGCCTGCTCCCGTTCAGGAGAAGAGACCCGAGGTCCAAAGCTCCAAGATAACGACCCCTGCCCCCGCGCTGACCGCGGTCCAGGCGTGCCGCCAACGAACCTCCAGCCGAGGGTAACCGCCCCTAAAAAAACAGCGGCTCAGGTCACCCGACAGCCAGCCCCCCACGAGAGCCATCCCCAGGATCCCCGCCATAAAGATACAATAACGCATCAGGCGCGGGAAATCATAAATGCTATTATAAATCACAATCCCGGTCAGATACGGGAACACTCCGCCGAGCAGGACTCCGTCTCGTCTCCAATGATCCATATCCGGAGAAAGTCCCGTCAAAGGGAGGGAACGCATAAACGCCCATCCTCCCGCGGCCAGGCAACATATTCCCACCGCAAAAAGTCCTTGTGCCGGGCAACCCAGCGCAATCATCCGGCCCGGATCCCCGAACCCTTTTAAAATGGAACTGCCCAAGACAAGATACAAGCCATTTCCAAGCAAGGAAGCCACTCCCGCCATCGCCAGCGGCAACGCGTAGGGACTCCGGCTTGTTTTCAAGGACGCCAAAAAGGCCGCGCCCCCCAGGATCCCCATAAAGATACCCGCAGCGGAAATTCCAAAATGCGGCGCCGTAACCGGGATATTGTATGTCACCACTGACCGCGTAAACGGCTGCAATTGAATTTCCGTCACCTCTCCTCCCCACCCCAGGATAACCAGAACATGACCCGCTTCGTGCAAAGCGATCGCCGCGACGCATCCAAATGCCACGGACCCGGCTAAATGCAACGCGAGTTTGAAACATTCCCGGAACTTATGCCGCACTCTCTTCATTCACCTTTGACCCGAAGCCTTTGTGAGGACGGGCTTATCCGCGCGCAAAAAAACCAGGCGGCCGCCTGTTGAAAAACATTATACCTCTTTGCGGATAAGCAGCGAGTAGCTGACCAACCCTCCGGCTACCAAAACCGCCCCGGCAATAAAAGGCAAACTGGCGGCAGCGGTCAAAACCACCTGCGTACCGGCGATAAACGGCACACACAACATCATGCCGTAAGCGCCTGCCGCGGCCGAAACCAAAGCAGCCGCTTTACATAAACTTCGAATGGCTTCCGGTGTCATAGGCGACCCTCCTTTCTCTGATATTTTTCCTTTAACACAATCCCGGCCTTCCGGGGCCATGGGCCTCCCCGGCGGTCCTAGATGAATTCGGCCTCACACCATTTCCGATAACTGCTCTTCAAAAACATATAGACACCCAGCCAGCAAACCAGGCTCACTCCTAAACTGGTCATGCCGTAAAAATGTCCGCTGACCATAAACAAAACTTGGGCGAGCGCGCACAAAAGGCTGCCGTGAATGATGACAAACCACGGCCGCGAGGAATAACAACTCATAAAGATAACCCAGGATAACGTCAACAACGCGAAACTTCCCGTCAGTAAAATGTACCCCCAAAAGCGCGGCAGGGCCAGTTCCGCCGGTTTAAAAATCAAATGCGGGATCAAAATCAGGTACAAAACAAACAGGGACCAATAAAGGCCTAATCCTCCCAACAAAACCAGCCCCTGATCCCGAAGGAAATCCTCCTTGCGCACAGGCTTCAAGATATCGTAACTCCAAGTCGTCATATTACGGTGATTCACACACAGCACAAGCAGGACCGGGGCGACAGTATATAACAGAAAATTATTATACGGGTCATCAAAAAGGCCATGACCCAAAGAGAAACGGCTGATAGCGGCCATATAGACCGGCGTTAAAACCAATAACGCCACCCACACACTCTTTAATTCAGCGAAATCGATCCGGTGCCAATGAAGCGCCCGGCGCCATAGTGCGGCCCGGCGGGGGTATGGGGGAAGAGCCGGAACCACAGGCCGAAGCCCCAAGCGTTTCCGGAGAGTGCGCACGCCGCGGGTATACAGCTCGTCCGCCTTGATCTGATTATGCAAAAATTCTTTCTGAGGCCAAGACATCATATACCCGTACTCAAAGGATTCCTCTTGAAGAGACATCGCCCTTCTGGCCAAGACCAACATCAAAACAACGCTCGCCAGGCCTAAAACAGGTTGCCAAACAATATTTTCCGTCACGAAAACAACAAGGTTATACGCCTGCCGGGAAAGCACCAACAGGAAAAAATAGGACAGGTAAACAAGCATATTAATCGACAAATACCCCACCCAGATCACCGAAGAAATCACCAGCGCGCACAAGACAAAAACCGACCAGACCGCGGCCGCGTTCACGATAATAATGGGGTACAGGCTCACCAGCCAATAACCAAAAACAATGACAAAAAACGCGAAAAACATAAAAGGGACGATAATATGCGGGGCGCGATAATACGGCAGCAACGAAGCCCTGTACTGGGCCATCTGCCTTTTTAAAAGAACGCCGGCGGTGAAAGCCAGCCACACGCTCACAACGACAAAAAACGTGAAGAAATCATCCGCGATAGCCACGAGTCTCTGCTCCAAGGAAAACCTGGAAAGCACCGCAGTTCCTAATAAACTCAGCGCCAGAATACGGTAAGGCAAATGCCGGACGTAAAGAAGAACGACCTGATAATAACGGTTTTTCATGCGTACAGCTCCAGAAATATTTCTTCCAGGTTTAAATCCTCCACTTCAATTTTGGCGTTAAGACGCTGCTCCATCTGGGATTTCATCCCGGCGTGAAACCCCCGCACAGACAAAACCGCCTCGTATTGAGACAACTCGCAGTGCAGGACCCCGTCCAGCGGGATATCCCGGGACAAAGGGACAGAAGAAACAATCCTCAACCGTTTCACTTCATCTTTCAGGACATCCAGTTCCCCGCAGAAATCGATCGTCCCGTTTTTAAGCAAGGCCACCCGGTCCGCCACGCGTTCCAAATCGGTCGTAATATGCGTGGAAAAAAATATCGTACATTCGCGGTCCGCAACAATGTCTAAAATTGTTTTCAAAAATTTTCGCCGCGCCGCCGGGTCCAAGCTCGCCACCGGCTCGTCAAAAACTAGCAATTCAGGCTCATGCCCCAAAGCGAGGATAATCGCGAGTTTCTGCGCCTGCCCCTCGGAGAGCAGGCCGACTTTTTCCTCCTCGTCCAATTCCCAATCCTGAAGCAGCTTATCGACCAGCGGCATGTTCCACCGGGGATAAAAAGATGCCGTATACATCACAAGTTGGCGGACGGTGAGCCAGGGATACGGCCGGTCAGATTGCGGGACATATCCTATGCGTTCTTTGGTGTCTTCCAGAAAATTTCCCGGATTGTCCCCCAACACCGATATCCGCCCCTCCTGAGGATACATGAGGCCTAATACGCATTTTATAAGCGTCGTTTTCCCGGCCCCGTTCTTCCCTAAAAGTCCTAAGACCGATCCCCGGGGAACCGTTAAAGACAAATCGTCAAGAACCGGTTTACTCTTATACCGTTTTATGACATGCTGTATTTGGATCACGGGATCATTCATGAGCACTCTCCTTCCATAAGCGTTCCAACAGCGCCGTAACAGTTTCCGGGTCAATAGATAACTGGCAGGCCTGCATTATGACCTGCTTTAAAATCGGGACCAGGGCCTCTTCTCGTTCTTTCATGTCTTTTTTGGAAATACGGCCTTCTTTGACCCGCATCCCCTGGCCCCGGACATATTCAAGGACCCCCTCCTTTTCAAGCCAGGAATACGCCTTGGAAACTGTCATCGGATTAATCTCAAGTTCCTGAGCCACCTGCCGCACGGAAGGCAGAAAATCTCCGGGGATGATCCGTTGGGAAGCCGATAAAGTCTTGACCTGATCAATAATCTGCCGGTAAATCGGAACCCCGGATGTTGCCGCGATATGGAAATAAAACCTGGCTTTTTCGGTCATAATGATTCCCCCAAATTCATGCTGTCCACGTGTATTATAAGCATAATACAGTGATACACCAAAGTCAAGAGCCAAAAGAAAAAATATCCCAATTTCTGGCTGGATAACAATATTAAGGGAAGAGACTTGGAAGCGGAATGAATGGCCTTCTTATAATACGCATGAACCTCCCCGAAACCGAAGACCGCAGGCATACCCGCGGTCTTCAACGAAAACGGATCCAGGACGTAAATTTCAGGTTCATTTAAGAAAAAAAGGTCACGCGCCCCGCCTGTAAAAATTATACGGCCACAGAATACGGGGCGCGCGGACAAAATCATAAAAACTTACAAACAAATACCACTCCAGTTCCCGCAGCTTGTGCAGGACTCTGTCCCGGGAATAATAAAATATTTCAGACAGGAGCGGGTTTCCCCGGGCGTACAGTCATTATAAGGAAGCTCACAGTCTCCGTCGAAAACTCCGGTGGCGTCGTTACAATACACGACCCCGGACGTACAGCCGGATGAAGTCGTACACATCTTTGTCGATCCGCTGATACAAACACAGGTCTCGTAAAGTCCGCTGGATGTATCGCAGGTCTGCGTCCCTAAGACACCGTCAATATAGCAATACACCACGCCCGGCAAACACCGGCAATCCTCATAATCATCCCCGCAATCAACGCACTCTTCCACACCCGGGTTCCCGTCGCCCAAAGTACAGTCCCGGGTACTGCCGGGTGCGCAGGTCGGATTGCTCTGTTCACACGCCGTCCACCCTCCTCCGGAACAGGTCCCGATTCCCGGGCAGGAAGACGATGTCGTGCAGATTTGGGTTTCCTGCGGGTCACACCAACACGGCCCCCACCCCGTCCCGCAGACATTACATGTCTTCCGGGAGATGAAGCCGTCGGCATTAGGCTCGCAATTCACAACTTCGCCCGGCGTACAAACCGGATTGGTCTGCTGACAGGAACTCCATGTCCCGTCCACGCACACGCGTTGATACGGGCAGCCGCCGACCGGCGGGCATTCCAGCGTTTCTCCCGAAGAACACGTCGCGCAGGAAGCATTATACGAACACGTTTTCTGCACCGGGCAATCGCCGTTCTCCGGTGTGGTCACGATCAACCGCTGGTCGTAATCGCAGGTCAGCCCGTCATACGTTGCCCCGCAGCCCAAATCCTCGGTTGTCCCGGTGGTGTACCCGCAGCAAACTTCCGCGTAGTTCACTTGATTCACCTTGAGAACCGGGCAGCTTTTTCCGCCGCCGGGTTCTTTCATCGTAACATAATCCGTATCTGGCACATTGAAAGGCGAACCATATCCGCAATAATAGTTCGTTGCATACTCACAACACGTGTCATGGTAAGGATACGGATTCCGCGACTTGACCGGACATTCGCTCAGGACCGGTTCTTTAATTTCTACTTGAGTCGTTTCCGGATATCCTAAAGGCGCATACCCGCACATCACCGTATAACTCTCCGGGTAGCCGCAACACGTGATGTCATTCTCAATCTGGCTGATCACTTTAATCGGGCAGTCCGCATGGACAATCCCCGGCTCCTGCCAGGTCACGTAGTCTGTGATCGGGAACATCACTCCGTTCCCGCAGGCCTGCTGCAGAGCCCCGTATTGACAGCACGTTTCATCATAGGCCGGGACTCCGACAATCTGGACCTCGCAGGTTGGGTTCGTGGGCGACTCCAGATAAGACACCAAATACGTAACAGGATACCCCAAAACCCCGCATTCCGTCGTAGGAGACGCCGGATAATCACAGCAGCTCTGGTGATTTGCTTCTTCAGTCACAATCGGATCACACCCGGTGGACGACGTCTGCATTGTGATCCAGGAACTCGTCGGGTAGGTCACGCCGTCGCCGCATGCCGAGGTCGCGGCCCCGTAAGCACAACAATTATATTCATTCGGGACCACATTCTGAAACAGCGGATCACAACCCGGGTACGCATTGCTCGGCTCGTTCACCTCCAGCAGGGTATGCTCAGGATACCAGCCGGAATATCCGCATTGGGACGCCTGAAACCCGCCGTAATTACAGCAGAACGGGTCATTGGCGATTTCGTCCTGAACGATCGTCGGGCATTCCGCGAAATTCTGCGTCGGGGCCTGGACTGCGACCGAGGTTGTCTCGGGGCGGCCATCATACCCGCAGAGACGCGAGAATCCCCCGTATCCGCAGCATCCGTCAGCCGTCGGGCGGTCAACAATAACGTCACAGCTGGGGTTATTGGGCGTTAATGTTTCGAACAGCGTTGTCACCGGATGTATCACGCCATCGCCGCAGTGGGCGCTGGTCACATCATAATCGCAGCAATAATCACACATTTCTTCCGTGCTTCCGTATTGATCCGGACAGTTCGGATTCGCGGGCTTTTTAGCGCCATAAATACAGGTGGTCTCGGGATAAACAACGCCATCCCAGGTGCCGCCGCACTGCACGCTCGCATCCGGATAATTGCAGCAGACATCTTTATACGGGCCATATACATCCCCAAATATCGGGCTGCAGAGAGGATTGGTCGGCTCCCGGAAATCGACAAGATAGGTATCGTCATAATACCCGGGATATCCGCATTGATCATACTGCCACGGGCCGTACCCGCAGCACGCCTCATTAAAAGGATCTTCCGTAACTTCGGTCGGACACGCCGGATTGCAGCCCGGGGTGGAGGAAACAACCATGCTGGAAGTCGGATAGGTCACGCCATCCCCGCAGACGGATGTGGATGCATAACAGCAGCAGCTGTCGGCATTTTCAACATGGTTCCGGTACTCGGTCGGGCACGCCAGATCGACCAACCCCGGGACATTATATTCGATCCAATCCGTATTCGGATAAGACCCATACCCGCAACTGCCGTTAAACCCGCTGTAGTAACAACAGTATTTGGTCGGGTCATCCTCAATAGCGACTTGCTGGACAATCTTATGATCGCAATTCGAGTTCGCAGGGGTCCTGAACTGAAGAAAAGTAGTGGGCGGAAAGACGACCATTTCTCCGTCGACTTTTAAAGTCGCCCCGCAGCTCGGCGGGACTTCGATGCCGCCATAATCGCAGCAATCGTCCGCATTGGGCGTAATCGTGATATCCGCGGCGCAATTGGTATTTCCCGCACTGCGGAAGGTGATCAAGGTAGAATCCGGATAGACGACACTCTCGACTTCACCGCCGCAGGAACTGGTCTGCGGACCGTAATCACAGCAGTTCGCTTTTGAAACCGGATCATCCGCCGGATAAATCGTGCCGAATTCCGGCTCACACGCCGGATTCGCCGGGATATTGACTTCGAGCCACTGGGTGTCTGGATACAGGATGTCATAACCGCACTGCCAGACCAAACCCGCATAATCACAGCAAGATTTGAGCTCCGCGCACTGGAATCGGTCCGGGCAATCCTCAACGCTTGTCGCGGAACGCTGAATCTGCTGCAAAGCGGTCGGATCACACTCGCCTCCGCCGCAAAGATAATCCTCCCACGGACCATAATTACAGCAGGCATCGTAAGCGGTGACGCATTCGATCAGTTCCAGACAGCCTTCTTCCGGGGCTGTCTTTGTCCTCATAATTTCGTTCGGTTCACAGGGTGACACCCCGCAGCCCATAACAACCCAATCCGTATAGGTACAGGCCCCGCAGTCGACCGGGCAATTCGCCAAATCTTCATAAGGAGGATTGCATTCTCCATCCCCGCAGCAGCTGACCACTTCAAGGGACGTCCGCAACTCATAAACATGGGACGCCTGGATCGCGGCATCCGCCGGGATATCCGTTTCCAGCACGACCCCTTCCGGAAGAGGCCGGGTCGGGGGGAGGTCGTAAATATCCTTCAGCGTTTGGCGCAGTTCCTCAATATGCTGAGCCCGGATAGGGGTGACCTTGGAAATGATGTTCGGGTTTTCCCAAACAGGCGCGGACATACCACACAGCATGCGTTTATTATAAATAGCTCTCCTCAACTCCCGGATATGAATCGGTTTTACAGGCCGCTGCAAAGTCACCAAGTCATCGTCTGTCCACGTCTGGGCCGACGCCTGTTGCAACCCCAACAGGCACACCGCCACGGTCACCATCGCGGTCACCGCCAAAAAACATCCCCCTCTTCCGCAGAAAAACCCGTCATTCCTTGCCATAGCCCCCATCTCCTTTTTGAAATATTACGGCGCATACATCGCATAATATCCCGACGTGTTCGGGTCCCCGGTATCAATATACCGCAGTTTTATTTCCCCGACCGGGTCGCTGCCGAGCTTGACTTCAATCGGCCCGTTAATGCGCAACTTCCCGCTGGGCAGCAGCACAAGTTCCGTCGAGGCACCAACGGCGGTCCCGTAGTTGATCTTAAAGTAATTATCCGCGGCATCAAGCCCCATCGTCACAAACGTCGTCCCCCGGGAGAACGTCACCTGGCTGTCCTGACCGGCGTCGACCGTTATCTCCACGTTTCCCTTAACGACCAGTTCATGGGTAGGGTTGGTCATATTCACCCCCACGTTCCCCTGGGACGTGATATGAATCCGGGTTGTATTATTTGTGTTAATTTGGAGGGACGTATTGCTGGAGGTCCCGATGGAGGAGTTCGTGGCCTGACTTCGCACAACATAAGCGCTGCCGCCCATCTGGTCGACTTTAAAAGTAGCGTCGGCCCCCTGCGCTTCAACCTGCAGCAGGCTGTCAGGATTAATGGTCCCGATCCCGACTTTCAGGGAGCTGTAATTCGTCACATCCGTCAGAAAAACCGCGTCATTATCCTGAGTCCACGCAGTCGGTAAAAGCCCGTATGTTGAATCGTTCCGGCAATACATTAAAAGGCCTGTGGTTTCATCCACGTACATGCTCCCGACATCACAGGCGCCGCTTATAGCGGCGCGAGGGACAAGGCGAAGCTGGGAGTAAGAACCAAACGGCGCGGGATAATAGGTCGTTAACGTCAACGTCCCCGCACAGACAGGGGAAACGGAAAGCCCTAAAAACATGATCCCCGACAACAAGGCATAAAAATTTTTTTTCTGTTTCATTCTGAGTCTCCTCACGGCAAGGTAAATAGGCCTGCCAATCTTCTTGTCATCGCTGTTATAAAAAGTATACAATAATATTTTAATAAATAACCACAATCTCCCGGCGCCTCCGGTCGTCCCAGCCCCATTCTCCCGTCGGGAAAAATCCGCAGGAAACAGTAAAAACCCGTGACCCCATCCGAGATAGACGAGAAAGGGCATAAAGAAAGCGCTTCCTCTCCAGATGCGCGTCCCGTCTTTTTTGAAAAACATTTACCGGGAAGGCAATGTAAAATAATTATATCCTCAGCCACGGCTTATTCTAGACATAATTCATATTTTATCTTTTAAGACAGAAGGGGAAGACTTTCAGCGAGGCCGTTTTTGCAGAAGCCGTATCAGGGCATAAATCACCACCACGATCCCCACGGTGACAAACCCTGCGGCCAGATCAGATAATCCCGGAAGGGTTTCCTCTCCCATAACGTTTTCCCTCTCTTAATAACTTCCGTTTAAGTAGTCCTGCAGGACGCTCTTGTGGTCAAACGCAAACGTGTAAGATAAAATGGCCTCTTTAGGAATCACTCTCAGGCCCTTGGCATCATCCCCGAATTGGGGGACGCCGCGGCCCTGCGCCACAAACACCGTGGTGACCGTGTGGAACCTCGGGTCCCGGTCAGGGTCGGAATATGTGTGGAACTGCCGCAATCCGTCCAACGCCAGCCCGGTTTCCTCCCTGGCTTCCCTGCGGGCTGCCGCTTCCAGAGACTCGCCGGGATCCACAAATCCTCCCGGCAAGGCCAGACCAAAAGGAGGATTTGACCGCTCAATAACGACAAGGCCATCCGGGTGTTCAATAATGATATCCACGGTCACATACGGACCGCAACCCAGTTCGTTCTGAATATGATTAATATATCCACTCATTTCCCGCAAATAAAGGTCATAATCTCCGGCATTGTCAAGACAAACGACGATCCTCTTCACCCCGCCCGGATCCGTGCGGGCAAATTTTAGAATTTCCTGGGCCAGGATCTTAACCGCCCCGCGGGAAGGGAAGTCTACCTCTCCCGGGAACAAAGGCGGGAACGCCAGGATTTCCACTTTCCGGGAACGGGCAAGCGCCAAAGCATTCCGACAGGCCTGACGCAGAATCTTTTCATCCGTTCGGCCGTCCTCCACGAACAGAGCGTGAATTACCAAACGGTTCGGGAAACTATCCTCCATCGTCCAGGCAACCGAGCCTGGCCCCGGCAATCCGGGCAAATCTTCCCCTTCGCTTCCCTTCAAAAACCCCTCCCGCACCCGGATCCCTCCCAAGGCGCCGGCAAGGGAACCGCGAGCATCACAAGGGTTAACAAGCGCGTCTGCCCGCGCCTCCCCGACGAGTCCCTGGACAATGTCCACTTCGAGATTTTTTATTTTCAACATCCGTGCTTTTCTCCTTGTCGATTCCCGCAGTCCTGCCCATGGGACTCAAAACAGTTCCTGGGAAACGGGCTGCGATACGCTCCGCCAGCGCCAGTGCCTCCGGCTTGGACGTCACCGCGCCCAAGGCCTGCTGTTCTTCAATTTCCCTCAGGATAACCGAAAACTTCGGAGACGGCGGGAGTTTCAGCGTTTCGATAAGATCGTCTCCAGTTAACAACCGCGCGACCGGAACTTTTTTCTTGTTTTCAAAATAAGCGTGAACAAGCTGCCAGCATATCTCCTCGTGGTGCCTCTGATCTTCCTCTGTGGTTAACGGCCCCCGTGTCGACTTTTGATCCGCAAGGGAAATCAGCGCGACGCTGACCGCCTCTTCTTTCGTATCTCGGAAATAACGAAAAACGGCTTTCGCGCTCGGGCATTTAAAATTGGAAAGGTATCCCGGCCGCAGGTGACACGCCACCATATCCATAAGGGCATGGCGTTCGCGCGTTGAAAGTTTCAGCATGCGGGCGACATGATTAACGATTTGACTCCCGATCCGCTCATGCCCGTGAAAAAGCGTGCGGTTATCCTGTTTTCGTTTTGATTCCGGCTTGCCGATATCGTGCAGAAGCGCTCCCAGCTTCATTAAAGCCCGGCGGGGCCGGTCCGCGCCGAGGGGTTCCGCTAAATATCCGCTAAGCTCGGGATCCATGGCCGTCTGAGCCAAGATATTATCCATCTGCACGACCGTTTCCAGGGAATGAGGCCAGACATCCAGATGATGATACGTGCCCTGTTTCACGCGATACATCACCCGGACCTGTGGAATCACCTGTTCCAAAATTTTGAGCCGGTCCATTTCCTTCAAAATGCGTGCCGCCGCGTCCGTCTTTAATATTTTAAAAAACTCGTCCCGGACTCTTTCCGGAGACACGTCCCGCAGGCGTTCTTTATCCAGGCAAATCTGCTGCCGGGTACGCACATCAATATCAAACCCCAAGGCCGCCTTTAAGCTGAAGGCCCGCAGAATGCGCAACGGATCCTCGCGGAACACTTGGGCTGACGCCATGCGGATCCTGTGCCCACGTATATCCGGCCAGGCTTTCCTGTAATCCTGGATAACATCCTTCAGTTCGGCATCAACGGGGCAGGCGGCCAGATTCACGACCAAGGTGTTGATCGTAAAATCCCGGTGACCCAAATCTTTCCGGAGAGTCTCCGCCCGATAATCGGCAAAATCATAGGTCAGCCGTCCTCTCCGCTCCTTTGTAACCACCCGGGCGCACCCGTGCTCTTCGTCCAGGAGAACAAAAGCGCCTTTCACGTTTCGGGCAAAAACCCGCGCCAGTGCGATCGCATTGCGGCTGACGGCAAAATCAAAATCATCACAAGGCCGGCCGAGGGCGAAATCACGCAAAAATCCCCCCACTAAAAACACCTCTAGACGGCGTTTCCTGGCTAAATCCTGGATCATTTTCAAAAATGGATACTGATTAAGGAAAGGCACGAGGGCATGTCCTTGTTTTTCCGGACAACACGGTCATTCTTGAACGCCAGACGCCCGTTTCTATGACACCCCGGGCTAATCCAGCTTAAAAAACGAGGCTTTCTGCAAAACGTCTTCTTCCACAAAAATCGGCGCATGCGCCCGAACCGCCAAAGCGATGCCATCGGAAGGCCGGGAATCGATGATCCGCTCTTCCCCGTCCCGGGTCCGAAGCGCAAGTTTAGCGTGAAAGGTGTTTTCGACAAGTTTATCGATCACCAGCCTCTCCATTTTTGCCTCCAGCGCCTGAATCGTGGCCAACAAAAGGTCATGCGTCATCGGCCGGGGGAGCGCAATCCCCGACAACTTCATTTTGATCGTCGACGCTTCCATTAAGCCGATGACAATCGGGAATTGCCGCTCTCCCATGCGTTCTTTCAGGACAATCACCTGGTCCTGACGCCGTTCATCAATAATAATTTTTGTTAAATCAACCTGAACCATAACTATATTCTTTCTTCCCTCGCCATGCCGGCCCCAAGCCGACAAGCGTTCATTTCCGGCGAACCGGCGCCTTATCTTTTTCCAAAATATATTTAATTTCCGTCATAAAATGGTTCACATCCCGGAACGGCCGGTAAACCGACGCAAACCGGACATAAGCGACCTGATCCAGGGCCGCCAGTTTTTCCATAATAATTTCCCCGATATCGCTGTAAAGGACTTCCCGGTCGTATTTTTTCTGGATGGCGCGCTCGACGTCCATGGTCAATTCTTCGATCTTGTCAACGCTCACCGGTCTTTTTTCGCACGCTTTCACCAGCCCGGCGATAATTTTCTTGCGGTCAAAAGGCTGGCGGCGCCCGTCTTTTTTAATAACCATCAACGGCGTCTGTTCAATATATTCATACGTTGTGAACCTCTTTTCGCATTTCAGGCATTCCCGGCGGCGGCGTATCACGCAATTGTCCCCGCTCATGCGGGAATCGACGACTTTGGTTTCTTTATGGCCACATGCCGGACATTTCATAACCGCTCACCCGCCTTCCACTGTTATTCCATCAACCGTTCATAAATCGGAAACGTATCCGTCAACGCTTTCACTCCGTCCCGGACCCGGGACAATACGACTTCATCGTCTTTATGCGTCAGCGCCTCATCGATCAGTTCGGCCACCCGCTTCATCTGCGGCTCCTTCATCCCGCGCGTTGTCAGCGCCGGAGTGCCGACCCTGATCCCGCTGGTGACCATGGGACTCTGCGGGTCATGCGGGATCAAATTTTTATTGACCGTAATATGCACGCTGTCCAGAATGGAAGACGCCTCTTTGCCCGTCACCTGTTTGGAGCGCAGATCGACCATGAACAAATGATTGTCTGTCCCGCCGGCCACAATACGAAATCCGCGTTCCGCCAAACTGGCCGCCAGGCTTTTGGCGTTGGCAACAATCTGTTTTTGATACTGTTTAAACTCTTGCGAAAGCGCCTCCTGGAACGCCACGGCCTTCGCCGCGATCACATGCATTAAAGGCCCCCCCTGCAAACCGGGGAAAACAGCCGTGTCAATTTTCTTCCCGAATTCCTGACGGCATAAAATCATCCCTCCGCGGGGGCCGCGCAAGGTTTTGTGCGTCGTGGTGGTAACGAATTCAGCGTACGGGACCGGGCTGGGATGCAGGCCGGCCGCCACGAGGCCGGCGATATGCGCCATGTCAACAAACAGAACTGCCCCGACGGCGTCACAAATTTTGCGGAATCTTTCAAAATCAATAAAACGGGAATAGGCAGAAGCGCCGGCCACGATCATTTTCGGTTTGTGCTGGCGGGCCAGACGTTCAATCTCATCATAGTCCAGCATTTCGGTCTCGGGATGGACCGTATAAGGGACCATGTGGTACGTCTTCCCGGAAAAATTCAGTTTATGGCCGTGGGTCAGATGCCCGCCGCAGGCCAGATCCAAAGCCAAAACCGTGTCCTGCGGCTGCACCGCCACCTGATAAACCGCCTGATTAGCCTGGGAACCTGAATGCGGCTGGACATTAACATGCTCGGCCCCGAATAAGGTCTTGGCCCTTTCAATCGCCAGCTGTTCGGCCACATCGATATATTGGCACCCGCCGTACCACCGGCGGTCAGGATACCCTTCCGCATATTTATTGGTCATAACGCATCCCTGGGCTTCCAAGACCGCCTCGGACACGATATTCTCAGAAGCAATCAACTCCAAATTGTTCCGTTGCCGTTTTAATTCCTGAATAATGGCCTGATAGATCTCTGGATCTGTCTTTTTTATGTGCTCCATTGTATTCCCCTTTACTCATATGCCACGCTATAAAAACCCGGGCCGGGCTTAAAATGAAAAACCCCTCCTCCGGGGCGGCTATGTCTTTAAAAATTTTTTTTCTATCTCCTGTATCTTCTCCACCCGCCGCTGATGACGCCCGCCTTCAAACGGGGTCTGCAGCCAGGTTAAAACAATATCCGGAATTTCAGATTCCGGCACAAACCTGGCGCCCAGGACCAGAATATTGGCATTATTATGCTCACGGGATAAAACAGCGGCTTCCTTATTGTAACACAAGGCGGCGTAAGCCCCGGGAACTTTATTAGCGGCGATGACATGGCCGATGCCGGTCATGCAAACCAGAATCCCCCGGGTTCCAGGATTTTGGCTGACAGCGCAAGCCACCCTACACGAGAGTTCTGGATAATCGCACGGAACGCCCTCGTCATAACAGCCCTCATCGCAAACCTCAAACTCCCGGCTTTGAAGAAATGTTTTAATGGCCTGCTTCAGGTGAAAACCCCGGTGATCCGCAGCAATAAAAATTTTCATAATCTTCCTCTTCCCGCGAAGCCGTCTCTGTCCCCACAACCCCGCCGTCCCTTATATTAACTTAACCAGTTTCTCAACGGCCTCCTGAATGAACAAAAGACATCCCTCATAAGCCTCCGCCGGCTTCCCGATAGGATCAGGGATATCCGGGCCTGTTTGCCGGACCGCAGGATCATCATTAAATTCACCCAAAAGGTACACCCGGTTCTCTACGGCCGGCAACCGTTCCAGAATCTGCTGGCGGTGCGTCCGGGTCATCACAAGAATCAAATCCGCCTGATTCAGCAAAACATTGGTCACCGGCTGGGAAACATGCATCGACGCGTCAATCCCCCGGCGGGCCAGGACATGCATAGTTTCCTGGCTGGCAGGCGACCGGAGAAAAACCCCGGTTCCGGCCGATTGAATTTCCACACCATCACGGTCTTGCAGGGCCTGGCGCAATAAATATTCCGCCATCACCGAACGGCAGCTGTTTCCCGTACAAATAAACAAAATCGTCTTCTTGCCCGTAATACGGTCCACATCCTCCTGAGAAATGGCACCCTGCCGCACGACCTTCGGGGTCTCGCCGGTAAAATCCACAACCGAAGAAGCCTTCCCCAGCACAGCCGGTCCACCATCGATCGCGATATCAATCCGCCCGTCCAGGTCACGCAAGGCGTCCCCACAGGTGGATGGAGCCGGCTTTCCGGCCAGGTTCGCGGAAGGAGCCGCGACGGTGCATTGGGACTCCTGCAGGAGCATAAGAGCGATATTATTCTGGGGCATACGTATGCCAATCGTTTTATTCCCGGTCCGATCCGGGACAATCACGGTGACAGGTCCGGGCCAGCAGGTGTCAATGAGCTTATACAATTTCGGGTCCGTCATGGACGTGTAGTTGTAAACCAGGCTCTTCTGCCAAATATGAATAGAAAACGGCTTGTCTTCCGCCCGCTGTTTCACCTCCCGGAGACGGGCCATCGCCTTTGGATGATTGTTGTCCGCCGCGATGCCGTATACAGTTTCCGTCGGAAAAATGACCAGGCCGCCCTGCCGGATCATTTTGGCACAGGATGCGATTTTATCCAGCTCCGGATATTCCGGATCAATAGAGATAATCCGAGTCTTCAAAAATCCACCTTTTGTTGCAGAATCTTCTGTTTTTGCCGTTCCTGGAAATCCAGTAATTTCTGTCTGATATCCGGCCGGTGTAGGGCCAAAATCCTTAAAGCCAGCAGGGCGGCATTTTGGGCGCCGGGTTTCCCGATAGCAACGCCCCCGACAGGAACTCCCGGCGGCATTTGAACGGTCGACAACAGGGAATCCATCCCCTGCAGCACGGATTCAATCGGGACCCCGATCACCGGCAAGGATGTGTGGGCGGCAACGACACCTGCCAAAGCGGCAGAACCGCCCGCCCCGCAGATCACCACCTGCACCCCCCGCGTCATGAGCTCTTCGGCATAAGCGGCGGTCTCCCTGGGCGTGCGATGTGCCGATAAAATTTTAACTTCACATTCCACTCCGAATTCCCGGAGTATTTTGACCGATTCTTCCATCGTTGGCCAATCCGACTGGCTCCCCATCATGACCGCGATTTGAATGGATTCCATCCTCGTATCCTCTCATGTATTTAAGAGTTGTATTCGAGCGCCTTTGCTGAGCATCGCTTGAGCGCCCGGGCGCCGATATCCCGGCGAAAAAAACACCGGTCGAAATAAATCTGTTCAACCGCCTGATAAGCCTTCTGAACCGCGACTTCTATATTATCCCCCAGTGCGGTCACGCCCAGAACCCGCCCGCCGGAAGTAACCACCTGTCCGTGGGCTTCCTTCGTCCCGGCGTGAAAAACCCACACATCCGCCCTGTCCGCCAGACGGTCCAGCCCCTTAATCATTTTCCCTTTCTCATAAACACCGGGGTAACCGCCGGAACTCATCACGACACAAACACAGCTGCGGGCATCCCATTGCAAAGCCTTGCCGCCCAATTGCCCTTCACTCGCCGCCAGTAAGACATCTAAAAGATCCGTCTTAAGCCGCGGAATGACGACCTGCGCCTCCGGGTCGCCAAAACGAACGTTATACTCCAAAACTTTCGGGCCGTCCGGCGTTATCATCAACCCGGCATAAAGGACCCCCCGGAACGGACACCCCTCCTGTGCCATTCCCCGGATCGTCGGAGCGAGAATATACCGGTCGATGTCATACACGCAACTTTTCGTCGCCACGGGTGCCGGAGAATACGCTCCCATCCCCCCGGTATTCGGGCCCAAATCATCATCAAAAATCCTTTTGTGGTCCTGGGACGTCTCCAGAACCGCATAATTCATACCGTCGCTCACCGCTAAAATCGATACTTCTTCCCCGGTCAAACATTCTTCAATAATCACCTGGTTGCCGGCCGCCTGAAACGCTTTGGCCACCATCGTCTGCTGAACGGCCTCCAACCCCTCCTCAAGGTTCTGGCAAACGAAAACGCCTTTACCCGCCGCTAGCCCATCCGCTTTGACAACAACCGGAAAGCGGGTTTGACGAAGGAACATCCGCGCCTTTTCCGCATCATGAAAGACCTTGAACTCCGCGGTCGGGATTTTATAACGCTGCATAAATTGTTTGGCAAAGACCTTGCTCCCCTCCAGTTGGGCCGACTGGCGGCTCGGGCCGAAAACCTTCAGGCCGTTCAGTTGAAAGACATCCACCAGCCCGGCGACAAGCGGCGCTTCCGGTCCGACAATCGTTAAATCGATATTTTTTTCTTTGGCCAGCTTCACCAAACCGCTGATATCATCCGCCTCCACCGGACAACAGACGGCAATGCCGGCGAGACCGCCGTTCCCCGGCGCGCAAAAAACCTGTTTCACCTTCGGGCTTTGCCGCAATTTCCAGGCCAGCACATGCTCCCGGCCTCCGGATCCCACGACCAAAATATTCATGCTGACTCCCTTAAGTCAAGACCTGCTGGATTAATTTAGAAACCTCAATTTACGTTTGGCATCCTTGGCCACCTCACCGATGACATATGTTTTCAACCGGCGGCGGGCCAAAAAATTTCTAACCGGCACGGCGTCCTGGGGCCGCACCACCAGAACCATCCCAATGCCCATATTAAACGTCTTATACATGTCTTCCCGGGGAACCCGCCCCTGGTCTTGCACTCTGTCGAAAATCTCCGGGACAGGCCAGCTTTTACGATCCACGATAAAGCACGTCCCTGGGGGAAGAATTTTTGTGAGTTTCTCATAATAAGCGCCCCCCGTAATATGAGCGATCCCTTTCAGGGAAAATTTCTCCAGACACGCCAGGACCTCCCGGACATAAATCCGTGTGGGCTTAAGAAGTTCCCCGGCCAGCCGCTTCTGTTCCACGGGAGAGAAGACCTTCCGCACAAGACTAAATCCGTTGGAATGCAGCCCGCTGGAGGCCAACCCGATCATCTGATCACCGGGCCTTATATTCGAACCGTCAATACATTTCTTTTTTTCAACGACGCCTACGGCAAAACCCGCCAGGTCATATTCCTCTGGCCCGTACATGCCCGGCATTTCTGCGGTTTCCCCGCCGATCAGGCCGCATCCGGACTGCCGGCAGCCCTTCACGATCCCGGCCACAACGTTTTTTAACACCTCCTGATGAAGCTTCCCGCAGGCGATATAATCCAGAAAAAACAGCGGCCTGGCCCCCACGCATAAAATGTCATTCACGTTCATCGCCACGCAATCAATCCCGATCGTATCATGCTTCCCGACGGTCTGGGCAATGAGAAGTTTCGTGCCCACGCCATCGGTCGAAGAAACCAGGACCGGGTCATGATACTTTTCCCGGGGGAAATCAAATAAACCGCCGAAGCCTCCGCGGGTGCGTATCACAGCCGGAGAACAGGAGGACCTCATCATGCTCTGAATGGACCGAACAAAATTATTAGCGCCATCGATATCAACGCCACTGGACTGATACGTCACGATTCTTCTCATAATCCCCCCTCCCCTTATACCAAATTTTTTCCCGCATACGCAACACCGTTCTGAAAAATCCCGGCCCCGCCTCCATACTCCGATTTCTTTTCCAAACGCGTCCAGGCCGGATGCTGGGTCCGCACAAAATGCCGTTCCGGATGAGGCATCAGCCCCAGCACGCGCCCGGTACGATCCGCGATCCCGGCGATATGGTCCCTGGATCCATTGGGGTTCTCCGGATAAGACACAGGCCGTCCGTCTTCCGAACAATAACGGAAGACCACCTGTCCGTTCTTTTGCAGAGAATGTAAAACCCCCTCATCCTGGGTCACGAATTTCCCTTCCGCATGCGCGACAGGGAATAAAACAGTATCCGGAAGACCTTCTGTCCACACCGACCGCCCGGACACCTTTAACCGGACCCACCGGTCCTCAAATTTCCCGGAATCATTATAGGTCAGGCTCACGGTCTGCGGCACTCCGGGATGCCACACGGGATCGACCTGCAACGGCCCCGGCAATATGCCGGCCCGGACCAAAACCTGAAACCCGTTGCAGATCCCGATCACAAGCTTGCCGGAAGCAATAAATTCCTCGATGTCGCGCCCCAGATTGAGCCGCAGTTCGTTGGCCAGAATCCGCCCCGACATAATATCGTCCCCATAGGTAAACCCCCCGGGGATCGCGAGGATATGGTAATCCCGCAAAGACACGCTTCCGTTCCTCAGCCGGTTAATATGAACCAGATCAACCGCGGCGCCGCAGCACCCAAAAGCATACGCGGTTTCTCCGTCACAGTTTGTTCCGGCTGTCCTCAATACAATAACCCGAACATCTTGAGCCATATCATCTCTTTTTGTAAAAAGCCCTGATTGCGGCCACAACTTCTTCCGGCTTGTCAACGATTGTAAAAATATCGAGGTCTTCTCTTTGAATATTTCCTTCCGCCAGCATCGATTCCTTGAGCCAGTCGATCAGGCCTCCCCAATAAGCGGATCCGAATAACACAACGGGAAACCTGTCGATACGCCCCGTTTGAATCAACGTGACACTTTCAAAAAATTCATCCAGTGTCCCGAAGCCGCCGGGGAAAATAACGAAAGCTTTAGCATACTTCACAAACATAACCTTCCGGCAGAAAAAATAATGGAATTTGATCAAATGAGAAATATATCTGTTCGGTTTCTGCTCAAACGGGAGCTCAATATTCAGCCCAATAGATTGGTTGGGCTTGGTGAACGCCCCCCGATTGGCCGCTTCCATAATCCCGGGCCCGCCGCCGGTGATCACGCTATAGCCTTCCTTCACCAAAAGCTGGGCGGTTTTCTGGGCATTTTTATACATCTTATGCTTCACCCCTGTCCGGGCAGAACCAAAAATCGTCACCGCGTCCCCAATCCGAGACAACTGGTCAAATCCGTCAACAAATTCCGCCATAATCCGGAACACACGCCACGGGTCTTCCATATTATTGATTTCATCCATAATTTTACGTCCCTTGGACATACCTCACCGCTTTCTTAGCAATTGTTGGACATGAATCCTGAAATTTTTCATCCCCCCGCAAGCCCCATTACCAGCGCAAAGGCTGTTGCCAGGCCTCTTTTAAGTCATGGAGCATCACGTTGACGCAGACCTTGTTGTCCCGGCCGTAAATGACAAATTCCGAACTTTCTTCAACCCGGCCGATGCAGCGGCAGGGAACCGGCCCCATCGCTTTCTCAAACGCCTTTTGCTGCTGCGGGCTAACTTCCGCGACGAATCTTGACGTGGATTCCGAGAACAAAATAATATCATCACGCGCCCCCGTCCCTTTAAAACAGACGTCTTTCAAGGTCACCGTGGCTCCCCAACCGCCGCTGAACGCCATTTCCGCCAAAGCCACGCCCAACCCTCCTTCCGAACAGTCATGGAGAGCCCGGATACGCCCCTGCCGGATCGCCTGGTAGAGGCGATTAAAAATCATCTTCCCCGTTTTAAAACGCACCCGCGGGACATCCGCGCCCAGGTATCCCAACGTGTCATAATAAATCGAGCCTCCCATTTCGTCATACGTCTCCCCGACAAGATAAATCAGCGACCCGGGGGTCTTAAAATCCATGGTCACGCAGCGGGCTACATCATCAACAATCCCAAGGGCGGAAATCAAAAGGGTGCCGGGGATGGCGATAGACTTTTTATTCAGCGTATACTCGTTATAAAGACTGTCTTTCCCGGAAATAAAAGGCACTCCGTAGGCGACCGCGGCCTTATAACACCCTTGAGCGGCCCGCACCAGGCCCCCCAGGCGGTCCGGCTTGTCCGGATTCCCCCAGCAAAAATTATCCAGGATCGCGATCCGCTCCGGATTCCCGCCCACAGCCACAACCTGCCGGACAGCCTCGTCGATGCATGCCGCCGCCATCCAATAAGGATCGATCTTGCCGTAAAGGACGTTAATGCCGTTGGCGACCGCCAGGCCTTGATGAGAATGGAGCCGCGGACGGATCACGCTGGCGTCAGAAGGGCCGTTAAACCCCGCCCCGCATAGCGGTTTGATCACGCTGCCGCCCTGGACCTCATGATCATACTGGCGGATAACCCATTCCTTGGAACACACATTATAATGCGAAAGCACATCCAGAAGGCTCGTTGTTAAATCAGCCGGGCATGGAACATGCGGCGTTTTAAGCCGGGGCGTTTTCCACACGGCCTTCTTTGTAATATCCAGAATACCGTCGTGAAGAAAAGACATTTGAAGGTCGCACACCTGCCGCCCGTGAAAAAAGAGCTCCAGCGTCCCTGTTCCGGGGAAAGAACCGATCACGGTCGCCTCGACATCCTCCGCGCGGAAGACATCGAGCAGGGCATTCACCTCCTGAGGGCCGACCGCAAGAACCATGCGCTCCTGGGACTCGGAAATCCATATTTCCATGTAAGAAAGCCCCTGATATTTCAGAGGGACTTTCTCCAGGTCAACGCGTGCGCCTAGGGTTTCTCCCATTTCCCCCACCGCTGAAGAAAGCCCGCCTGCGCCGCAATCCGTAATCGCATGATACAAATTCCGGTCCCGCGCCTGCATCAGACAGTCCAAGACCTTCTTTTCCTGGATTGGATCACCGATCTGCACCGCCCCGGAAGAAACCACTTCCGAGTCCTTGGTCAACTCGGCGGAAGAAAACGTGGCCCCGTGAATGCCGTCCCGCCCTGTCCGGCCTCCCGCGACGACAATAAGGGCCCCTTCCCGCGCCCTTTTAACTTCTTTGCCCTTCGGCACAACCCCGACATTGCCGCACTACACCA
>JAGOJP010000015.1 GCA_017995055.1 Candidatus Omnitrophota bacterium
ATATCTTTAATGCCGCCCGAGGCGATGACCGGAAGGCTGATCGCGTCAAGCAGCTCTTGCAGCGCCGCGTAGTTCGGCCCGGTGAGCATCCCGTCGGTTTTGATATCCGTGTAAATCAGGCACGGGAGCCCCATCCCTTCCAAGTTCCGGGCGAAATCTGTGGCTTTGATACGCGTCACTTCCGTCCACCCTTTTGTCGTCACATAGCCGTCCTTGCAGTCCAGGCTGACAGCGACCCTCCCCGGCCAGCGTGCGAGGAGGCCCCGGAGGAGTTCCCTGTTCCCGATGGCTTGAGTGCCTAAGACAACCCGTTTCACGCCGTTGTCAAGCAAGGCGGCGATGTCGGCTTCTGTGCGGAGCCCTCCCCCGCATTGGACCGGGACCTTAACAGCGCGGGCAATATCAAGGATCGTTTCCGTATTCTTGGGGGCGCCGGTCTGGGCTCCGTCCAAATCAATGACGTGCAGCCATTCTGCCCCGGCTTTTTCCCATTTCTGCGCCACCCGGACAGGGTCGTCTGCGTACCGTGTCGTGTCCTGAAAACGTCCCTGTTTAAGACGGATAACCTTTTTGTCTTGGATATCTATAGCGGCGTAAAGAATCATGTGTATTCCATAAAATTTTTTAGAATTCGCAGGCCAATATCCTGACTTTTTTCCGGGTGAAACTGCACTCCGAATATGTTTTTATCCCAGACCGCAGAGGCAAACGATACGCCGTATTCCGTTAAGCTGGCGCTGATTTGCGGCTTATCCGGTTTGACGTAATAGGAGTGGCAGAAATACACATAGGCCTCTGAAGGCAGCCCTTTCCATAGAGGGCAGTTATCTTGCGAGAAGCGAATGGTGTTCCATCCCATATGGGGAACCTTGTTCCCGGGGGCGAACCGTTCGACTGTCCCGGCCAAAAGGTTTAATCCCGGGACCGCCCCTCCCTCGGTGCTTCGGCTGAACAGCAATTGAAAGCCAAGGCATATCCCCAGGAAAGGTTTCCCTTTTGCCACAAAATCCTGGATCGAGTCAATAAGCCCGAGTTCCCGCAATTTTTGCATGGCCGGAGCCATGGCCCCGACGCCCGGGAGGACGAGTTTTTCGGCTTGTCCGATCCGTCCCTGATCCTGGGTAATAATGGCCTGGGCCCCGCTTTTTTCAAATGCTTTCTGCACGCTGCGTAAGTTGCCCATGCCGTAATCAATAATCGTGATATCCATTTTTTATCCGTTTAAAAAAAATAACGCGCACATTGTTTCAATCAATGACCCCTTTTGTCGAAGGGACAGTCGCGGCGCGGCGCGGGTCGATCTGTGTTGCCTGATCCAGCGCCAGGCCCAGGGACTTAAAAACAGTCTCCAAATTGGTGTGCAGGTCGTTGCTCTGCCCGCTGACCTGGACGACCAGCGTGGCTCCCAGGCTGTGGGCAAACGATTCCAGCAAATGTTCCATGTAAGAGAGCGAATATCCTTCCTGGTCCTGCCCCGGGGTCAGGTTATGGCTGAAATACCCCCGCCCGCCGATATCAATAACCGTGTGCCCCAGGGTTGATTCCATGGGGGCGAAGCCGGACCCGAAACGGCGTATCCCTTGTTTTTCATCCAGGGCTTTTTTAAAAGTTTTACCGAGCACGATCCCGATGTCTTCGTTCGTGTGATGAATATCGATCTGTAGATCCGCTTTCTGGACCAGCAGTTCCATGTCAAAGAAGCCGTGAAAGGCAAAGAGGGCAAGCATATGATCCAGAAACCCGATCTGTGTTTTGATCCGGGCTTCTCCCTTCCCATCGATGTTCAGGGAACAGGAAATTTCTGTCTCGCTGCTTTTGCGTACAACTTGGGTTTTCCTTTCCTGGTATGCCTGGCCCATGCTCACGATCCTTTCATCCCTTGGTTTCTGGTTTATGGTGCCCCGCAAAGCGGATATGAACAGAATCCGCGTGTTTGACAAGATTTTCTAATTGCGCGATTTTAATGACATTCGGATAAACTTTTTCCAGCGCCCGCCGGGAGAAAGAAATCACGTGACTGGTTTTCATGAAATGGTGCACACTTAAACCCGAAAAAAAGCGGGCGGTCCCCATGGTCGGCAACACATGGCTGGGGCCGGCGGCATAATCTCCTACGGCGGTGGGGCTGTAAGGCCCCAGGAAGATCGCTCCTGCGTTACGGATTTTTTTGGATATGCTTTTAGGATGATTCGTGAGTATTTCCAGATGTTCCGGCGCTATTTTATTGACAACGTCCACCGCTTCATCCATGTTCTGGACATAAATCCCGTATCCGTTTTTGAGGCGTCCCCGGACCTGTTTCAGGAGTCGCTTCGAGGTGGTGACCAGGATGGCCAGTCCCCCCAGGTGCTCCATCTGCGCCTCAAGATCAGCAATGACATAATCCGGGTTACTGAAGCGGTTGGCGATAATCACGAGTTCCGAAGGCCCGGCCAGCATATCGATATCCACAAATCCGAACAATTGGCGTTTGGCTTCCGTGACATACATGTTCCCGGGGCCGACAATCATGTCGACTCTGGGGATTGTTTTGGTGCCCAGGGCCAGGGCGGCCACGGCCTGCGCCCCGCCCATTTTATAAATCGCGTTGACTTTCAGCAAATTAGCCACGACGAGAATATGCGGGTTGATATGCCCCTGGGCCGTTGGGGGGGTGGCGATCACAATGTTTTTGACGCCGGCGACTTTAGCGGGGATCACGGTCATATAAACGGACGAGACCAACGGCGCTGTGCCGGCCGGGATGTAAATACCCACGGTGTCCAAAGGATGAATATGTTCCCCCAGTAAAACCCCTTCCTGATTTTTAATGCGGCAGGGTTTAGGGACCTGTTTTTTGTAAAAGAGCGTTACATTGTTAATAATCACCTTTAAATTGTTGATAAAATCGCTGGTGATGTTCTGATACGCCGCGCTGATCTCATTTTCCGCGACGGATAAGTCTTTAGGAGTCAGTTTGACCTTATCAAAACGGCGGGTGTATTTCACGACCGCGTCATCGCCGCACGTCTGCACCTCTTCAATAATCTTTTTGACTTTTTCTTCCGTATGCCGTCTGCGGATATTGTAATGACGGTTATAAATGTCCTGAAGCCCCGGACCGTTGAGTTTAAGGATTTTCATGCTGTGGCGTCCCTTTGTTTAATATAATTCTCGGCCTGGCCTAGGGCATCGGGCAATAAGTCCGGATTTGGGCTGCCGGCTTGGGCCATCGCCTCGCGGCCCCCGCCGTTCCCCTGGATTTTTTCAGCAATGATTTGAATAATGTTTTTCGCGTTCCACCCTGCCTTGATCAGCGCGGGGCCCACGGAAACCAGCACCTGAACATCGTTTTTACCGCGGGAAGCCAGGATCACGATCGCATCCACTTGCTGTTTTATAGCGTCCGCGAGTTTTCTTAAAACATTGCTGGTGACACCTTCCAACGTGTGCCTGATGACCCGCGTGCCGTTCAGGTCCCGCATCTCGGCGAGAATTTGAGGAAGCTCTTTGAGGACGGCTTCCGTTTGAAATTTTTCCAGGTCTTTCTCCATCTGCTTCATGCGCTGGGCCTGCAAAGCGGCACGGCTGTCGAGCTCTGCCACCGGGGATTTCATGAATTGCGACAGGCGCTGGAGCATATCTTCCCGTTCATTGATCAGTTCCAGGGCTCCGGTGCCGGTCTTGGCTTCGATGCGGCGGATCCCTTGCGCGATGGCGGACTCGCTGACGATTTTAAAGACGCCGATCTGCCCGGTGGAGTCCAAATGGGTGCCCCCGCACAGCTCAATCGAGAAATCATCAATCGCCACAACCCTGACCGTGTCGGAATACTTTTCTGCGAAAAACGCCAGGGCGCCTTTATCTTTGGCCTGATCCAGACGCATGCTTTCTTTGGACACCACCCCGCAGGACAGGATGCGGTCGTTGACATACGTTTCCAGGGCGCGGATATCGTTGGCGCTTAGGGCTTTCGGATGAGAGAAATCAAACCGCAGATGTTTTTCATCCACGAGGGACCCCTGCTGTTGGACATGCTGTCCCAGGATCTCCCGTAACCCGGCCTGCAGCAGATGGGTGGCGGTGTGGTTCCGCATAATCGCCAGGCGCCGCCTGGAATCGATTTGCGCGGTCACGGATTCATTCCCCTTAAGGCAGCCGCGTTCGACCTGCCCATTATGAATAAAAATATCGGAAATTTTGTGCGTGTTCGTGACGCGGATTTGCCCGGACGGTCCTTGGATGATGCCGGTGTCGCCGACCTGGCCTCCGGATTCCGCGTAAAAAGGAGTGGCGTCCAGCACGCATTGCACGTCTTCCCCTTCCTGCACGGTGGCGCGCTCTTCGGTGTTGACAAAAAGCTTCAGAATCCTCGCCTCCGCCGTATGGTGTTCATACCCCAGAAACCGTGTTTTACACACATTAAGATTCAGCTCGGTGTCGGTAAAGACATCCCCGGCCATCTTGCTGGCCGCCCGGGAACGGCACTGCTGTTCCGTCATGTGGTGTTTGTAAACCTCCAGGTCCTGACAGAGGGTTTGTTCCGGAATCCCTTTCTTTCTCGCCGTTGTCAGGATCACGGAAAGCGGCAGCCCGTAGGTGTCTCGGAATTTAAAATAGGTTGTTCCCCGTTCCTGAGAGGACATGGCGGTTAAGTTCAGACTTTCCAGTTCCGGGATCCGTTGGGCCCGGACCTGGATAAAAGCTTCCTCGGTCTTTTTCACGAAGTCGGAGATATCGGCGGATTTATCGGCCAATTCCGGATACTGGTCCTGCATCGCCCGGATGACGTCCGGGACCAGCTGGTAGATGCAGGGGTGTTGCGGGCCATAGGATAAAGCGATGTTGGCGCTGTCATTGATCAGCCGTTTGACCACCGATCCCCGTTCTTTATTGGAAGGGATGATCCCGTCGCAGATCGCAAAGACGATAGCCCGGATATGGTCGGCCACGACACACTCCTCTTCCCAGGAGAGTTCAACGGGAATCAGCCGCCGTATCGCCTGCCGGATCCCCGCAAACAAGTCTGTATCAAAATTATTCTTTTTACCCTGGATCACGGCCGTCAGGCGTTCTAATCCCATCCCGGTATCAATGTTTTTGGCCGGGAGCGGCTCCAGAATGCCGCCGTCTTTGCGCTCAAACTGGGTGAAAACCAGGTTCCAGATTTCCGCGAAACGCCCGCAGTCGCAGTCCGGGTTGCAATGGGGATGGGAGCATTTTGGATTTTGCCCGTAATCATAGAAAATTTCCGAGCAGGGTCCGCAGGGTCCGTTGGGCCCGTCCGTCCTGGCGTTGGACGGCCAAAAATTGCTTTTATCCCCCAGCCGCACCAGCTGCCGGGGCGGGATTTTTACCGTATTCAGCCATATCGCGGCCGCTTCTTCATCGTCCTTATGCACGGAAACCCATAATTTTTCAGGCGGCAAGTTGACGACTCCGGTCAGGAATTCCCAGGCCCAGGTGATGGCTTCGTTTTTGAAATAGTCGCCGAAGGAAAAGTTTCCCAGCATTTCAAAAAACGTATGGTGAAAATTGGTTTTCCCCACCTGGTCCAGGTCATCCGTGCGCAGGCATTTCTGGGAGGACGTGGCCCGGGTGTATCCTTCGATGTGTCCGAGGAACTGGCGCTTGAATTGCTGCATCCCGGCGGTTGTGAAGAGAACCGTGGGGTCATTCTTGGGCACCAAAGAGTCGCTGCGGACCGGAGTGTGTCCTTTGGACACAAAAAAGTCCAGATATTTTTTCCTGATGGCAGAGGCGGTGAGCATGGTTTTAGTTTCCTATTACAAAAAATCCCCGTAATGTTTGAATCAGGCAATTCCCTGATGTCCTTGAAATAGACTGGTGGAAGTCTTCGCTATTTTTAACCGCCCGGTTATTGAGGGCAATGATGATATCCCCTTCCCGGATTCCCGCCTGATGGGCCGGACTGCCGGGCTGGAGCCGGGTCACAATCACTCCGGAGATATTTTCCAGGTGGAACTGTTCGGCCACTTCTTCGGTTATATCCTGGACTTCCAAACCTTTCCAGGCCGGGAAGCCGTCGGCGCCGGGCTGGGGAACAGCCGGTTTCGGGAGAAGGTCTTTCAAGGCGGGCCGTTCCGCGATCACCACATGCAGGACTTTTTCTTCCCCTTTATGAAGAACACGGACCTGGACGGTTTCCCCGATATCCCGGTTGGCAATGTATTTGCTCAATAGGGCGCATGTCCGCATCTTAACGTCGTTAATCGATAAGATGATATCCCCGTCGGCCAGGCCCGCCTGTTGGGCCGGCGCGTCTTTCAGGACTTTTAAAACCAGCACGCCTTCGGCGGACGGCAGATTAAAATATTGGGCGAGGCGGTAGTCCAGGTCCTGGATACTGATCCCGATCCATCCCTGGCTCACTTTCTTGCCCTTGATAATCTGGTCAACGATCGCCTTGGCGTAATTAATCGGCACGGCGAACCCGATCCCCTGATAACCGCCGGAGGTGGAAAAAATGGCCACATTGATGCCAATGACCTCACCGTTTAAATTCACCAGGGGGCCCCCGGAGTTCCCGGGGTTAATGGCCGCGTCGGTTTGAATTAAATCGGAATAATCCGTGTCCCTCCGGGACGTTGCCGGAAGGGCCCGGTGAAGAGCGCTGATGACCCCGGTGGTGACTGTGGGCTGCGGGTCATTCAGCACATGGCCGAACGGGTTTCCGATAGCCACGACCCATTGGCCGATTTTTAAATCATCGGAGTTGCCTAAAGGGGGGATGGACATATCCAGGGCCGGAATTTTAACGACCGCCAGATCCGAGCGGGAATCGGTCCCTTTGAGTTCCCCTTCGAAAGACCGGCCGTCCGGGAGCATGACCGTGATCGTGTCCGCCCCCCGGACGACATGTTCGTTGGTCAGGATATAGCCTTTATCGTCAACGAGGACACCGGATCCCAGTCCTTGCCGTCGCTGTTCATAGTGCGGATATTCTCCAAAGAATTCTCCGAAGAACTGTTCAAAAATATCCCCTTCGTAAGGGGATCGGCGTTGATAATATTGCAATTGTTCTGTTTTGATGGAGACCACGGACGGCCCGACTTTTCGGGCCACAGACTCTATCGCGTGGATCAAGGATGGTTCTTCCGCGTGAATATCAACAGACCGAGCCAACAGGGTGGCTAGGGTTAGCCCCACGCCCAAACAGACGATGGCTTTCAACATTTGCGAGAGGATATTTTTGTCTTTATTCATAGAGGATCGTTATTTTTTTAATCCGCAGGATTCCAGGATCTTTTTCTCGATTTGACTCAGGATTTTGGGATTATCCAACAGGTATTTTCTGGCGCTATCCCTTCCCTGTCCGATTTTTTCCGTTTCGTAAGAAAACCACGATCCGGATTTAGAGATAATTTCGGTTTGGATGCCCAAATCCAGGATGTCGCTGCTTCGGGATATGCCTTCATCAAAATGAATTTCAAATTCCGCCGTGCGGAAAGGCGGCGCCACTTTATTTTTTACGATTTTGGCGCGGATCCTGTTCCCGATAAAATCATCGCCTTTTTTGAGCGTTTCGATGCGCCGCAGGTCAATACGGATGGAGGCGTAGAATTTCAGAGCGTTGCCTCCGGTCGTGGTTTCCGGGTTGCCGAACATGACACCGATTTTCATCCGGATTTGATTGATAAAGATAACAGTGGACTTAGATTTATTGATAGCGCCGGTTAATTTTCTTAACGCCTGGGACATGAGCCTTGCCTGCAGACCCATATGAGAGTCCCCCATTTCCCCTTCAATTTCCGCTTTGGGGGTCAGGGCCGCAACGGAATCGATGACGATCAGATCGACCGCGTTGGAACGGACCAGAGTCTCGGCAATTTCAAGGGCCTGTTCTCCGGTGTCAGGCTGGGAGATCAGGAGGTCTCCCAATTGAATACCGATTTTGTTGGCATAACTGGAATCAAAGGCGTGCTCGGCATCGATAAAAGCGGCTACCCCTCCCTGTTTCTGAACTTCCCGGATAATGCTGAGGGTCAGGGTGGTTTTCCCGGAGGATTCCGGACCGTATATTTCCACGATTCTTCCCCTGGGGACGCCTCCCACTCCCAAGGCCAGATCTAACGCCAATGATCCGGTGGGAATAACCGGGATATCCAAGTGAGCGGTCCCGTCCATGCGCATGATGGCCCCTTTGCCAAATTGTTTTTCAATCTGGGTTAAAGCCAGTTCCAGTGCTTTACGTTTGTTTTCAGATTCTGCCGTTTTCACGTCTGCCGTTTTCTTCGTTTCTGCCATCTTACCCTCCGTTTGTTAGCCATGTTTACGTGGCACCGTTCCCAGTGCTCTGAGCCTGTGGGGTAAAAATTTATCCACTTTCGCAGAAGACCGCGGGCCTGCCCGTGGATCAAAGCAAGAGCTTAACGAGGTCTTCGGCTCCGGGAATGTTTACGCGTATGTTAAGAAGTCAGGTTATTCTGCGAAGCGAATTGTTCATCCGTCCCGCGCCTATGGACGTGGGACCACATATATAATTAATTTATATTATTTTAAAAATGAAGAATAATTATACATGATGCCCCCGGGATTGTCAATAGTTCCCCGGTCAAGGGAGAAACAGTAACACAAGTTTTCGCAAGGGGTTAGGATTTCATGGGTTCAGGCATTCCTTGAGGTATGGCTTCAGGTCTTCGCTGAGGGCTGGATTTTGCTCCACAAGTTGTCGAAAATAATCGAGCGCCTGTTCGCATTCTCCTGCCTGTTGGTGTGTCTGGGTGAGACGGAACAGCACATCGGCGCTGCCGGGCTGATACTGAAGGACCTGTTGGTATAAATCAACGGCCCGCTTTGTTTGCCCGGTTTGTTCGAACGTGTAGGCCAAGTTAAACAAGGCATCAACATTATACGAGCACAGGCGAAGCGATTTTTCAAAATAATCTTGGGCCATGGAATAATTGCGGGTTTGCAGGCAGGTGTTCCCCAGATTATAAAGGGTTGTGCTGTCGTTGGGACGGATGTTGAGCGCATTCTGAAAAGCGACTTGGGCTTGAAAGGGATCGGACCGCTGCAGATAAATCATGCCTGTTTTACTAAAGCGGATAAAATCCGTGTACGAACGGTCGGCCAGCTCCTTAGGGAAAGCTAAAATAAATAATAGAATAAAAAAAGCGGTTATCCCCAAATGAGACCATTCTTTCTTTTTAGAGCAGTCCGCGGCCCAGAACACCGTGTAGGATTCATAAAGCAGAAAGACAGGCAAGACAGTCGCCCGGTGCCGGGTTGTCAGGAAAAAAACGGTTGTCATAAGCCATTGGCTGATTATTAACAGGTTTAGAAAGAGCGTGGCAGGGTATTTTTTCCGGGTCAAAAAAAATCCAATGAGCGCCAAGGGGCAGATAATCCCGAAGGGGTTGATGTCAAGAATCCTTTGCCAGTTTTCCTGCAGCAGCAAATCGGCATCATGGGCGTTTTCCGTGTCCGTAAAAAAAAGCCTGTTTTTCCGCAGGAAGAGTTTCAGGGATTGCGACGGATGCTCCCGGATAAACTGGAACGCCTTGTCTTGCCAGAATTGCGAAATTTGTCGGGGGGATAGCTTCCGGCGGGCGATTTTTTCAGCGATAATTTTTTGGTCCTCATCCTGCCCCTGATGCGACGGCCTTAAAAACGCCGGGTGGTCGTAGACGCCGGTGGCCAAAGGGTTGTTCCCGGTATAAAAACTGAGACCGCTTTGCGCGCTGATGACCGTCCAGTCCCCGCCGACAATACGGTTGCGCAGGGCCGAGGATGCCAGGATGAGGGCGGCGCCCAACCCCAGGGGCAGCAGGATTTTAAAAAATTTAACCCGCCAAAAGTAGGGCCATCGCGCCACGATACTGAGGGTTAAAAGACACAGGAAAAACGCGAACTTCCCGTCACCCAGAAGGGTGATCCCGGAGATGATCCCGAAAAGGAACCACTCCCGGGGCCGGTCTTTCAGCAGATCGTTCGCCAAATAATAGAGGAGAAACAGCGATAAGGATATCAACAGGGTGACCGGCATCATCAGCCAGTCATAGTAAATCAGGAAAAAGTTGGTCGCGGCCAAAATAGCCGCCAGGAAGCCCACCCGCCGGGAGAAGATTTTCCCCCCAACGGCGAAAAGCAGGACACAATTGAAAGATCCCAGAACCAAGTGGAAAAAACGGACGATTTCAATGTGCCCCAGGGCCAGGCGGATGAGGACGGCCAGAAAATAAGGGTACAGAGGCAGCCCGAAGAAGGTCTGGTCTCCCCTCCAGTTCCCACTCGCGATTTCTCTGGCCCAGTCCTGATAATATGTGACGTCGGAACTCGGGGATCCGTAAAATAAATAATTTGCTTTGAGGAACTGCTGATATCCAAGCCGCAGGCAGAACGCCAGGAGGAAAATTCCAGCATAAAGCCAGCCGGATTTAATTTTTGTTGAAGCCGGTTTATTTTGCATGGCAACAATAAAAGCGGATTAACGCTACGCTGACAAGAGCGGCGGTGTCAACTTTCAGCACGTTTTTGCCTAAGGAAACCGGAATCGCGCCGGCTTCCACCGCCTCTTTGACCTCGCCGGGGGTAAAATCCCCTTCCGGCCCGATAAAAACCATAACGGACGTGTTGGGGCGGCAGGACATTAAGACCTCTGGCAGCGGTTTTTTTTCTTCTCCCAGCCAAGGGATGACACATATTCCGGCCCCGGCAATCCGGTTGACGGCGTCCCTGAACGTCTGGCAGGGATGAATGACCGGGATCGTATTCCTTTGAGATTGTTTCGCGGCGTTAACGGCTATCTTTTCATAGCGGGACAGCTTTTTCCCGGCGCGCTCATCGTTGAGCCTGATTTCAGTCCGTTGGGTTATGATGGGAATAATGTCCGTCACTCCGATTTCGGTGGTTTTTTCCACAATAAGTTCAAATTTGGCTTTTTTGGGGATAGCGCAGGCTAAAATGATTCCGGGGACGGTCCCCTCCGGGGTTGCGGGGAGAAAACGGTCAACCCTGGCACAGACTTTTTGAGAAGTAACGGACATGAGGGTTACATTGGCTTCATCGCCGTTTTTGTTAAAGAGACAGATGGCGTCGCCTTTATTCAGCCGCAGGACGGTTCGGATATGATGTATTTCTTCCGGAGAGGTTATTTCGACAGAAAGATTTTGCAGGTTTATATCAGAGAAAAAACGGCGCATAAGAAAACGTGTTGTTTGGCAACGTGTTTGAAATTCGGGAATTGATCTGCGGGAGAAAAAGTGGACCGAGGGGGATTCGAACCCCCGACCTCATGATTGCGAACCATGCGTTCTCCCAACTGAACTATCGGCCCAGTGAAAAGGTCATTTATCCCCAGCCGACCCCTCTTCCCCTGTTCAGTTTTTATAAGACTGGTTAGGTCAGAAGAGCGGTGTCTAACTTTACTGTGAAAACCTTTATACCAGATTTTTCGAAAGCTGTACAGAAAGATTTATATAAATCGCATTCCTTCTCCGCAGTTCAAACGGCTCACCCGGCGGCTTGGGCGATGGTGATAGGGACGAAAAAAATATCGAATTTGATTAGGGCGATTGGAAGAGCTGATGTATAATAAGCCCAAAATGGAGAGTTTTTTATGATAACCCGTTCTATGATTTTCGCTCAAAAGGCCGGAGCCGCAACAGATGGCCTTATCAAGGGGTTTCAGAATCAGGGATACACTGTCCTGGCCGCCTGTAATGGTCAGGAAACCTTGCAGCTACTCAACGCCAATAAATCACCGATGGTGATTATCCTTAATTCCTTGCTGGAAGGCCCCGGGGCGCTTGACATCTGCCGGCATATTCACCAGAAACGCAAGTTTTCAAACACTTTGATACTTGTTCTCGCAGAAACCCCTGTAGATAAAAAGCTGTACCGCGACCTGGGGGTTCGTGAAATTATTGCCAAACCGTTTTCTTCCTATGAGATTCACCAGCTTATTTCGTCTTTGATTCCGGCTGATGGATCCCAGCGGGGCGGCGGGCTCAATTTGAACCGGCAAGTCACCGGCGCTACGGTTGTTATCACGATATTTATTGCGGTCATCGTATATTTCGTAATCATCCCTATGATGTTGAGTTCTAAGTCCAAGTCCTCCAAGAAAGATCTGAACCGTTTCCAGAAAAGCATGTCGACCATTTCTGATGAATCAGAATAACCCGGTCTTCTTCCCCCGTTTTGCAACAGGTTTCCCTTTCCCTTTTTATATGTTCCTCCGACAGGAAAGAAGCATCCTTAACCGCTAGGATGGAGTGGGTTCTGATAGGCTTTTTAATAATAACTTTGCCCTTCCGGGAAAATGCGGGTCTGCAGCGTATAATTTGGATTATCCATCGGGTCGGAAGCTGTCGCGGGGTTTAGCCGGTTTGTCAGGGAAATATCAAGATAAAATTTTTGCAAGGATGAGTTCTGGACCAGGGTGTAGGTGAATAAATCGCAATTGACACTGCAGCTGTCAGCCACGGCGTATGTCCCGATAATTTCATCTGCGCTGTTGCATGCTGAAGCGCCGGCCATGGCGGTTTTCGTGCAGGTATGGATGTTGTTGGAGAATTTGGAATAGCAGCGCCAGACGTCGTCCGTGTAATCATTCGGGGTGCTGCTTGTATCCTGGCGGAAGCAGAGGTAATTGCTTCCCGAGGAAGCGATAATCCCCGGGCTGTTGATGTCCCCCACCGAGAGTTTGGCGTTTTTAGTGATATGCTCCATGGCGGCCCAGGTTTTCATCGCCAGGATGGAATCATCGGACGCCGCGGCCCGGGAACCGCGTAAAGCGTAATCAACGGAAAAAATACCCAAGCTTACGATGCCTACGAGAATCGAAGCGATGACGAGTTCCGTTAATGTCAGCCCGGTCCGTCCGTAGATTTTTAAATGAATGTTCATCATATCTTACCAATCGATCGTTAAGGTGACTTTCCGGGCCCCGGTTACCGTGTCATTTTCCACCTGATAGGACGGGGTGTATGTGACCCCGTCCAGGACCACCGCATTTAAATTATTATAGAGCCCATCGCTCCCCGGCCCGCCGTCCGGATTGAGCCCCCCGGTGTTCCATGTCCCTGCATGGACATCAGAACGGAGCTCCTCGAGGATTTGTTTAGCCAGATACGCGGCGGTTACCTCTTCCTTGGAGGCGTACGCTGGTTTTCTCAACGCTGAAACTGCGGTGATGGACCCCGCTACGACTATGGAAAAAATGACCGTTGCGATGATGACTTCGGTTATGGAAAAGCCTTCCTTAAGAAAATTTTGCTTTATACAAAACATTGACTGTCCTCTCCCTTTCCCGCAGAGAGCCTTCCGTTTATGGACAATTTCCCGTACAACTCGGGTTGGAACCGGACAGAGCGGCCTGGTCCACTGTCACGGTGAAGGAAGACCCGTCCCTTTCGGCCTGGCAGGAAAACCCTGCGGCCGGGTCTGCACTGGTGCACGTGAAGGTGATCCCGTCTTCAATTAAATTCAGGTTTAAATCGTTATTCATGTCATAAGCATAGTGGGTGCTGCCGTCCGTGGGCCAGTATTGCCCGGAACGGGCTTTATAAATTTGTTGAGCCGAGTGAATCGCTTTTAACTGCAGCACCGCGTCCTGATAGTGGGCGTTTTCAACGGAACGCGTATAGTTAGGGATGGCGAAGCCCGCGATCGCTCCCATAACAATAACGACGACGATCAGTTCCACAATGGTGAAAGCTTTGTTTTCCGTCAGGCGGATTATGTTAATAGAGTCCGAGGTCATAACACATGGTCCCCACGCAATAGATATTTCCCATTTCATTGATCGTTAATGTGTAGGCTCCGTTTGTCCGGTCCATTTGCGCCAACGGATACCCGGATGCGTCTAGCTCAATGTTTTCAAATTTGCTGTTTGGCCGAATTTCAATATCCAGGGCGTCAAAGTCATCCGTATAGGTATGCGCGTTTTCCTGCCAATAACGCTTCTGGGCGGCATAAATGGCACGAAGCATTTGTTTCCCTTCTTCCGCGCGCATTCGTTCGACCGTGTTGCCCAACCGGGGGATCGCTATCATGGAGAGCACGCCCAGCACCACCGCAACCACGGTCAGCTCAGCCAGCGTAAAGGCCTGTCTTGTTCTCATGTTGGGGCATCTTGTTATCATAGCTTATAGAAAAATATGGGAGCAACATTGGAACCCAATGTTGCTCCCATCGTTCATGTGCGAGGTATCAGACGTTTCTTATTATTGGATTCCAGCAAACGCGCCTGTACCAGAACGGGACACAGTGGTCGCATCCTGGGTTATCACGATCGTAGAAGATCCGTCACCATTATCGCGGGTGTTGCGGGTCGCCGTAACAGTGTACCCGGTCGCGGAAAGGCCACTCATCGCATACGTAAAATGGTTATTCGGGGAATTAGCCGGGTCTTCAATATCCAGAACGGTAAAGTCGACACAGGCAGTGTAATCGCCGTTTCTCTGTAAATAGCATCTTTCCAAAGCCTGGCGGATAGCGGTCGCCGCGGCCAAAGCCTCTGTACTTCTAGAATATTCAACCGTCGCGAAAAACCGCGGTAAAGCCAAACTGGCTAAAACACCAACGATGATAATGACAATGATGATTTCCAATAACGTAAAACCGCTTTTATTATTCATTTTCTTCATCTTATATCTCCTTTATACTTACGATATCTTAATTAATTTTTTCCTCAACCTTTTTCCAATCTATTTTTCCTGGCCTTTGACATCACTCCTTTCAGGGTTGTTGGGTTCAACAAAAAAGCCTATTTCACCGGTGAGTGAAATAGGCACATTCTTTTCCGTTTATCGGCAACTGGCTGTCGAGGGAATTATCCCTGGACCCTGTAGTTTTGTGCCCTACCCTCACGGGTAGTTTACCTTGATCGATAACAGCTATGTCGAAATCTAGTTAAGGTATAACATACGGGGTTGTAAAAGTCAATTCAGCGGGGGATATTTTTTTAAAAAAAAGGAAGCGTTTTCTTACTTCGCGCCGCCTAACTGGGCTATATTAAACATAGGAAGGAACATGGCGAGAACTATCACGCCGATCACCCCACCCATGAAAACCAGCATAAACGGCTCAATGAGCGTGGCGAAACGTTTCATCGCCGTTTCAACGGTTTCCTGGTAAAAGGTCGCGACATGGCGGAGCATTTTACTGAGTTCTCCCGATTCTTCCCCGACCGAAATCATCTGAAGGCACATGACGGGAAAAAATTGGCTCCGTTCCATAGGCCCGACCAGAAGCTCTCCCTGGCGCACCGCTTCTTTAATACTGTTGACGACTGCGGCACAGGTCAGATTATCCACAAGGCGTTCCGATATATCGAGGGCGTGCAGGATGGGGACACCGCTTTCGACTAAAATCGCCATTTGTGAAGTAAATCGCTCTACGATGGTGAGCTTGTAAATCCCGCCAAAAGTCGGCAGGGAATACATGAATTGCTCCATCTTTTTACGCCCCACATTGGTTTTAGTCCATTTTTTAAAAAGAAAAACCGCCACCCAAGCCGCCATGACGATCTTAATGAAATTGACCTTAATAAAACGGAAAGTATTCAACAATATCTTGGTGATACCCGGCAGTTCGACCCCCATGCTCTCGAAGACGTTTTCGAACCGGGGCCCGATAAAAAGCGCGAAGATGCTGATCGCCCCCAGGCAGATCATAAAAAGCACCGCCGGATACAGGATGGCAGACATGATGGTGGACCGGAAACGTTCGGCCTGCTCCAGATAAAAGGCCAGCCGGCTTAAAACGGTGGGAAGTGTCCCGGAGGCCTCGCCGACTTCCACCAGCGTCACCCAGAATTGGTTAAAAACTTTCGGATGCTGGCCGAGAGCCTGGGATAAGGAACTCCCCTGTTCAACGTCTGCTTTGACCTTCGTCAGGACTTTGTAGAAGTTGGCGCTTCCCGTCTGGTCGGTAATGACGTCAATGCTTCGCAGCAGGGAAACCCCGGCTTCCAGCATTGTCGTGAGCTGGCGGGCGAAGGAGAGCAGATCGGTTAACTTGATTTTGGAGTAGGCAAATTTGCGGTCGCCCGACTTTTGTTTCAGCGCTCTTTCCTGGCCTCTTTTTTGCTCGGCGCTTAGCCCCTCTTCGATCTTAATGATAAAATACCCCTGCCTTTGAAGCTTTTGGATCAGGCTGTTTTTATCATAAGCTTCGGTATCAACCTCAATGGTTTTCCCTTGGGCGTCTTTAACTATATAATGAAAATTCGGCACAAACGAGCCTCGTGAATATTTATGGTTAATAAAGGACAGGGTCGCAGGATGAATATGGAATTTCAGTAGACGGTGGTGACGCTAATGACTTCATCCACGCTGGTGATCCCTGCCTCCACTTTTTTAAGTCCGTCTTCAAAAAGGGTGACCATCCCGTTTTTGCGGGCCATGTCATGTATTTCCGTATAGTTAGAGCGTTTGGCAATGAGCGCTCGGATATCATCATCGATCAGCATGGTCTCCGTTAATACAATCCTTCCTCGATAGCCTGTTTGGTTGCATTCGTCGCAGCCGACGGCTTTATAAAGCAAATCGCTTTTAAGATTCAGATCGGCAAATTGTCCTGGAAGGGGCTCAAAGGCTTCTTTGCATTTGACGCAAAGACGTCTCGCTAACCGCTGGGCGACGACCATAACCAGAGAGGGCGTTAATAAATATGGTTCAATGCCGATGTCGGTCAGACGTGTGATAGCCGATGCCGCGTCGTTGGTGTGTATGGTGCTTAAAACAAAATGCCCTGTTAGAGCCGCGCGGACACAAATTTGCGCGGTTTCCAGGTCTCGGACTTCCCCGACCATAATGATATCCGGGTCTTGCCGGAGGAACGAACGCAGGGCCGCCGCGAAGGTCAGCCCGATATCCGCCCGGACGCCTACCTGGTTAATGCCCTCTATTTTGAATTCGACCGGATCCTCTGCGGTGAGAACGTTTTTATGAGGGTCGATCGTTTCATTCAAGATGGCGTAAAGGGTTGTGGATTTCCCGCTACCGGTCGGGCCGGTGACAAAGAAAAGCCCATAAGGAGATTGCAAGGCCTGCTTGACTTTTTCATACTGGACTTTATCAAATCCGAGATTTTCCAGCTGCAGAGGGACCGAGGATTTATCCAAGATACGCAAAACCACTTTTTCTCCCCATATGGTGGGAACCGTTGAGACACGCAGATCAACAAAGCGGTCATTGTATTTAAAACTGATCGCCCCGTCCTGGGGCAGGCGTTTTTCTGCGATGTCCAGCTTCGACAGGATTTTAAGCCTGGAAACAATCGGGAGCATTAGGTGCCGGTTCGGGGGCGGGATTTGGTAGAGGAGCCCGTCGATCCGGTACCGCACACTGATTTTGTCTTTGAACGGTTCGATATGGATGTCACTGGCTCGCTGCTCAATAGCCTGCTGGATCATCAGGTCTACGAGTTTAATGACCGGTGCCTCTTCTGCCTTCTCAATCAATTCATCGACATTCGTATCCGTGGAGCCCGGGGGAGTGAATTCCTCGTTTTCAATTTCGATCCCGGGGGTTTCCTCGTCTCCGGCGATCACGTTATCCCCTGGGTCGGCACGGGCGGTGCGGCATAAAGAATAGAATTCCTGGATAGCCGGCAGGAGGCTCTTGCGGGTCGCCAGCAAGAGGCGGATTTCGCAATCCTTGGCGAGCATTTTTAAATTATCAAGGATAACCAGATCCAGGGGGTCTTCCAATGCCACGGTTATGACGTTGCCTTGTCGTGCAATGGGCAGGACGATGTTCCTTTTGGCGAAATCATAAGGGATCACTTTATCTAAATCCTGGGATACATCCGGGTTTAATAACTCGTTTTCAGGGGTCGCATAGGGGAGATCCAGTTGGGCGGCCAGAGCGGAAACAATATCTTCTTCGGTGAGGTAGCCGAGTTTTATGAGGTTCTCCCCGACTCTTCCCCCGTCCCTTTTTTGCATGGCAATGGCGTCCTGCAACTGATCTTCGGTGATCAATTTTTGCTGCAATAAGATTTCGCCAATTTTATAGTGCATCATAGGTCGAGTTCCTTAAACGGCGCGAGGGGTTGGTTATTTGTTCTCGAGTTCCCGGAGTTCTTTTTCGATTTGATCGAATCGGCTTGAAGGAAAATCCTGCTCGCGGATAATGGACCGTGTTATGATTTCTTGCGATTCGATTCTTTCTGTTTCTTTGATGATACGCGGGGTGATAAAAATAATTAATTCGCGTTCCTGATGGGATTCATCTTTATGCCGGAACGCCTGCCCGAGGACCGGGATGTCTCCCAAGAGAGGCACTTTCGTGATGGTATCTGATTTTTCTTCCCGCATCAATCCCCCGATAATAATGGTTTCCCCGCTTAAGACGCGCAGGATGGACTGTGTCCCCCGCTCTTCCGGGTCGCGGAACGTTTGGCCGCTGAAGGTCTGCCCATCGCGTGCCAGGATGACCTTGGGGACCAGCGCCATGGTGATTTCTTCGGTTTCCACGTTGGCCTGGGGCGTCACGGTCAGGAAAACACCTGTTTCAGCCCGCTCCGCTTCCAGAGACTGCGTGGCGATACTTTGCGAGGATTCTGTTTGGGTCGAAACGCCGATGGTTTCATCGGCCGCGATTTTGATTTGAGCGGTTTCATTGTTTAATGTCATAATAGACGGCCGTGCCAGAGTTTTGGTGCCGCTCTGTGTCTTCAGGAATTGCAGGGCCGCGGTCAGCCCGCTGGCATCAATGATGCCTGTATAATACTGGGCTCCTTCATCATCGAACTCGTTAGTTTGAAAGGACTGTCCTTTCTTCAAGAGTTTGTTTTGGTCCCAGGGGTAAACGTGTGCCCGTTTCCCGCCGGTAAAACTCAGTGGGGTGTCTCCGATTTTAACGCCGATTTTTTCGGTCGTCCCTTGGGACACTTCCAGCATCTCCACCTCGATCATAATCTGGGGGATCGGAACATCCAGACGGGCGATTGTATTTTCAATCAAAGAAAAGTTTGTCGCGATGTCCGTGATGATAAAACTATTCGTGCGGGGGTCTTCGGTGATTTTCCCCTTGGGGGAGAGGATCGCCATGATGGCCCCTTTAATCCCGGTCTCATCATTTGTGTCGCTGGAGTTGATGGAAAGGCCTTCCGCCAGGCTGATATTTAAAGTTTTTTTCAGTTTTGATTGGCTGACGGTGGCATGTTTGAGAGGATAAACACGGGTTATGAGTTCCGTGTCCGGCTGGGACAGCGGCTTAACGATATAAATATTGGTGTCGGGCTGTATCTCATAGGTTAAATCATTGGCTTTGAGCAACTGTTCCAGGGCCTGCTCAACAGGGACATTATCCAGAAAAATTGTTATCCGTTTCGAGGCGATGTTTTCCGCTGTGATCAGGTTCAGGTTCGTCTGTTTGGAAAAAATTTTCAGGACATCCACCAGCGCTGCGCTCTGAAAGTCCATTGATATTTTCTTGGAGTATTCAGGATAGATAAAAGGACTCCCCGTGCCTGATGTCGCCGCCGGCTCGCTCCCTACGTCCGCCCATCCTGCCAAGATGAGCAGGACAGTGGCAAGAAATAGCCTGCCCTTTTGATCCATATATAACTCCTTCAATTAAGGTTCGATAAGGAATTTTTGATTTTTAAATGAAATTTCAACCCCGCCACGGGATATCCCTATAATGCGCCATTGTTCGATTGAGTCCCCGACATCAAGAATCCTGCCTTCCATGATAGCTTGAGGGCGGGCTGTGTTCCAGACAATTCCGGAAATTTTATAATCCGGTTTCGGAAGCAAGACCTCTTCCACCACCTGGGTTTGCTCGGAAACGATAACGGGGGTTTCCGCCGCGCTTGTTTGCATCTCCGATTGAATTGGAGAATCCGTCTCTGGCGTTTTTTCCACGACCTCGGGTTCCTCTTGAGGAAGTTCGTCCGGAAGCCGGGGAACAAACGGGTTCCGCAGGGCGCGCAGCATTTTGGCCGTTTCTTCGTCGATCTGCAACTGGTCCAGGTGAAACTGCTGTTCAAGCTGACTGGCCTGCTCGGTTATATTGTCTTTCGTGAGACGGTTCGCATAAAATTCGGTAAATTCTTTGGCTTTTTCGACCAGGGCTTCTTCGGAAAACCCTGTGGTCCCGCCTATCTCTCCGGAGGCCAATACGAGCAGGCCCAATATAAGAATTTTATTTAGTTTCATGTTTAAAAATGATAGAAGCGATTTCCATCTGTATCCTGATTTCCGGGTTTTCTTCTTTGTCCTCCCCGACCAGTTGTTGGGGGTGGCGTCGTTTTTTGACGAATGAATCTAAAACCGTGCTTTGAAAATCTTCGATCCTCAAATTATATTGAGAACTTTCAATGTCATGAATGAATAAAAAAATGTTGTCATATTCTTTTGAAATAATGACCAGGTTAATACTTGTGAGTTCATACAGCGGTTCATCTATTTTTTTATCCGGGGAAAATGATTCCAGCCGGACGCCCCGGTGGATCGCCATGGTTGTGAGGGCGTTGGCCAATGCGTCCGCGGATAACCCCTGCGGCAGATTGTTGAGCAAGTCATCATGGTTTTTTTTGGCGTCGTTATATTCAGTCATGGCGACTTTTTTCTTGAGCAGCTCATTGATCTGGATCTTGACCCGGCGCAGTTCCATTTTTTTGTTGATATAAAAATGGGCGCTAAACACAATGGCCCCGATGATAATTATGGCGGTGGCAAGTTGTTCAGGGTTTTTTTTGAGTTGATCCCCCCACTTCCCATAATCAATTTTATTTAAATCCTTGATATCCAGTTTGCTGAGTTCTTTTAGGTTCATGTTTTCGTGATATCCGTTTTAACTGCAAGTGATCACAAAGAAAGACACCTTGAAATGTTGGAGTTCTTCTTGCCGTGTTTTGAGTTCAATGTTTTTGAACGAGTTTTTAAAGCCGTCCTGCTCTTTGATGGCGGAATAGAACTGGTTAATGAGCTGAAACTGGTCATTGATACTGTCCTGATATACGTATCCCTGCAGTTCAATGTATCTTCGTGTTTCGGGTTGGGAAGCGTCCAGACTGCCCGTTGAAGCCGCACTTTTATTGGCCTCATAGCGGATTTTCATGGATTTGAGCCACATGCCGTAGGGCATGAGCGAAGGAATTTTATATAAATAATACTTTAAATCGCTGGTGACCCGGACGTTTTTGTATTTGCTAAGTTTGCCGGATATGTCTTCGGACATTTTTTCTATGTCTTTTTTTTCCAGACTTTTATAAGGGCCCAATTCTTTGTTCAGGCTCTCCATGCGGTTATACTGTTTTTGGGCCATGCTATTCGAGGAGTGAATCACCGCGAAGATCACCAGGGCGGATAAAGCCGCGCTGACCAATAATGGCTTGTATTTTTCGATGTTGAAGTGCAGGGATGTTCCCGCTGAAACGATTTGTGCGGGATCCTGCCCGAGGTTGAAATCTTTTGTCGTCAGCTTCAGGGGCTTGAGCGCCGCCCCGAAGGCGCTCAAAAGCCCCAGGGAGGGGATTTCCTGGGGACCTTTAATCAAATCGGAAGCCAGGATTTCGAGAACAGGAATTTTAAAATCTTCCGTAATGGCTTTGCCGGCGCCCGGGATCAGCTCCTGGGAGATGAGCACGATTCTTTTGACTTTGGCCGTAGCATTTTGACGCGTGAAAAAATTAATCGACACCCGCAGGTCGGTAAAAAGACGGGACACAAACTGATCCTGTTGTTTAACATCGAAGGGGAACGGGGATTCTCTGACAAACTGAACGACATCATTATCGATCATAATAATGTGGATAGAATTGTTTTCAATCAGGACGATAGCCGAAGAGTGATCGTGCGGGATGATTTTTTGCTTTTTGAGAAGCCGGAAGATCGAAACCGCTCCCGGCTCGATGCCGGCGATTTTGATATCGGTGTGCTGCAGAATTTCCTTATATTTCTCCAGCGTTTTTTTCCTGATCGCGACAAAAATAACCCGGAGATTTTTAAGTTTATCTTTCTCAAAAGGGATGCTGTGAAATGTATAAACCAGTTCTTCGACTTTTATAGGGACGTATTTTGTGACCTCGAATTCCACGACCCCGCGGATTTCATTCGGGGCCATCCAGGGGATCACGAATGACCGGAAAATCAGGTCCTGGGTGGGTATACTTAGAATAATTTGCCGTTGAGAAAAGGCGGATTGGGAAAATGCTTTTTGAAGAATGTCTGTGAATAAAAGGCCTTCCGGGACGTTCTCAGTTTGCTGGCTTAAGGCTTCTTCAAAAGGCGCGAAGCTCGAGTGAATCATCGCTCCCCCCTTCCCCGCTTCCGCCAAAGAGAGAGATTTTTTGCCCCAGTAAAGCCCGATATGTGTTTGAGAATCTGCCATTATATAATCAGTCTATAAATATTATAAATTGTTATTCTCATTAAACACTATCCTTTATTCTTTGTCAATTAAGTTCCCCAAAAAAAAGCCGTTTTTTAATCATGGTTTATTGAAACCATATGCGGGTTTATGGTTTTTCAAAATGATGTTTAGGGCAAGGGAAATGGCAAGGGATGGGTTCTGAATTTTAGTTAATAGTTAATCTGAACTTGAATGCGATTCACCAGGACAGGGGTTAAGCCCGTGGGCGCGATATTGATATTCCCTTGGTTCTGAATGGTGTAGGCATAATTTTTCCCGGACATGATCTCCGCATTGGCGAGGGGGATCGTGGTTTTTTCCATTTGAGCCTGGTGATAGCGGTAGAATGTCCCGATAGCGAACTGCTCGGACTTAATTTGATCAACGACATCCTGCCCGGATTTCTGGTGAGTCACTAACAGGCTCATAACGCTGACGACCACAATGGAAAGAATAATGCTCAGAATAAGGACAGTCAGGAAAATGACGCCTTGGTTTCCGCCCAAGCGGCGCGGGTGTCTCAAAAAAGATTTATGTTTCATTGTCCCCTGCCTTTTCAAGAAGACTATTGCATCGCGGGCATTTCCAGATGGACTGGGGATTATAAGCAATAAAAATATACAGGCAATAAGGGCACTGCTGGACATGCTCCGCGAATGGTTCCGATTTATCATTGTTGCTTCTAGTATAAAATAACCACAGATAATAAACAAGAATAACCACGAAAGATAAAAACACCGCCATAGTTTGTGTAAATTCTATTTTGATTTGCATAATACGGTGATAAGGATAAAATTAATGACTCAGACGGAGCGGAACCCACCTGGGAATATCGGGGTCGATTCCCAGTTTCAAGAGCTGGTCCCGCTCAATCTGGATACGGCTTTTTTCCTTCATAAAAGGATTTTTGACGTATGTCTTATCCCCCCCCGAGGGCTCCTCTGCTATAAAAAGAGTTTTCTCCGGAAGTGTTTTGTGAACGGAGTAGGCCGATGGCCGGATGGGCTGTATCCGGAGATTTATGCTGTTGCCCAGGACCGGCCCCGGCCCATCCGGCTTTCTTAAGTTTTGAATTTCTTCATATCCTAGGATGGGGCCCAAAAAAACAAAAGCTGGTTTCGGCGCCCTTTGTAAGTTGTAAAAAATGAAGGACACGGATGTAAAGATAAAAACATGAATGAGGATCGAAAACAGAAACGCTTCCAGGTCCCGTTCCTGACGATGGAATTTTTTGGAGAAAACAAATTTCATGTCACAATAAAAACCCCCGAGGGGCTTCAGCGGTCTTGTGTCGTTGCAATATTAATGCGCTCTATCCCGTATTTACGGCAAATATCCCATACGTCCACCATCCGGCCTAAGGAGGCTCTGCGGTCTGCTTTGATCAGCACGGGGATGTCGTGTCCCCGAAGCTCCTGGAGCTGTTGATTCAGCTCCTCAAGAGTCAAAACGGTGTCATTATGATAAATGACATTTTCACTGCTGATAATAATAATGAAATTATCTTCGGTGATCGAGTCGCTGGTGACCGCTTTGGGCAGCTTGACGTTAATCCCCGACTGAGACGTAAAAGAGGATGAAAGCAGGAAGAATATGAGCAGGAGGAAAATGATGTCAATCATCGGCGCAAGATTGATTTGTTCCACCCCCTGCTCTAATTTAACATGACGCTTGAATTTCATATTCACCTCGTAACGGCGTTAAGAATGTGTGCTGGAAGTCGATGTCTCGTTGATATGGCACAATAAATTAACTAATTCCGTGGCTCCGCGTTCCATGTCCAGGATAAAGGTGTTTACGCGGCTCACCAGGTAGTTATAGACTACGAACGTGGGGATCGCAACGGTCAGGCCGGCCACCGTTGTCAGGAGCGCTTCCCCGATCCCTCCGGCCAGCTCGCCGGGGGTGACAGGGTTCATGGTTTCGGCCAGCCCTTTGATCGTATAGAAACATCGGGTCATCCCCGTCACTGTCCCGAATAGCCCGAGCAGAGGCGCGATGTGGGCTATCGTGGCGAGCGCGGTAAAACGTTTTTCCAACTTGGGGATTTCAAAAAGGCTGACATCTTCCATGGCTTCTTTTATCGTTTCCCGGGAGGCCCCGTACTGCAGAATACCGGCTTTCAATATTTGGGCTAACGGCGAAGGGTCTTGGTCGCACTGTGCGATGGCGTCCTTGATTTTGTTGTTTTTAATGAGCGTGAAAACTGTGTGTTTCAGTTTATTAGGGTTGGAACTGATGCTGGCAAAATAGATTAATTTTCCTAAAATGATTCCTACCGCTATAATCGAGCATATGCCGATAGGTATCATGATCGGGCCCCCGGCCAGTATCAGTTCTCCCGCGTTGATGTCCCACGATCCTCCCATGCGATCCCTCCTTTGTGTCGACTTCCTTTTGGTTCTGTGAGGGGGATAGGGTTGTTAGTCTGTCCCCTGTTGATTGGTCACGTTTTTTTTGATCCACTCCAGGCGCTCTTGCGCGTATTTGGTTTCCTCTGTGTTGTGCTCAAGCACTCTGGAATAGACACGTTTCGCTTCCATCCAGTTTTCCTGATCTTCAAAAATGCGCCCAATACGCAGATAGGCCTTGATCATCCAGCCTGTTTCGTGGGCGTAAAGGTAAGGAATTTTAAAGTATTCTTCCACGGCTTTATCCGTCCTATTCAACAGCTCATAGGTGTCGGCGATAGAAAACTGCAATTCGGCCGGTGAATATTCACATCGGGATGTGTAATGTTCTCTCGCGGTCTGAAACGCATCAATGGCCGCGGGATAATTTTCTTGTTTTATATAGATTCCGGCCACTTTGATGAAGGTGTCACATTGAAAATCGGGGGCGGCCTGGCCGATTTTTTGATATGTCTCCAGGGCCTCTTCCGGCGGTATGTCTCGAGAAAAAATATCCGCAATCGCGAGCTGGGCCTTACCATATATTTCGGGAGAGGCGTCTTGGGGGATTCCCTGATAATGGCGTATGGCCTGATCATACTCGCCTAAAGCGGTATACGATTGGCCGAGCTCGAAATATATGAGATTGATTTTAGGCGACGATGGAAATTGTTCAAGGGCTTTTTCATAGTAGTGTATGGCGGTTTTCAGTTCCTTGTGTTCCAGGTTATAATTCCCCAGCCAAAGAAGGGCTTCTTGCGCGGATTCGGTTTGAGGATATTCCTGAATAATTTTTTCGAACTGGTCGATGGCCGCAGCGGTCTGGCCCATTTGATAAAGGCATTTGGCGATATTGAGCTCGCTGGTCTGGATTGTGGCCTTTTCACCCGGGAACAAGCCCTCCATAGCCCGGAAAGTTTCCATGGCCTTTTGATAGTCCTTCAACTGAAACAGAGCCAGCCCTTTCAGGAAATACCCGTCCCGCATGACGCCTTTATCCGAAGGATTTGTGCCCAGATATTGCGAAAGGAAATCGACCGCTTGAGGCATGTCGTTTTTCTTGAAATAAGCGGCCCCGAGGTAATACAGGGCTTCATGGCTATATTGGGAATCCGGGAAATTATTGAGCAGACTTTTGAACGATAAAATAGCCGCCTCCGGGCGCTGGGACTGGATCAGCGCTATGCCCAGGCGGAACTGAATGTAGTCTGTGTAGACGCTGTCAGGATACTCTTTTAGAATTTTATCATAAATGTTAATGGCTTCTTTAACATACCCGCCGTCAAGATGGGCGTCTCCCATTTGAGTCAGAGCGCTGACCTTTACGATGTTGCTGTCGCTTTGGGCGATAATAGCCTGGAATGTTCTGATGGATTTATCAAGGGCGCCGGATTTGAGATAGGTCCAGGCCAGACCGTAATAGGCCTTCTCGCGGAGGTCGCCTTGACTTTTCATTATCTCCCGATCGAGGACCGTTTGATATTCGCGGAGTGCGGCCGGGTAATCCTGCGTTGTGTAATAAATATTGGCCCGCCCGAGCATCGCCTCCATGGTTTTGCTGTCTTCCGGAAAAAGTTTGATGATATTGGTATAAGCTTCCAAAGCCGCGGGGTAGGCTTCTATATGCGTATAAAGGTTCGCCAACCCCCAGTAGACATCATCCGACAGGACATTATGGCTAATCGCGAAATCTTCCGCTTCCAGGAAATGGCGTTTTGATAAATCGAATTTTTCAAGTTTCAGGTAACACCACCCCATGCTGACGCGGGCGATGTAAATGATTTTAGGGTCTGTCGCGATATCCGCGGCTTTGGCATAGTAGGTCATGGCGGTGAGATAATCCTGTTTATAGAAGGTGGCTTCCGCCAGATAAAAAAGCGCCTCGGATTTATGAGGGGCATCAGGAAAACGTTCCAGGTACTTTTGAAACAAGGAGATAGCCGTGTCATAATTTCCCTGATTGTGTTGGCATTCCCCTGTCTTAAAGAAAGCGTCTTCCGCCAGGGGATGGTCGGGGAACCGTGTGATAAGTTGTTGAAACTGCTGATGGGCCTTATCATAAATTTTTTTCTCAAAGAACGTCCAGCCTAAAGAATAGAGCGTCTGGGGGATAAAATCGGATTGCGGGTAGTTGTCCAGGACTTGCTGATAATAATGGGCGGCCTGGTTATAATCGGATGCTTTAAAATAGGTTTCCCCCAGCCAGAAATAGGTGGCGTCTTTGAGAACGTCAAAAGCCAGCAATTCCTTAAACACGGAATACGATTTGAGATATTGATTTTTAAAGAAATAACACTGGCCCAATAAGAGTTTAGCCTGGACCAGTTTTTCCTGTTCCGGATTGAGTTCCAGGAACTGTTCGATATAGCGGACGGCGACATCGTAGAAGCCGTCATCAAAGGCCCTCTGGGCGACCCAAAAAAGTTCCTGCGTCGAACCGTCCTCTTCAGACGCAACAAAAGACGGCGCCCCGGTCAGCAGGACCGCCGCCAGGAGGATAACAGCTGAAGCTTTCGCCTGGTATTTGAAATTGTTCATGGGTCTTGTGTGTATCCTAAGGTTCGTGCTTAAGAAGGCAGCACATCCGCAAGATATTTCCCCGTGTGGGATTGCGGATAGTTTACAATGTCTTCCGGAGCCCCGGCGAAAACCAACTCGCCTCCTTTATCGCCTCCATCAGGGCCCAGGTCGATAATATAATCCGCGTTTTTAATAACTTCCAGATTATGCTCAATGACGAGGACGGTATTCCCTTTATTAACAAGCCGTTGTAAGACGTTCAGCAGCTTGTCGACGTCCGCGAAATGCAGTCCTGTCGTAGGTTCATCCAGAAGATACAACGTTTTCCCTGTGGCGTTCTTGCACAGTTCGGTTGCCAGCTTAACGCGCTGGGCTTCGCCGCCGGATAAGGTGGTCGCCGGCTGCCCGAGTTTGATATAGCCCAGCCCAACGTCACATAAAGTTTGTAAAACATTTTTAATTCGCGGGATATCCTCGAAAAACAGGAGCGCTTCATCCACGGCCGTATTCAGGACATCCGCGATATTTTTGTCCCGGTAATAAACATCCAGGGTCTGGGTGTTGAAGCGTTTCCCTTTGCAGACTTCGCATTCCACGTAGACGTCCGGCAGAAAATGCATTTCAATTTTTTTGATGCCGTCTCCGCTGCAGGCTTCGCAACGCCCCCCTTTGACGTTGAAGCTGAACCGCCCCGGCTTGAACCCGCGTTTTTTAGACGCTGGCAGCCGGCTGTAAAGTTCGCGGACGAGGCTAAAGACACCGGTGTATGTGGCCGGGTTGGAGCGGGGCGTCCGGCCAATCGGGGTCTGGTCCACTTCAATCACCTTATCGATATGTTCGATGCCC
>JAGOJP010000016.1 GCA_017995055.1 Candidatus Omnitrophota bacterium
ATTCAATTCATTAATAATCGAATACAGGGTTGTGGATTTACCGCTTCCGGTCGGCCCGGTCACCAGGATCATCCCGAACGGCTGGGCGATCGCGTCCTGAAGCTTAAGCACCGACGCCCCGGAGAACCCAAGCCCGTCCAAGCCGATGCGAAGGTTTTTCTTGTCCAGAACCCGCAGAACTATTTTCTGCCCAAAACTCGTCGGCAGAAGAGAGACACGGAAATCCACCTCCTGGTTGTTGACCCGCATCTTAAAACGGCCGTCCTGGGGCACCTGGGTGGCCGTGATATCCAGCCGGGACATAATTTTGATACGGACGATAATGGCATTTTGGTTTTCCTTAGGGATTTTCATCGCATGCACCAACGTCCCGTCAATCCGGTAACGGACACGCACGCAGTCCTGCATGGGTTCAACATGAATATCCGAGGCGCGCTGTTTGATCGCTTCACGAATGGCCAGGTTCACCAGGCGGATGATCGGTGCCTGCTCCCCCTCATCCGCCATCATCTCTGAATCAGTGACCAGCTCGCTGTCACTGATAATTTCCAGCTCTTCCACATCGATATCTTTACTGACGTCCTGAACCGAGCTGGAAATCTTGCTGCCGTAATATATTTCAAGCGCGTGCAGGATGTCGGATTCCGTGCTCATCACGACATCCACGTCCTTGCCTGTTAAATTCTTCAGGTCATCAATCGCAAAAATATTCAGAGGGTCCGCCATCGCGATCGTCACCGTCTTCTGCATCTGGGATATCGGGAGAATCCGGTATTGGCGGGCAACCCTTTCGGGAATCGCATCTTTCAGAGAAGGGTCGATCTTGTATTTTTTAAGATTAATGAACGGGATATGCAATTCCCGGACCAGCAAAACCATCAGGTCCTCTTCTTTGATCAGCCCTTTTTCGATCAGGGCCCGGTCCAGGCTGATATTTTTGCTCTTCTGCAATGCTATCGCTTCATCCAGATCCTCTTTTTTGATTTTGAGGCTCTCAACAAGCGTTTGAATAATTTTTGTCTTGAGTGGTTGTGACATGATGAAACGGTTTTTAATCTCCCCTCAGTCCGGGGTTTCAGCCGGAGTCTTCTCCAGGGATTCGTCAGCCGCGGTGACGCGCAGGACCTCTTCCAGCGTCGTCAGGCCGGCCAGGGCTTTAGCCATGGCGTCCTCCCGCATCGTGGTCATGCCTTCCCGGCGCCCCATCATTTTAATCTGCAGTTCCCCGGCCCGTTGTAAAATGCCCTTACGGACCGGCGGCGTAAGGACCAGGATTTCCGAAATACCAACCCGCCCGCTGTAGCCGGTTTTCAGGCAGTTCTTGCATCCTTGTCCGCGGGACAGCCTGATGTCCCCTTTCTTGCCCTGCGCCTTCAACCCCACTTTCTCCGCCATCTCCGGAGACAGGACAAATTCTTCCTTGCATTTCGGGCAGATCCGCCGGAGAAGACGCTGCCCCACCACCGCGATGACAGAGGAACAAATCAGAAACGGTTCCACCCCCATATTGACCATACGCACAATCGATCCCGCCGCCGTGGTCGTATGCAGGGAACTCACCACAAGATGCCCGGTCAACGCGGCTTTGACCGCGATGTCCAAGGTTTCACTTTCCCGAATTTCTCCAATCATAATCACATCGGGGTCCTGCCTTAAAATAGACCGCAGGGTTGAGGCAAACGTCAGGCCCACGCTGGGTTTCACGTTCACCTGGTTCAGCCCCGCCATCTGGTACTCCACGGGATCCTCCACGGTCACAATATTTTTTCCCGGCGAGTCAATATACTTCAAAATCGAATACAGGGTCGTTGTCTTCCCGCTGCCCGTCGGTCCGCAGGACAGGATCATCCCGTGCGGCTTATCCGCGCATTCCTTCAGCCGGCGCAAAGCCTCCGGCTGAAACCCAAGGTTGTTGATGTCCACGGCCCCCGCGGATTTATCCAGAACGCGCAACACGATCTTTTCCCCAAAAATCGTCGGGAGGACATTGACGCGAAAATCAACCTCCTTGTTCCCGGACAGGATCGTCCGAAACCGTCCGTCCTGCGGAATGCGCCGCTCCGAGATATCCAGGTTGGACACGACTTTCAGACGGGAAATAATCGCCAGGTGCAGGGCCTTGGACATCTGGTCAATTTCGCGGATGACCCCGTCCACGCGGTAACGGATGCGCAATGTTTTTTCCAGCGGCTCAATGAAAACGTCGCTGGCTTTCGCCATAACGGCCTGTTGAATGATGGTGTCCGTCAATTTGATCAAAGGGGCGTCCTGGGAAATGTCCTCGACCGAAACTTTTTCCGAATCCAGGTCCTGCTCTTTGACCAGCTCCAGTTCTTCGGCGTCCCGCATGTCCTTAATGATGCTTTCCAGAGTTTCTCCCGACTCCGCCGGAGTACCCTGTGTGTAACAGCGTTCAATGGCATCCGCCAACTGAGTCGAACGGGCGATGATCGGCGTGATGCTTAACCCCGTTAATGCCTTCACATCATCGATAACAAAAATGTTCAAAGGATCGGCCATGGCGAGAGTGAGGTTCCCGCCCATTTTGGACACCGGCATGATTTGATATTTCTGCGCCACGTCCCGCGGGATCAGTTTCACGACACTGGGATCAATTTTAAGCCGGGAAATATCGATCGGGGGGAGGCCCAATCCTTCGCTGAGGATATGGGTCAAATCATCTTCACTGATCAGGTTCATCCGGACCAGCACCTGGCTGAGGTCACCGCCAGAGTTCTTTTGTTCCAAAAGAGCCCTGTCCAAATCTTCCTGTTTGATAATGTTATCTCTCAACAGGATTTGCTGTAACCGTTCTTTTAAGGAAAACATGACGTTCCTTAGGAGGTGGTGCTGCGATATCTCTTCATCGCTTCTTTAATGTCGCTAGCCGTTGAAACAAACGTCTGAACACTGCAGCCGGTCAGCATTTCAATATCTTCCACGGCGATACGATTCAGGGGATTCGCCATGGCGACTGTTAAACTTTTTCCGATCTTATCAATGGGGATCAAACAGTATTTTTTGCAGACGCCTTCCGGAACCGCGTTGAGGACCTCCTGATCAATCTCATAATTCGACAAAGGAAGGAAAGGGAATCCATATTGACAGGTGAGGGCCTGGGCGATATCTTCCTCCGTGGCGAACTTCAGCTCGACCAGAATTTCGCCGATAAGCCCGCCTTTTTCGTTTTGATAGGCCATGGCCATGGCGACTTGCTCCCGGTCAATAACGCCTTTCTCAACGAGCAGTTCCCCCAAATGTTTATTAGATGTGCGTTTATAGTCTTTCATGTGTCAGGGTATCCACCCTCATTATGATCTTGTCTTAAACAAACATTGCCCTTGACTCAACGAACATTGAGTTGACACGACCCAAGGGAGTGTAAACTAAAAATGCGAATTGATCCTCCCGCGCGAGTGAGCCAGGCGAACGAGTCGAAGGATCTTGATTTACTATCCCGCACCTGGTTGCGGTTCATGGAGTCCAGAGCTTGTTCCGGGATTTATCCCTTTGACTCCGTTCCCGGGCAAAAAGAATTTTGCCTATTATACAACATATTATCATTCTTATATATAATTTATAGAGAATTGTTTTGAAAGGCAAGTCCCGGAACTGGAAACAGAACCCCGGGATGGCCTGGCCCTTACAAGGACCCGGGATTAAAAAATCGTGTGCCTCTTGCTTAAATTCAGCAAAACGCCGATCATAAATAACGAAACCATAAAAGACGTCCGGCCATAACTCACCAAAGGCAGCGTAATCCCCACCACCGGGCACATCCCCAGCACCATGCCGATGTTAATCAAGACCTGTAAAGAGAAAATAGCGATCATCCCCACCGCCATCTGCATGCCGAAGCGGTCTTTGACTTGTTCCGCCACTTTCAGCCCCGCGTAAATCACGACGCCATAACACAGCAAAAAAATCAGCGTCCCCAACAACCCCCACTCTTCTCCAATAACGGAAAAAATAAAATCCGTGTGCCGTTCCGGCAGGAAGTTCAGCTGATTCTGCGTTCCGGACAGCCATCCTTTCCCCCACAGCCGACCCGACCCCACCGCGATCTTGGATTGAATAATCGTATAACCAGCCCCTAACGGATCAATATTGGGATTCAAAAAAACCAGCAGCCGGTCTTTCTGATAAGGCTTAATAACGTGCCAGCCGAACGGCATCAGAATAAGACAGCCCATGAGGAAGCCCAAAATGTACCGGTAACGCAACCCGCTGGCAAACAGCATGAAAATAAATATCCCGAAAAACAACAAAGACGTTCCCAGGTCGGGTTGTTTGAAAACAAGCAGCATCGGGACAAGGGTTATCAAAAGAGGCACAACCAGGTCACGCCACAGCACCCCCACGGAGCTGCGGGCCCGGGGAGAAAAAGCGGAACGCCGGTCGCTGAAATACCGGGCCAACCCGAAGATTAAACTCACTTTCGCCAGTTCCGAAGGCTGGAAGCTGATCCCGGCAATCGAAAACCATCGCTGGGCCCCCAACGCGTGCCGACCGGCCACCAGAACTAAGATCAGTAAAATCACGCTTCCCCCGTAAATAAAATAAGCCATATCATAAAATTTTCTATAATCCACATGACTCAGATAAAGCAGCATAAAAAGGCCAAGCACCGAAAAAACAACCTGATCATAGAAGACTTTGTGGGAAACCCGCATGTTCTGATAAGACGCGCTGTACAAAGCTATCAGGCCAAACGCTATCACCGCGAAGGTAAAAATAAAAATCACGACCCCCATATCTCGGCGCATAAAACGATTCCCTCCTTAAAGCAGAAAATCCCTGTCACAAAATATCCTCGGCTCTCAGGCGCTGGAACAGCTCCCTGGTCAGGACAACCGCATTATAACTCGACCCGCCATATTCCAGAAACACGCAAAAAGAAACCCGTCTTTTCCCTTCCAGGCTGTATCCCGCAAACCAGGCGTGTTCATCCTTCCCGGGGACGGATTGAGCGGTCCCTGTTTTTCCGGATATTTTAAATCCGGGCATATCCAGAATCCGGGCCGTTCCGTAAGGGTCTTTGACGGCCCCCAGGACCCCCTCCTGAATAATCTTAAAAATCTCCGGATCAAGGTTCACCAGCCGGACCGTCGAAAACTGAACAATATCCTGCTCGCCGATTCTCTTAATCAAAAACGGCTGCACCTCTTTCCCGCCGCGGCCAACCGTCGTGTTAAGCCGGGCAATCTGCAGCGGAGTCACCAGCACCTCCCCCTGACCGATGGAATAATTCAACGTATCTCCCTTGTACCAGCCGGTCGGATTCTTGATCCTCCGGAAACGGCGGCTGGGGATAAATCCTTTTTCTTCCGCCGGAAGGTCCACATGCGTCACGTCCCCCAGGCCGAGCAGCCGGGCGTATTTATACAACTGATCGGGCCCGATCAATAATCCCGTGTTAAAAAAATACACATTGCAGGAATGGGCAATCCCTTCAATAAGATTCTGGTTGTTATGCACATGCGCGCACCGGAATTGCCGCTTGCCCAAAGTATAATAACCGGGGCAATGGAATGTCGTATGTTTGGAAATTTTTTTGTTCGCCAACGCCGCGATACTCACAACGATTTTAAAAACCGAGCCGGGGGGATACTGCCCCTGAATCGCCCGGTTCAACAGCGGCGCCTCCGGGTTGGAATACGCGGAACTGATCTGCCCTCTCAGTCGATGATCCACAAAAATATTGGGGTCATAGGTCGGGAAGCTGACCATCCCTAAAATTTCCCCGCTGTCAAAATCCATCACGACGATCGCGCCCTTGCGGGGCCCCAGGGCTTCCTGGGCGATCTGCTGGATGCGGGCGTCAATGGTCAGATGCACGTCCTCTCCGTTTTCGGCCTCCCGAATGCTTAACAGCCTCACCTGCTGGCCGCGGCTGTTCACCTCGATCTGCATCCCGCCCTCTTTCCCTTTAAGATAACGGTCATAATATTCTTCAATCCCGGAATAACCGACAATGCTTAAAGGGGTATACCCGTAGTCTTTCAATTTTTCCATTTGAGTCCGGTTGATCTTCCCCACCTGGCCGAGGAGATGAGCCCCGACGCTGCCCATAGGGTAATGGCGCCGGTAATGTTCCTGCACATACAGGCCGGGGAACCGGAATTTGTTTTCCTCCACAATCATCGCCACTTTCTTATCCACATCTTCGGCGACGACAACCGGAGCAAAGGGCGCATGCTTCTTCTGGGAATACTGCTGAGCCAATTTGGACTTTTTAACGTTCAACACCTGGCTCAGATAATGAAAAACCTGGTCATTTTCCTTAATGTCCTGCGGGATCATCGTTACATTAAAAGACAACCGGTTCTCGGCCAGGACGACACCGTTGCGGTCAAGGATACGTCCGCGAATCCCCTCCACCGGGATGACCCGGATCCGGTTATTAACGCTTTGGTGATAATAAAAGATCCCCCGGATGCCCTGGGTATAAACCAGGCCAGCGGCGAGACACAAAAGTCCCAAAATAATAATTACGCGAATAATCTTAATGCGCATTGCCGGTATTTTTTAAAAACTACTGGGGCGATGAGTGTGGTCAAACCGACTTCCGGAACAAGAATATGAAAAAAAACCGATGGAAAAGCCAGCGACGTGAACATGAGCTGAATCATCCAATACGTCGTGACATAACCGACCGTCACGAGAAAGACCAGCAGAACCCGGGAGGCCATGGCTCCGGGCTGGTAAACATACATTTTCAGCAGGGTCGTAAAAAAAGCCGTGATAATAAACGCAAAGGTATACAGGCCGAAAGGCCCGGCGCTGAAGCTGTCCTTAAACAAGCCGGACACAATGCCGGCGACCAGGCTGTAGCGGGTCCCCCGATAAAGATTAAAGAAAACGACCAAAATAAGCAGCAAATTCGGGATATGCCAGGACGGCAGAACCTGGGCCAGGACACACTCCGAAACAAATGTCGCAAACACCAACCCCAGAATGACACATAAAAGATACATGATTACCGTGTCCGTATGATCAAAATTTCTTCCAGTTGAGACAGCGGCACCGCCGGCTGAATAATACAGTCCACCGAAAGGCCGTTTTTCTTGTGCTCCACGGCGATCACCTCCCCGATAAATAACCCTTCCGGGAAGGAAGAGCTGAGTTTTGAAGTGATGACCTGGTCCCCCACGTTAACATCGGCGTTGGCGGAAAGATAACGCATCCGGCACAGCCCCTGAAGCGTGCCGGAAACAAGACCGATTTCACGGGACCTTTTCACCAGGGCCGCCGTGCTGAAGCCCGGGTCGGTCAAAAGGATCACCTTGCTTTTTCTGTCGCTGACTTCCGCGACTTTCCCAACGACACCCTGGGCGTTCACAGCCGGCATCCCCACCGCCACATCGTCCAGCACCCCTTTATCAATGATCACGGTCTCGTTCCAGTTGGAAGGGTCCCGCCCCACCACGCTGGCGCCGACGGAAGAATAAACCAAACTGCGTTTGAATTTCAATAAATTCTCCAGACGGTTGTTTTCCCGGATGACTTCTTCCATGCCGATCAGGCGGGCTTTAAGCGTATTATAATCCTTCTGCAATTTGATATATTCTGCATACGTGCGATGATAAAACAATATCTTTTTTATCTCCAGCAACGGGAAAGAGATCATCCTGACCGGGAGAGCCGTCCCGGCAATAAACTTAAATTTCAGGGGGGATAACATCCGGGAAGGCAAGAAAAAAAGCGACACGACACTCAGCGTGATCAATCCGTAAATCAGCGTTTTTTTATGGTATTTAGACACGCACGAATCGCCCAAAATGTTGGTTAGAATAGGACTCGGGAAGGGTCAGGGAAACGGGTCCTGTTTCCCTGACAAACACCTGCGAGGCGGCTGAACAAAAAACTCTCCCAACAAAAAGAGGGCCCGCAGGCCGGCCCCTCTTTAAAAGTCCAGTTTCGTCGCGACCACAACACGCCTGCGAAGTTTCGTGGGCATGTTAAGGACCTGTCCCGTTCCTAAAACAACAGCCGTGAGAGGATCGTCGGCAATATGGACAGGCAATCCGGTTTCTTCAGCAATTCTTTTATCCAAACTGCGCAGAAGAGAACCGCCCCCGGCCATAACAATCCCTCGATCGATCAGATCCGCAGCCAACTCCGGAGGCGTGTTTTCCAACGTAATTTTTGAAGCATCCACAATCGCCTGGATCGGCTCCTGAAGGGCCTCGCGGATTTCTTCCGATGAAATGGATATCGTCTTTGGCAACCCGGCAATCAGGTCACGGCCGCGCACATCCATACTCAATTCTTCTTCCAGAGGGAAGGCCGAACCGATGCGAATTTTTATCTCCTCCGCCGTCCGTTCCCCGACCATCAGGTTGTAGGTTTTTTTCAAATATTCCATGATCGCCTGATCCATCTCATCCCCGGCAATACGTACCGACTTGGAATAGACTAATCCGCCGAGCGAAATCACGGCAAACTCTGTAGTCCCCCCGCCGATATCAATAATCATATTTCCGGCCGCTTCTTCCACCGGCAACCCAACCCCGACGGCAGCCGCTTTCGGTTCTTCAATCAATTCAATCGAGCGGGCGCTGGCCCGTTCCGCGGAGTCTTTAACCGCCCGTTTTTCCACCTCGGTAATGCCGGAAGGGATCGCGATCACCATGGCCGGGCGCACCAAGACCTGCCGCCGGTGAACCTTTCTGATAAAATATTTCAGCATCGCTTCCGTAATTTCAAAATCAGAAATAACCCCATCCTTCATAGGGCGGATGGCCACGATATTGCCCGGCGTGCGGCCGAGCATTTTTTTGGCCTCATCCCCCACCGCGATAACCCGGCTCGTCTCTTTCTCGATAGCGACAACCGACGGCTCGCACAGGACAACCCCTTCCCCCTTGACATAAACCAGTGTCGTGGCCGTCCCCAAATCAATGCCCATGTCATTGGAAAAAAGGCCAAGAACATAGTTGATCATTCTTTGCACGTATCGGATGAGTTTCAGGAACATAGCCCGTCCTTATTTATTATATTAGTAGCCCTATTTTTTCTGAAGAGAAATAATAAGTAACTAGTTGCCATTTAACAGGAAACATCATATATGAAAAGAATTTCACTGTCAATCAATTATAGGAATATTCACAGGCGTATTTCAGGGAAAACCGGACACTCTTCCTTCGCGGCCTTTAAGCAAAAAAAGGCGGCGATCCCGGGACTGTCGGGGGACAAAAAACATCAGAGCCTTTTACTGCTTTTTTGCAGGCGGACTCCCACGCTCTTAAAATCCTTCACAAAGCCAGGGTAGGATTTTGACACACACTCGATATCCCTTACGACCGCTCCGATTTTCAAGCCTAAAACACAAAAAGCCATGGCCAGCCGATGGTCATGCCTGGGGTCAAAATAAACATCTCTTTTATAAACAGGCTGAGGGGTAATGGTCAACGTATCGGCTGTTTCCGAAATCCGCGCGCCGGCTTTTGACAACTCCTGCCTTAAATCCGTAATTCTGTTGGACTCCTTAACCCTCGCATGTTGAATGTCTTTTAAGCGTGTCCGCCCTTCCGCGAAAAGCGCCAAAACCGCCATAATCGGCACCAGATCCGGGCAATCTTTCAAAGAGAAATCCCCGCCCCTCAACATTTTCGGCCGCAGCCACGATAATCTGCGGGAGGTCAAACGGATAGACACACCCATCCGTTCTAAAAATTCCAGGATTTTCCCGTCCGCCTGAATGAATTCCCGGTCAAAATGGCCCTCGAGGACCAGAGGGGAATCCGTAAGCAGACCGGCGGCGATCAAGAAAGCGGCCAACCCGTAATCAGACGGGATGACAAACCGCTTTAACCCGCGGAACGTCTGCCCGCCGGGGATTAAAAACGTGCGCTCTTTCTGTTGACGAAACGTTACCCCGGCCCTGGCCAAAACCAGACGGGTCATTTCAATATAATCCACCGATACCATGCGCCGGCCTTCGACAGTCAAACGGGTATTTTCAGGAAGCTGCGGACAGGCGATGCATAACGCCGAGATGAACTGCGAACTCACCGTTCCGTCTATCCTGATTTCGCCTCCCCGGAAACGGCCCCCGGACAGCACGAGCGGGATGGATTCTTCCGGCCCCGTCCCTTTTAGGACGACTCCCCGGGCCCTCAAGGCCGACACCAATTGCTTATTAGGCCGGCCCCGTAAAGTTCCCTGCCCGGTCACCGTGATCTTCCGGCCCTGGGCGGCCAGGAGCGGCAAAAGAAACCGCAACACAGTCCCCGATTCCCCGACATCAATACAAGCGGATTTCGCGACAGCGGATCCCGCCCGGATATCCCAGGTGTTCCCGGCATTTTTTTTCACACGGGCTCCCAAAAACCGGGCCACTCTGAAAGCGACACGCGCGTCATCGCAATCAGAGGGATGAACAATAACAGAATGCCCGCCGCAAGCGGCGATGAGAAAACTCCGGATAGAATAAGATTTAGAGGCAGGAAGAAAAACACGCCCCCGCAAAGAGGGCGTCGGATGAATAACCAAGTTCATTCTTTAACAACCACCGAGTCATCCTTGCGGACCTTTTCACTTCTCAAAGGCGGAACAACATCGGCAGCCGACATCTCCGGCAAGACCCGGGACACTTCCACATCCCCCAAGTATTTGTCATTACGATACACGGACAGCACCATGCCTATTTTGATGCCGTCTTTCTCTCCTAAACTGACAATAATAAAATCCGCTTCTTTATCCACGCTAATAACCGTCCCACGGTTGTCCTCTCCGGTGTTGATGACAATCGGCTCAAGATCAACACCCGGCTGAACAGCCGCCCCGTCATCCAGGACGTCCCCGTTCCCGGAAACAGTCAATTGCTGCGCTAAGACATCAATTTGTTTTTTCAAGTCGCTGACCTGCGATTCCAAATCCTGACGGATTGTTTCCAGCTCTTTGTTTTTCGTCTGGGTCACGCTTAATTCCTGCTCCATCGCGGCCACGCGCTCCTGGGCTGCCTCCAACTGGGTTCCCAACTCTTGACGGATGTCCTCCTTCGCCTTGCTTTCCTTCTCCAGTTCGTCCTTCAGGATCCGGGCCTCCCGCTTTACTTCTTCCTTAAGTTCCTGCTCCAGGGATTTTTCTTCAATAAGATCCTCTATGCGGCCGTTTGCTTCTTTATTTTTTTCTTCCAAAAGCTTGATCTGCTTCTCCGCCTCTTTCATGTCCGCCCGCAGAGACGCCTCGGCCACCCGTAATTGTTCCAAATTATACTCTGCTGATTTCCGCAAATCGATTTCTTTGATAAAGAAAAACACCGATATCCCAGTGAAACACACCAGCAAAACAGCAATAATCATCAAAAAAACAGTCAATGTCTTCCCAGAATTATTCATCGTTTTTGTTCTCCTTATCATTTAATATTTCCCGCTCTCTATAACAATACCCCCGATGCGACGGAGAGAAAACAGCCGCAGACACCCCCACACCCAACCTTTTATCTTACTTTTTATTCTAACTTATTATATGGCAAATCCTAAGGAAGTAAAGGGTTTCTCTTGAAAATCTTTATACTTGAACACCCCCCGCCCTGTCTTCACAGTTGAACTCCGGAGGAGGGGGACAGGAAAACTCAACCCATTTTTTAGTTTCCGGATGGGAAAAGCCCAAAAGCTGAGCATGCAGAGCCAGGCGGGAGAAGCTCCCGGCGTCTCCGTATTTTGTGTCCCCCAGGATAGGGTGGCCCAGGTGCGCCATATGAACCCGCAGCTGGTGCGTCCGTCCGCTTTGCGGGGACAAGGCCAAATAGGTCACCGGAGTCTTAAAACGTTTCAAAACCCGGTAATATGTCCGGGCCGCACGGCTCCCCTCTTCGAAGGTCACCGCCTTCTTGTCCCGGTGAACAGGATGCCGCCCCACCGGAACATCAATCACTCCTTCGTCAAAATCCACCCACCCCTGCACCAGGGCAAGATACTGCTTGCGGACTTTATGCTTTTCAAACTGCCGGGCCAATCGGACATGATAAACGTTGCTTTTAGCAACAACCAAAAGACCGGACGTTTCCTTATCCAGGCGATGGACGATCCCGGGCCTCTCCCCTGTATTCACGTCGGAAAGGGCTTGCCCTGTCTTCTGGCAATAATACAACAGGGCGTTGACCAGGGTCCCGGAGGGGCAGCCCTGGGCCGGATGAACGACAAGTCCGACCGGCTTATGAATAACAAGGATGGCCCGGTCTTCATAAAAAATATCTAACGGAATATTTTCCGGGCGGACGGTTCCCCGGGGAGACATGTCCTCTCCCGTGCGGACGACAACTTCGTCCCCGGCGCGGGTCCTGTAATTGGCCTTAACCGGACCCTGATTAACCGTAACGCTGCCTCCGGCGATAAGCCGCTGCACCACGGTGCGGGATATATCCCCGCCCCACTGTTTGAAAAGATACACATCAATCCGCTGTTGCGCGTCGGCGTCATCAACGTGGAAGATGTTCTGCGGCATAAAATTTCACCCCGGGACACAGCCCGGATTTACCTCTCTTCTGGTGATTGCGAACCCTTAAAAAATCCCATCAACAGCACACCGGTGGCGAAAAGGCCAAGACAAACAATCTGATAAATGCTTAACCCTATAACCGTCAATTCATGGTCGGCCCGGAAAAATTCAATCACAAATCTCTGGGTGCTGGCCAAAATAAAATAAAACGCCAAAACCTGCCCCGGCACGTGCGGGGATTTCCGATAAGCCTTCAGAGCGCAAAAGATCATAAACAAGGCCGCGCTGGCATACAGTTGAGTCGGGTGCAGATGAGCCTGATGAACCGGAAAATAAATCCCCCAAGAGACGTCCTTCCCATAACAGCACCCGTTGAGAAAGCAGCCGATCCGGCCGATGGACTGCCCCAAGGCCAGATAAGGCGCCAGAAGATCCAGCATGAGCCGGGCAGGAAGCTTTTTAAAACGGATAAAACCAGTCCCCACAAAAGTTCCCAGGATCAGCCCCCCCTGCCAGGACAGCCCCCCTCTCTGCAGCATCACGATTTCTTTTAAATTGCCGGCAAAGATATCCCAATTCGTAATCACAAAAAATATCCTCGCCCCGGCAATGCCCCCCAGGACAGCCCAAAACACCAGGTCATACACCGTGTCAGACGGGATGCCATAAACAGCGGCGTCCCGTTTTAATAAAAACGAACACACGACGATGGCAATCGCCAACATCAGGCCGTAGGAATACACATGAAAAGGCCCGAACGCACAGATAACCGGCATCATAGTCACATCCCTCTTTCGTAAAGAAGCCTGCGGGGTTTGATAGTCAAGAATGCGTCAACTCTTTGCGGGCATCGCATCGGCCCGGGGGATACACTTGAGGGCGATAATCACGGCCCCAACGGTGATGGCACTATCCGCGACGTTAAAAACCGGCCAGACCTGGAAGTCAATAAAGTCGATGACGTATCCATAAACAATACGGTCAATCAAGTTCCCGATAGCGCCGGCCAGAATCATGGAAAACGCGACGATATAAAGGTGGCTCAATTTTTCATTATTAGATTTATAATAATAAATATTGTACACCAACAAAACGATCGCGATGGTCGGGACGATAATAAAGACCACCCCATGGTTCTTAAACAGCCCGAACGCGATCCCGGTATTATGGACAAGCGTCATGTGTAGCACATGGCGGATCACCGGGAGAGATTCCCCTTCCGCCAGAATATTGGAAAAAAAAACTTTAGTAATGCGGTCCAGAAAAACGACGAAAGAAACGGTAAACAGGGAAAGGAAGATATCTAATTGAGGTTTTACAACATTTTTCATAATAACTCAATATCTGTGGCCGGCCAGGATATCGGGGAGACCTTTTTTATAAATCAGGTCGTTGATATCCTGGGAATCCACCGGGGATTTTTAACGGGCCGGATTTTTTTGCTGCTCAAGCTTTTCCTGACACTGAAGGCAAGTTTCCACGTAAGGGATGGCTTCCAGGCGGACTTCCGCTATAGGTTGATGGCACTCCACACATAATCCGTACGTGTCTTCTTCTATCTTTTTTAAAGCTTTATCAACCTTCCGCAAAAGTTCCCGGTCATTCGAGGCTAATCCCAGGTTAAATTCCCGGTCATACATGTCCGTGGCGAAATCCGCCATATGCAGACCATGCCCCCCGGAAAGATCCTCAACAAATTCTTTAGACTCCGGAGTTTGTCCGCCTGTCATGTTTTTGATATCATGCACAATTTTTTCTTTAATTTCCAGAAGCATCTTCCTGTAAGCTTCTTTCTGCTTTTTATTCAACCTGTTTTCCGTCATTCCGCATGTCTCCTTTTATAACTTCCCGCCATACAGGCAGAAGAATCCATTTGAACCAAAACCCGACATTTTACCTATAGCCCAGTATACAAAACGCATCGCAGAAATCAAAATCCCGAGCAAAACCTGTCACGCGGTGTCAACCTGCCCCTCACGAATCATAGCCTCAACGACCGGCAAACAACGTTCACATAATTCCGGATGTTCCCGGCTCTGCCCTACCTGCAGACTATAGTTCCAGCAGCGAACACATTTGTTTCCCTGCGCCTTCTGGATATGAATGGCTGTTTTTGGAAACTCCTCATGGACACCCTGGCTCACATGATCCACCGGCTGAACTTCAACCTGGGACACAATAAAAACCTGCGGGAGAATGGCCTCCAAAACTTTCAGGTTTTCGGCGTCCCGCGGGCTGGCCGTTTTAAATACAATCCTCGCTTCTAGAGAACTGCCGATCACCTCTTCGCGGCGGCTGTCTTCCAAGGCTTTAAGAACATACGGCCGTATGGTTTCCAAAAAAATGAACTTTTGCTCTAATTGTTCATTTCGCCAGGCTTCCGGGCAATCCGGCCACCGCAAAAGGTGTACGGACGCCAAGGCCGTTTGTGGAGTTTTCGGCATAAGCTGAAACACTTCTTCGGCCGTAAAACTCAAAACCGGAGCGATATAACAAACCAGGTGGTTAAGAATATAAAAAAGAACAGTTTGGGCTGATTTTCTCTCCCTTGAAAAAGCGTGAGAAGTATACAGTCTATCTTTAAGAATGTCAAGATAAAAACCTGACAATGTTTCATTACAGTAAGAATATATAAATTTATACGCCTTGGCAAACTCAAACTGCCCGTAAGCCTCCCTAATATCAAGCGAAACGTGTTGAAGTTTATGCAGAGCCCACCTGTCAATTTCGACTAAATGATCATAATCCACACTCTCTTCCTGCGGGTTAAACCCATCAAGGTTCCCTAAAAGGAAGCGGATGGTATTACGGATCTTCCGGTAGGCATCAATCACCCGGTCCATGATCTCTTTGGACAAACGGATATCATCATGATAACTACTGGAGGCCACCCACAAACGGAGGATATCGGCGCCATTCGTCTTGATAACATCCTGCGGGGAAATCACATTCCCCAGAGACTTCGACATTTTCCGGCCCTGCCCGTCCATAACAAAACCATGCGTTAACACGGCCTTGTACGGCGGCCGCCCTTCCATGGCTACGGCCGGGATTAACGATGACTGAAACCATCCCCTGTGTTGATCCGACCCTTCCAAATAAAGATCCACAGGGATTGTCCGCCCCAGCATGGGGCCGACGACCGCCTGATGGCTGACCCCGGAATCAAACCAGACATCCAGGATATCAGATGTCCGTCTAAAAACACGCTTCCCGCAGTCCGGGCACGTAAAGCCGTCTGGAAGCAGTTCCGTCACATCCTTCCTGAACCACACATCCGTCCCTTCCGTTTTCGCCCGATGGGCAAAATGGTCAATCACCTCCGGGTAAAGTTTATGTTCCCCGCCGCACCCTTCACATTCCAACGCGGGAATCGGCACGCCCCAGTGGCGCTGGCGGGAAAGGCACCAGTCCGGGCGGCAAACAATCATGCTGCTAATCCGCTCCTGCCCCGAGGCCGGGATCCAGCGGACTTTTTCCTCAACCGCCCGGCGCAATTTGCCCCGCAGGTCCTTGTGGTCGATCTTCATAAACCACTGGTGCGTGGCCCGGAAAATAATCGGCTTCTTGCAGCGCCAGCAGTGCGGATAGCTATGACCAATCGTTTCGGAAGCCGCCAGCAATCCCCGGGCCTTTAAATCCTGAATAATCCCTTCATTGGCTTTAAAGACATGCTGTCCGGCGAACGCCCCAGCTTCGGCGGTAAACAGGCCCCGGTCATCGACCGGCATAAGGATATCCAGGTGATGCTCCAGCCCGGCCTCATAATCCTCCTGCCCATGACCAGGAGCGGTATGAACCAGCCCCGTACCATCTTCCCGGGTCACATAATCCACCGCGACCACCCGGCAATTCTCTTTTAATCCGAAAGGATGCGTGTACAACAACCCTTGCAGCGCCTCCCCCGGAACTTCCTGCAGAACCTGATATTTCGTGACCCCGACTTTCCCCAGGACACGTTCACACAGGGTCTTTTCCAGCACCACCCGCTCCTCCCCGGTGTCAACACACACATACTGAAAAGCCCGGTGCACCGCCACCGCGACATTCGCCAAAAGCGTCCAGGGTGTGGTCGTCCAAATCATGAGAGCCAAGGGTTTATCTTGCGGCCATTTCCCCAGGGCCTGCGGGTTGTTCACAAAAAATTTAACATAGACAGACGGAGACGTGTGGTCTTCATATTCCACTTCCGCCTCCGCCAAAGCGGTTTCACAATTCGGGCACCAGTTCACCGGTTTGAGCCCGCGGTAAATGTATCCGTCTTTGACCAGACGGGAAAAGGACTCCAGGATCCAGTACTCGTATTCCGGGGACAGGGTAAGGTACGGCTTCTCCCATTGCCCCAGGACGCCAAGCCGTTTAAACTGCTCCCGCTGGATATCGACATATTTCATCGCATAGTCATGCGCTTTCCGCCGGAAATCGACCGTATCCACCTCCGACTTGCTTTTCTTCAATTCCTTAAACAATTGGTGCTCAATCGGCAGGCCGTGGCAATCCCATCCGGGGACATATAACGCGTCATACCCCTGCATGGTCTTCATCTTTACGATAATATCTTTTAAAATTTTATTTAACGCATGGCCGATATGAATATTGCCGTTGGCGTACGGGGGCCCGTCATGCAAAACATACGGTTCGCAACCGGCCCGCGCCTCACGGATCGCGGCGTGCAATTGATTATTTTCCCACAGGGTGAGCCACTGCGGCTCTTTTTTGGCCAGTTCGGCCCGCATGGAAAATTCGGTTTTAGGCAAATTAAGGGTCTTCTGATAATTCATGGTGTCACCACATTCTCTCAAAATTGTCCTTGTTCTTTCCCGCCGAGGGAAGAGATGAACAGCGGCAGGGCCGATGTCCGGTTATTCCAAAGGATGCCCGATGAAGATCTCCAGCTGTTTCTTTTTGTCCTCGGGGATCAGGGCCCGGTCGGTCACCACGGAATACTTCAAAACGCCGGCCGCGCTGAATTCTTTCAAAGCGCCAATCCTGGGGATCGCCCGTTCCAGAATTTGACGGGCATTGCTGACGTTCTTGTTTAAATTCTCAATAATCATGTCCACGGTTACAGAATCATGCGAGGGATGCCAGCAGTCATAATCCGTCACCGCCGCCAGGGTCCCATAGGATATTTCCGCCTCCCGCGCCAGCTTGGCCTCCGTGAGGTTCGTCATGCCGATGATGGACATGCCCCAGCTCCGGTACAGGTTGGATTCCGCTCGGGTTGAAAATTGCGGCCCCTCAATATTAACATAGGTGCCGCCGTCGTGAATAACACAGCCCGCCTCCCGGCCCGCTTTCAGAAGCGCCGTGCGGACTTCCGGGGAGAACGGCTCGGCGAACGGGATATGCCCGACCATCCCGTCCACAAAAAAGGTGTCGGCCCGCCTGCCTTTTGTCCGGTCAAACAACTGGTCCGGGACGACAAAATGCTGCGGCTCGAGTTCTTCTTTCAGGCTCCCCACCGCCGAAACAGCGATGATCGCGCTGACACCCAATTTTTTCATGCTCCAGATATTGGCCCGGTAATTGATCTCGCTGGGGGAAATCCGATGGCCTTTCCCGTGACGAGGCAGAAAAACCACCTCCACGCCCTGGAACCGGCCTATCACAAAATTGCACGACGGCTGGCCGAACGGGGTCAGCATCGACCGTTCATCCAGCGTTTCCATCCCGTCCAACTGATACAACCCGCTTCCACCGATAATCCCGACTTTCGCCATGGGGGCCTCCTCGTTTTAGAACCGGCAAATCCTCATCATTATGGTATACCCAGCCGGACGCGTCACGATCTGAGCTGCTTGGACCGGCGCTCCGCCGCCTCAAGCGCGCGCGTAAATATCGTCTGGATATTATATTTATCAAACACATCCATGGCCGCCTGGGTGGTCCCGCCTTTGGATGTCACCCGGGCCCTTAACCCGGCCGCCTCCTCTTGCGAGGCCAACAGCAGGTGAACGCTGCCCTGAAGCGTCTGGCAAACCAGCTGACGGCTAAGCTTTTTGTCCATGCCTAAAGACGCCGCGGCCGTCATCAAGCATTCCGCGAATAAAAACACGTACGCCGGTCCGCTGCCGGAAACCGCGGTCACAGCGTCCATCCATTGTTCCTCCACCTCCGCCGTGGCGCCGACATATTCAAATATTTTGCGGGCGGTCCGGATGTCACCGGCACGCGCGTGCCGCCCCCGGCACAGCGCCGTCATGCCCTCCGCGATCACGGCCGGCATATTCGGCATCGTCCTCACCACCCTTGCGCCGGAGGGAAGCCCCTCTTCCAGGAACCGGGTCGTCAGGCCGGCGGCGATAGAAATCAGCAATTTGTCTTTAGCCCAAACGCCTGCCATATCCGGGAAAACCGACGCGCAATCCTGCGGCTTAACCGCCAGGATGATAATATCCGATTCTTCGACCAAAACCGGCAGCGCTTTATTACCGACGTGGTACTTTCGCTTTAAAGTCTTCGCCTTGGCAGGGTCTTTCTCGCAAACAGCGACCGCGTAATGCCGGGAAATCCGGCTTATAATCGCGGTCCCCATGTTCCCGCCGCCGATAAAGCCGACGCGTTGTTTCATAATGTCCTTACCCTTTCAACACATTAACCAAATATCGCGGTCCCGATCCGCAGCATGTTGGCGCCCTCCTGAATCGCGAGGGCATAGTCATGCGTCATGCCCATAGACAAATATTTCATGGAAACCTGAGGAACCCGCGCGAACCGCTGCGCGGCCCGGTCACGGATATCCCGGGCGGCGCTGAAACAAGCCCGGATCACGGTTTCATCCTCGACAAACGGCGCGATGGTCATGACCCCGTTGATGCGGACATAATCCAACCCGGCCATCTGTTCCATGAGGTCAAGGGCCTCCCCTGCCGGAACGCCGAACTTCTGTTCCTCGCCCGCGCAATCAACCTGAATCAACACGTCCGCCTTCCGCCCCCGTTTACGGGCTTCTTTATCAATTTCCTTCGCCAAACGCAAACTATCCACCGACTGAATCATATCAAAAAGGTCCAAAACAACCTTGACTTTATTCGTCTGCAGGTGCCCGATCATGTGCTTCCGGACCGCCGGCAGCAATTCCCCCAAAGCCGGGAATTTGCCCTGAGCGACCTGCACTTTATTTTCTCCGATATCGGTCAAACCACAGCGAACCGCCTCCGCGATCCTGTCCGCATCAGCGAATTTCGTCACCCCGACCAAAACAATTTCATCCGGATCACGCCCGCAGCGCCCGCAAACCTGCGCTATAGCGGTTCGGAGAGAGACAAGCTTTTCCTTAATCATTGCCATAAACTAGCACAAAAGCCCTGATGCGTCAATGGATAAAGCAATCGCTCCTATTAAATTTCAGTAATTAATATTAATTTTAATTATATCTCTAATACGACGGAAAGGGGGCGGTGATCAGACCCGGGGAGAGAAAAAACATCCCTCTGAATAACAAAAAAATCCTCGCTGACCAGGATATGGTCCAAAGGGATCCGCAGGAGAGCCGGGAGGTAAAACGGCCAGGTGGGCACGATCCCTTTCCCTTGAGAGGAATCCTTAAGCCCCGCGGCTGTTTGAAACATCCCAAACCAGGAACACCACGGAGCCATATTCAGGTCTCCCACAACGATACGCGGCCGGGGATCAGCCTCAATCTCCTGGAGCAAAATTTTTAACTGCTCGTTACGCCAGCCCCAGACCTTTTTCCCCATCGGAGGCGTTGGGTGCGTGGCCCAGATAACGCATTCTTTCGCCCCCAGCGCAATAACACAGCGGATCGAAGGCAGGCGGGGTTCGCCCAAAAACCGGACATCCATAAACTTGACCGGGACCCTGGAAAAAACACCCAGGCCAAAACAGTCGCTCCGGGGCACCACTTTCTGAAAAAGATATTCCTTAAGGTAAGGCGTCATCGCCTCATGAAGGGACGCGCTGATCTCGGAGATCACCAGCACATCAGGCTTATCCTTCAATAAAACAGACACGATGGCGTCATAATTCAGGTTAGCCACGTTCACATTGGCATACGTCACCCGGAACGGATGGGCAACCGGCGGCTCTTCTGAAGAAGGGGCCAAACCCGGGCAGTATGCCAACAGAGGAAATCCGGCGATCAGGATGATGAACACGGAAAGGACAACAAGGATATTTTTCTTCCACCAGATTAAAAACGGCAGGCTCAAAATAAGGAACCCGACCTGCTGCACCCGGAAATGGCTGAACAGATCAAAAAACCAAAACCATCGGCCCAGCCAGCCCAAAGCCGGCCCGGCCAAGGCCAGGTAGAAAAACATCCAGGGAAAATACCGTGAGGGACGTTGACGGCGCTCTTTCATGAAAGCCATCCGTTTCCTAAAAAACTTTTAGCCCTGCACGGAACACGCCGCCCATGGGCCCTATGAACAATTCGCTGTGCGGAAAGATCCGGCTTCTTAACATGCCCACGAACATCCCCGAAACGGAAAATATTGTTAACGGCTCCTCTTCATCTGCCGGCCTGCCCGCGGTCGTCTGCGGAGGCGGATAAGACCCGGCGCCCGTTAATATCCTGAAGAATAATTTCCGGGACAACCCGAAACAGGTCGCCCTGTTGGATCTCTTTGGCCAGGCGTTCCTGCTGTGCCATATTAGAGACCTCATAAAGGGGGGTCTGACTCATGTCATTGATGACAGCGATCTTTTTGCCGGGCTGATTATCTAGGGCTTTATAAAGCCGCCTGACATAAAGATCCATTTTTTCCGGCGGATACGGAAACACTTCGACCGCGGCCTTAAATATAATCTTCCCCCACTCCTCTTCCCCCAATTTCTGCATCAGGGCATACAGGGAACTGTATTTCAGCAGGCGCTGCTGGCCCGGCTTCAACCGGCGGGAATGGCTGAGAAGCATATGCGTCAATTCCTGCGGATTAAATGTCTTTAATTCTTTATGCACATCGAAGTTCAGGAGGTTAAAATGATAAACCCCCCGCACCGCTGCGGAAGCGGCTTCCACGCTGCGGTTCAGTAAATCCAGGCAGGATTCCCACACAAATTTCTCGTCGCTGCGGATCACATTCACAGCGATGACGGTATACGCTTCCCCCCCCTCCTGCGCTTCATACAGCTGAACGTGGCTGGGGAGCAGCCCTTGAAACCGGATCAGGTCAAACGACGGCAGGGTCACGAATGTCGGGCTCGCCGCGATATCAAATTCCACCAGGTTGAGCATCACAATCATCCTTTGCCGGGCATTCCATCGAAAGCCCAAAGTGCCTGCGAAGGGCGGGACGGCCCAACATTCTTATCCAGCACCCTGTTAACACGACACACGGATTCCTATCAAAGACACCAGAGACACGGCGCTGTTAATCGTTCCGGTCTGTATCCCCCTCATAGTTTTCCCGACGGTAAGTTTCATCCCTGCGGTCCTCGGAATCTCTCCGGTAACGATAAGCATCGTCCAGTATCCTCTGCGTATCCTGCTGCTGTTGTTGCCAGATCTGATACCTCTGCCGCCAATCTCCGTTGTCCTGGGCGGGAGCCGGCGGCTGATAAGCCGGCTGCGACGGGACTGACAGGTTCGCCTGCTCTAGAGATGCGGAAATAACCGTCAATGTCAGTCCAAAGGCAAGCAGGAGGAGCAGGAGAGAGGACCCCGCCACCCAGACCGCTGTTTTGGGATTTTTTTGCACATAGTTCTGGATGAAAGAGGTCCCTCCTTTCCACGGCCGATACCCCCACATCACAAAACGGTAAGCCGCCGCATTCAAAGGAGACAACCCCGCAGGTTCATCCCCGGCCTTCGGGTCTGTCTTAACCGGGGCTTCCTTGCTCCGGGAAGAGGATCCTCTGGAATCGGAACGCTTGGGTAAGGGCGGAGGCACGGGCTTGGGGGGAGGCGTTTTGGGAAGAGGCGGCGGTTTTATATAGTCCTCAAGCAATGGGCCAAAAACCTCCTTAAGTTCTGCGACATCATCCAAGACCTGCCATTCCTCCATGCCCTTGCACCACACAAGGGTTTCTTCCGTGATCTTCCCTTCCACGATTTTCTGTTTAATCGCCTCTTCCTTAAGCGGTCCGACCTCCTGATGATCAATTCCAAAAAAATATTTTTTCTTAAGCATGCAAACCTCCTCTAATTCCGTCCCTGAGAGAACAGTAATATTTGACCGGGATATTCTTAGCTCAACGGGGCCTCTCCCGCCGGCGTAAATGGCTTCCCAAGCCAACCGGGTCAGGATACGGGTCAATCCCCGAAAGTGATCTGAGCCATATGCGCCGACAATTTCAGGGCGTCCAGAAAATGACGGGCCGGCAGTTTATTCTTAACAACCAGCCCCATAATACAGCCGCCGGAATAAGCGGTAAACAACGCGACATCCTGATTTTCAAAATTCAATGACAAAACATAATCCGAGGTAAATGTTAAATCATGGAAAGAGGGCGCCGCCTCACCGGAAATCTGCGCGCGGCCAATATCCATCAGGTTCAACGCCAATTCCTGGGCCGGCCAATCAGGATGCTCTTGAATCAGCTTGGCCTTAATTTGGCGGTAATCCGGGAGAATCCGGTTACAAAAATCTATAACCTGCTGGCCGTATGTGTTCTCCCCAAAAACTGCGGTAGGTTCGGACGGATCCCAGTCCCCCGCCTCCGCCCGCCCTATCATCAAGACCGGCCCTAAAATCATCGGGATAAAAAAAATCATTAAAAGGCCCTTCACCGCGCCTCCCCCTCTACACGCCCGGCCGTATACAAGGCGTTATGCGCCGCCGTCTTTGATCAGCCACTCTTTAGCCGCCTCCAAATCCTTAAACCTCTCCATAGAAAGCCCAGAATAACTGGCAATCATATTCATGAGAACACCTTTAAAACCGGTTACCCCGACCACCGCTGTTTTAACAACGCTATTTTTGACTTTAACCGCTGATTCTTTCAGTCTGGCGATCGTGTCTTTGGTCCCGGTGGACCCCTCCACATTAACCAGAAGCAAGACAGTCCCCCGGCTCTCACGGCAGGCGAGTTCGTTCACATGGGCTATTTCCGCTCTCAGTTCCTCCGAATCCGAAGGGAACCCACTATAATCCGCGTAAAGAATGCGCTTGTTTTTATGTACGATCCAACCTGATTTCATCGGCATCGCCTTTCGTTAAAATATTATGGGAAACTTTAATAACGGGATCGCCGGCTAAACAGGCCGGGGTTCCCCTCTCCCGGGAGGATCACAGATTCAGGATAAAAATTTTTTAAAGGCGACCGGCAGCCCTAAAGCGCCCTCAACAAAAGTCTCCACAATATGATTAGGAAAATATAACGGCTCTGGCCCCAGCTTCATCCAGGCGCGGACATGGGCCTCATGGTCTACCTCAATCCTGATATTTTCCAACAACCCCTTAGAAAGAGTACCCATAAGGCGAGTCTGGAGCTGGTCAAATTTTTCTCTGCTTTGAGGGTTAAGCAGCATAAGCGGCGTGGTCACGCTGAGAAACAAGCCGCCCGCTTCTTCCTGGGCGACAATGGTAAAGACCAAGCCCTCGCTGTTTCTATATTGAACATCCATCTGGTCTTCCCGGGAAAAAATCGGAGATCCGCTAAACCGGCTTTCCAAATAATGTTCTAATGATTCTAAATTCGCGCTCATATCCTTCGTAATTGGGCCCGGGAACCTCCATAAAGACAGCCCGGAGTTAAATGTCCTCTGAATTTAACTTTTTCATTATATATCAATTGTTTCTTTATGGAAAAATTAAATGCTGGAAAAAACACCCGGCCTCCACGGCTTATTTAAAAATAAGGTTTAATAAAATAGCCGTCCCGGCGACCCACGACAAGACCAGGATCCAAAACCATCTCTGTTTCTCCCGGGCAAGAAAAGACAGCTGCTGCGCCTCGCCGCCCGGGGCCTGCCTCTCCGGCCCCATGACTAAATCCCACCAGGCCTCGACGTTGTCACCGCGTCTGTTCTTGAACATATCTTTCCGCGCCCGTCTCCATTTCAACATAAAAAAAACATAAATCGCCGCCGGCAGCGCATAAAACACCACGCCAACCGCCAGTAAAAATACGGCCTTATCATGTATCAACGGCATGGGACCCCTTCCTTTAAACCGCCTTCCCCGCGCCCCGTAAAAGCCCGAAGACCGGGCACGGCCCCCGGGCAAGAGGGATATCAATCCATCGGATCATTCACAAAAGGAACATCCGCGTTCAGGATTTCCGCCATCACATAATCCAACGCCCGCAAAAACCCCCGATTGATCCTTTCATAATCGTCCGCCATGGGATGACGGATCAAAGGGGACAACTCCAGCGTCCGGAGGTTATAAAACGCCGCGTTCAGCCGGTCCCCCGGGAAATATTTCTGCAGATAATAAAAATACAACGGCAGTTGAAACGACCTCACGTTCTCATAAATAGTCTGCCGGGACAGCGCCATTCTTTCAATCACTTCGAGTCCTCGCGGCAGGGGGTCCGCGACGCCGGTCTTGTAATCCAAAATCATGACCGTCCCGTCATCCAGGCGGTCAACCCGGTCAACCCGGCAGACGAAAGCAAAAGAGCCGGAGGGAAGCGGTATCCTATCCGCAAAACGCTTCTCGATAAAAAGGATTTCCTTCACCTTCCGTTCCGGATTCTCGCATTCGTTGCGCAAAAAAAGATCCAGACGGGTTTCCAGCACGGTCTTCAGCAGAAACGCGTCTGATTTCATGGAACTCGCGAACGTTTTTTCAAAAAACTCGCAAAAAGACTCCTTAAAATGTCGTTGAAACGACGCGTTCAGGACCGGCTGTTGGCCGACAAATTTCTTGAACGCCGCCTCCAGAAGGGCGTGGACAAACGTCCCCACTTGCCGGTTTTCCGGTTCATCCAGCAAGTCTTCTTTCTCTCTTAACCCAAGGACATAATTCAAATAAAAATCCATCGGGTTACGAAGGTAGGCATTAATACTCGACGCGGAATAAGACATGCCCCGAAGGAGGCCGATCATCTCCGGTGTCTTCGCCACCGAGGCCTGGCCAGCCGGGGCCTCGACACGAAACCCCGGGGTAAACACAGGCAGGGCCCCCCTTTTCCCGGCCTTCTTTTCCGCCTCCCAAATCAGTTCCTCAACAAAACGGCTCCGTTCCTTATCCCGGCTTTCCTGGTAAACCAAATGCACGGTCTTGGCGGATGAAATCAGGCGCATAAACTGATAGCGCTGAATTTCCTCTTCCTGTTCGAGCCTGTCTAAATTCAGGCTGATCATAACCTCCCGGGGAATCAGCGGCTCGTAGAGATTCACGCGAGGGAGAATCCCCTCATTCACATCCATAACAATAACGTGCTTGAAATTCAACGCCCGGGTTTCAAACAGCCCTAAAATCTGCAGCCCTCTCAGGGGAGAACCCGAAAAGGCGACGATTTCCCGTTCTATCTTCTCGGCAAATATTTTAAAAAGGTCTTCCACGGGGAACTTCTCCCCGGAAAAAACAGCGCGCCGGAACTCATCGGCGACATCATACATTTTTCCGGCGATCTTCAGGTTCAAAGGATACAGGCTCAAGGCGCTGGCCCGGAGCAACAGGTCTAAAAAAGCTTCCAGGGAGGAGGAGAACCCGGAAAAATTTTCCAAATTTTCCCAAAGAGCAAACAGTTTTTCATGAAGGGCGATCATCACACTTCGCAACTCGGCGCTCGTCACAACGATCCCCATCCCCGCCAGGGTTTCTCCGGCGAGAGCATAAAGATCTCCGGCCGCTTCCACCTCCTCCAAGGAGACAAAAAGCATGCCGGACACCGGTGTTTCATATTGGCCGGTTAATATCTCCTCCAGCTTATGGACCAGGACCCGTGTGACCACGGGCGGCCCGGAGAGGCGCAAATTTTTCACCAGAGGATGTCGCAAAACCTTAAGGTAATCTTTCGTATAATAACGCCCCTCCTTCCGGGAAAGCTGCGCCTGAAAAACCTGAACAAACAGGGAATACAAGGAACTTCGTTTTAAAGGGTACCCCATAGACACGTTAAAATTCTTTACATGCGCGGCGATTTCCGAAAGCAGCGGGATCACGTGATCCGCTTCCGGCAGGACAATCACCGTCTCCTCGAGCTCATCGATATTTTTAAGAATTTCACGCACCAGGCCGACCTGAGAATGCAGGTCAAACCCCCCGTAAAGCTTTAGGTCAAAAGCGGGGGAAGGGACGGTCTCCCCTTCCCGGATCGGGCATTGAAAAGAGCGGGTGATCCTCTCCAGCACAGGCCATTTCCTCTCGTCACCCTGCACAATCACCCTCGCTTGACCGCGGACCCAGAGATCCCTCATGAGCGCTTCTTCCGCCCGGTTGAGATAAAACACATTGCAAAACCAGATCTCATCAAATTCCGGGAAATCGGTCGCCGGTATCATATGCGCCGCCTGCAAATACTGAAACCCCCGGGAATACTGTTTTTTTTCAACCATATCCTGATGAACAGCTTGACGGAGCGTAATGATACTCTGCAACAGCCGGTTGATGCTGTCCGGGACATCATAGCCAATTTGAGCGTGGGCCCTGACATTGTTCAGGGCGCTGTTCTCCACCATCTCGAGGTCCAGCTGTTCAATAAAATGAAGGATTTCCCGGGCCCAGGGCAGAAACTGCGCAAAAGCGGCCCGGTCTTTCAAGATATCCGGGACCCATTGAGCGGCCAGGCGGAATATTTCATAACACTGGTCCATCTCCATACCCGCCGTGATGAGCTCCGTTTTCCTGAGCACGTACCCGATAAAAGCGTCTATGGTAAAAAACTTCGGGGGGAGAAAAGCCGTCTGAAGTTTTTGAGCCAGGGCGCGCTTTAAAAAAAATTCCGGCCGTTTCCCGCCGAACACCAGCGCCAAACGGCTGAGGTCTTTCCCCGGCTGAATATATTCCGTGTCAAGATATTCCGCGAGGCTGTCGATAAACGGCTCGCAAAAAGAAAATGTCACAACCCTGTTTATATCGCCGCCGGTCATGGCCTCATGCCCCCTTCCCTTCCAGGAAACACCACTTCCTCAGCCGTGGCGGCATCAAGGTACAGCAAAAATCCCCGGACGGTTTTCTCCGGAAACAGCTCCGTGACAAGCCGCATATACGCCCGGACCTGCTGCGGATAATCCTCGCCCGCGTCCCGGGAACTCTTAAAATCCGCCACCCATATTTCACGCGGGCCCCTGATAAGCCGGTCTATGCGGCGGGTTTGCCCCTGGCGGTCAACCGTTTCCCATTCCTGGAACACCTCCCCTTCCTTAATATAAAAAAACGGCCGGATCTGTTCCGCCAAAATAAAACGGCAAACCAGGGCCTGATAATCCAGGCCATCGCCTATTTGAGGATAAAGGACGCGGGCCTGCCGTATGGCTAACGCCACCGCCTTTTCGGCATCCTGCCCGTCAAGGTTCCCGACAAACGACAAAACCGCATGAACAATATCCCCCCGGAGGACGGCGCGGCGGCGAAGGACTTTGTCCCCGTCCAAGAATTCATCCTTCAGGTAAGTGAGCCAGTCC
>JAGOJP010000017.1 GCA_017995055.1 Candidatus Omnitrophota bacterium
AATTGCTGTTACGGTTGAAAGCTGTTCCCCGGACCCTCCTGGTTTATTTGCGGATTCTGTTTGTCCCGGCTGGGCTGCATTATTACCGGAGTTTGGATATTTTGGCGCCTGACGCCGGGGCGAGTCTTCTTCTTGTTTTGGCCGGGGCTGTTATGCTGGCGGGGGGGCGGATTTTACCGGCCGCGTTAAGGCCGTATTATCAGTTTGGCCTGCTTTGGTTTGCGGTGACCTTAGTGCCGATGCTGAATATTATCCCGTTGATTCACGAATATTCATACATCGCGCTGTTTGAACATTTTTTGTATTGGCCTCTGCCAGGGCTTTCTCTGGCGGTTCTGGTTGTTGTGACATACCTCATGGAAACCCGGGTGCCACCGGAACGTTATAAAACCGCCCGGGCGGGTTTTATTTTAAGCGTGATTTTCATTTTAACCTTTATCACTCTGAGGCAGACCCGGGTTTGGCGGGATGAGGTCCCTTTGTTCGAGCAGGTGGTCAGGCATGAACAGAATTTGGCCAGGGGCCGCCTTTTGTTAGGGAAAGCGTATTTCTTTAACGGCCGGATCGATGACGCCCTCCGGGAATTTACCCGGGCGCTTCATATTTTGGATGGGTACCTGGAGCGGGTCAGGGATGCGGGCCCCCGGGAGGTTTATCTTTCTTTTAAGAAGGAGGCTCTTTTTAACATGGCCCAGTGTTTTGAGAAGAAGGGGGCGTGGGCCCAGGCGGTTCAATATTATCAAGCCGCCTTGCAAATTACCCCGAATGATAGTATGATTTTAAATAATTTAGGAGCCGTATTCCTGCAGAGCCATCGGATCGAGGAAGCGGAACAGTGGTTGACGGCCGCGGTAACAGCGAATCCTGCTGATTTAATGGCCAAGACCAATTTGGCGTTATGTTATATTTTTTTAGGGAAAGAAACGCAAGCCAGGGAATTGCTCGAGGGGGTGTTGTCCACCGACCCCGGGTTTTCTCCCGCCCGCGATAATTTGAATATGTTCATCCGCAATCAGGGTTTTTAACCGGGGGGCCGGGGGTGTCCGGCGGCCGCGGGATTAGAAAAACGAAGAGGCCTATATGCTGCCGTTAACAATGGAACAGGTTGTTCTTCTGGGGCTGGTGATGGTTTTTCTCCTGTTGGGGTTTCTTGTGTTAATACCCACGACCCCGCGAGGAAGCCAGCGTAAAAAATTTACTTATAAAGTCCGGGAAGAGGAAGTGAAGGATTGGCAGGCGGTGAGCCTGAAACTGGAGCGGGTGATCCGTTCTTTGAAACATCAGATGGCCCAGATGCAGAAAGAGCAGAAAATACTGGAGCGGGATGTGGTTGTTCAGAAAGAGAAATACGCGAAACTGCAAAGCAAGATTGCGCAGGAACGGGGATGGCAGAGCAAGGAACAGAGTGATATGGAGAAGAGAAACCAGGAGGTGATCCGGCTGCGGGACGATTTGCATAACGCCGAACAACAGCTGACCCAGGAGCACGCCGAGAGATTAAGGCTTCAGCGGGAACAAAAAGAGCTGTCCGGGACCCTTGCTGCGGCCCAGGCCCAGATCAAGGGGCTGGAGACCCAGGGCATAAAGTATAAAGCCCAGCTTGATGCTTATCGCAGCGAGATTTTGGGGTTGCGGTCTGAAAATCAGCAGCTTTCCCAGAAGCATAATGAGGAAACCTGGGTGGCCAAAAGTGAGTATAGCAAGCTTAAAAAAGATTATGAGGTTCTGGAACACGAGTTAAAGAAATATAAACCGCCGGCCAACGGATAATTTAGGCTGAAGGGACCTTGGGAAAAACGCTATGTTCGCTGACCGCACATCTTGGGGCATGGATTTGAATGAGTTGACCGTCGCGCTTGACCGGAAGAGGCAGGCCGGCACCGTTATCCTTGATTTGACGGAATCCAACCCGACACGTTGCGGCTTTCTTTTCCCAGAGGAGAAAATCCTGCAGGCGCTTTGTGTCCCCGGGAATTTATTATATCAGCCCGCTCCCCAGGGGCTGCTGGCGGCCAGAGAGACTCTGAGCCTGTCTTGGCTTAAAAGAGGCCTGGTTGTGCGGCCGGAAAACATTTTTCTCACGGCTTCCACGTCGGAAGCTTACTCCTTTCTCTTCCGCCTGCTGGCTAATCCGGGGGAAACTCTTTTGTTCCCTCAGCCCAGTTATCCGCTGTTCCAGTTCCTCGCGGATATTCTGGATGTGCGCCTGGAGCCGTATCCGCTGCTTTATGACGGGCGACGCTGGCGCATGGATTTCAACACGTTGGCCCGGAAGGTGTCTTCGCGGACCCGGGCGGTGGTTTGCGTGAATCCCAATAATCCTACCGGTAATTATGTCAAGAAGGATGAGCTGGCGGCGCTGGATGACCTGTGCCGCCGGAATGATATGGCTCTTATTTCTGATGAGGTGTTTTACGATTACGGTTTTGAGCGAGCCGGGAGTGTCAGCCTGCTTGGTCACCGGGACACGCTTACCTTTACTCTCGGGGGATTGTCCAAAGACCTGGGCCTGCCGCAGATGAAACTGTCCTGGATTATTCTTGATGGCCCGGACGGCCAGGTTCGGGAGGCCCGTCAGCGTCTGGAGGTGATTGCCGACACGTATTTGTCGGTGAATACCCCGGTTCAGAATGCGCTGGGGGCCTGGTTGGAGTTGAAACCGGATATTCAAACGCAGATTATGGAGAGGCTCAATGCCAACCGGGTCTATTTGGAAACGGCGGCTCAAGCGGCCGGCTGGGGCGTTTATCACACAGAAGGGGGATGGTACGGGGTGCTCAGGCTTCCTCCGGGGAGCAGGGAAGAGGAGTGGGTCATGGCCTTGCTGGAACGGGAGAATGTTTTTACGCACCCTGGATATTTTTTTGATTTCACGGAAGAGCCGGTCCTGGTCCTTAGTTTCTTGACGGTCCCGGAATGTTTTCGCGCGGGGGTGGACAGGATCTTAGCCTTGGTTGCGCCCGGTGGCCGTGTATGAGCGGGGATGCTTCGCCGTGAAAGTGATGATAAGAATAAAAAAGTTTTTCCGTTCCCGCGGATTCATCCTTGGGGCCGCCGGCATAGTCTGGCTGATTTACTCCTGCCAGCATTTGCCCATCCGGTTTTCGTTCCCGCTTTATGGCCGGGCATCCTGGTATTCCAGAGAATCGCCGGGGATTAACGAGAGGACAGCGAATAATGAGAAATTTGACGATCAGGCCATGACCTGCGCCCTGTGGAGCGTCCGGTTTAATCAGAAAGTGAAGGTGACAAATTTGAAGAACGGGAAGTCCGTTATCGTCCGCGTGAACGACCGCGGGCCGGCCCGCCGTTTTGTCCGGCAGGGCCGGGTGATTGACCTGACAAAAGCGGCTTTTGACAGAATTGCGTCTTTAAAACAAGGGCTCATCAGCGTGCGGGTGGATCTGGTTCGGGAATGAAAAGTTTTGGATTCAAAGACTGGAAGCGTTTGTCAATATAAGGAACCCGTTACAAGGAGAAGAGACGTGGGAGCAAGACCGGATTGGGACAGCTACTTTATGAAACTGGCCATGCTGGCTTCGGAACGCGCCACCTGCCCGCGCATGCATTGCGGCTGCGTGCTGGTGAAAAATAAAAACGTTATTGCCACGGGGTATAATGGATCGATTCCCGGCGATGATCATTGCGAAGACGTGGGATGCCTGATCGTTGATCATCATTGCGTGAGGACCAATCACGCCGAAATGAACGCGATCACGCAGGCGGCTAAATGGGGGCATCCCGTGGATGGGGCCACGGCTTATGTGACGAACATGCCCTGCACAACCTGCGCCAAGGCGCTGATAGCCGCCGGCATCAAACGCGTGGTGGTTTTTTCCGATTATCATGATACCCTGGCCACGGAGTTTTTTGCGAAGGCGAAGGTGACCATTGATAAAATCCCCATGCCGTCCAGAGAAATTGAGTACGACCTTAAGAATTATTCCTCAGCCAGGCCTTTATAGGGGCGGGCAGGGCGGCAGGCATCTCCGGGAGGATAAGCGATATTGCCGTTGCAAAGGCTTATGGTTCGCGATAAGATTGATGTGCTTGAGACTTAAGCGAAAGAGAAATTTTCCCCGTGGAAGGAGAGAAGGAGATTATGAACGCCCCTAAAATACTGATTGCCGATGATGATCCGGACGTTTTGCGCGTTATGGAAAAAAGAATCAAAGCGGCAGGCTATCAGGTGGTCAAGGCTAAAGACGGCCTGGATGCCTGGGCGAAAATCTGTTATGAACACCCGGATGTCATTCTTCTGGATCTCATCATGCCGGAGTTGGATGGTTTTGGGGTTTTGGAGAAACTTCGCGCCCGGCCCGCGGGAAAAAAATGGCAGCCGGTCATCATTGTGTCTGCGCGAGGGGAACTTGAAGATATGAAGAAGGGCTTTTCTCTGGAAGCGGATCATTATATTATGAAGCCCTGTCAGATGGAGGATGTGCTTAAGGCCATTACGCTCATGCTGAATCTCCTGCCGCAGCGAAAACAGCCATCGGAATGGGAGTCGTGATTTTAAGGAGTTGCCGGACCTATGTTTCGCGTTGTCCTGTATCCATTATTATTTGTCTTGGGGGCTGTTGTTTACGTCCGTTTCTTGGAACGGTCGACGGTTTTTCAGCCCAACAAGATCGTCCTTTCCACGCCCCACGAGGTGGGGATTGACTATGAGGATGTGTATTTCCCCGCTGCGGACAACAGCCGCTTGCACGGCTGGTTTGTCCCGTCGGCACGTCCTCAGGACGCCCCGCTTGTGATTTTTTTACACGGGAACGCCGGGAATATCGGAGACCGTCTGGAAAAGATTTTGATGTTCCATAACCTGGGATGCAGCCTTTTTATTTTTGACTATCGGGGGTACGGCAATAGTGAAGGGGCCCCCACGGAAGAAAGGATGTACGAGGATGTCCAGGCGGCGTATGACATTGTTTTGGCCCGCCAGGATATCCGCCGGGATAAAGTCATTGTTTACGGCGCGTCCCTGGGAGGCGTTGCGGCGGTTGATTTGGCCACCCGCCGTGAGGTGGACGCCCTGATCCTGGACTCGACGTTCACTTCCGCCGTGGATATGGGAAAGATTATGTTTCCGGTCATCCCGTCTTTCCTCCTGAATGTCAAGCTGGATTCCGTGAGTAAGATTCAATCCTGCCGTATGCCCAAGTTATTTATTCACAGCGTAGAGGACAGAACCGTTCCGTTTGCTTTGGGGCAGAAACTTTTCGAAGTAGCCCCGGACCCCAAAGCGTTTCTGAAAATAACGGGTGGTCACAATGACGGGCATGTTGTTTCGGCCCGGACCTATGTCGGCGGGATGACCGCGTTTCTGCGGCAATACGGTTTTTTAAAATTTTGATAGGGATCCCCCACGCGGATAAGCGTGGCTCCAATGCATAATCCGCTTCGCGGAATGCTTGGCCGTCTTGATATACGTGCGAACATCCTGGGAGCAGAAAATTTTGTTAACCTCTCGCATGGATCCGCGGGCATGGCTGTGGTTTTCTGTCAGGGCGGATCCATGAACCGAAAGCATTGCGTTATGAGTGATTTTTTGACTGTCAAGGGGAAGGATATTGTCCGGAAAAATAAAAAGGTCCGGTTGCGGGGTGTGAACCTGGGCGGATGGTTGATGATGGAAGGATATATTTTGCATTCCCTAAACCGGCCGGTCTGTATTTTAAAAAATAGACTGAAGAAAGCCCTGGGCCCCCGGCCGGCCCGCGAACTGGAAGCCGCGTTTCACGCGAATTTTATCACCGAGGATGATTTCCGGAAGATATCGGGATTGGGGTGGAATTGCGTGCGCGTGCCGTTCCATCACGCGCTCATTGAACACGAGCCTTACCGCTATGACGCCCAGGGGGTGGCATGGCTGGACCGGGTGATCGCCTGGGCGCAACAGTTCCGGTTGTGGGTGATTTTGGACCTGCACGCGGCCTGCGGGTCGCAGAATCATGACTGGCATTCAGACAGCCGGGGCAAGGCCGGATTATGGAGCCAGCCATCCTGCCTGCGGCGGACAAGGGCCCTGTGGGCATTTTTGGCGGATCGTTACCGGGAGGAGCCCGCGGTCGCCGGGTATGACATTTTAAACGAAGCGGTCGTGGCGGATTCTCGTCGTCTCAGCGGGCTTTACCGGGATATTATCCGGGAGATACGGCAAGCGGATCCCCGTCATATTATTTTTGCCGAAGGAAATTCCTGGGCCACGGATCTCTCTTGTCTGGACGCGGTGGACGACGCCCAGTTGGTTTACAGCGTGCACGCTTACGAGCCGTTAGATTTCACCTTTAATTTCGTCCCGTGTTTGCGTTATCCCGTGAAGGGGAGGACGGGACTTTTTGCAAAAGCGTCTTTGCGCCGCCTTTTGTCCCGGCACCGCGATTTCGCGAAATCGCGGCAGCGCCCGCTTTTTGTCGGCGAGTTCGGGGTCAATTACCGCGATGGCCTCTACGGCGAAGCCCGGTGGCTGGACGATATCCTGGATATTTTTTATGAATTTGACTTTCACTGGACGTATTGGACTTATAAGGCGGTTAAGAACTCTGCTTTCCCCGACGGGATGTTCAGTTATTACGGGAACCCGGCCTGGGTGAGGAGGGAAGGCCCGCTTTTGGGTTGGGATAATTATGTCGCAACCTGGCCGCGGCACAGGGAGGCCATGATCCGCTCCTGGCAGACGCGGGAATTTAAACCCAATCAGAAGTTGGTCGCGATCATGAAAAAGGCTGTGCGCCGCTCATGAAAATTTTAAGCGTATCCAATCCCCATATTAAAAATTTATTAGCATTAAGAAAGCCCCGGCCCCGGGGAGAACAGGGGCTCGCGGTGGTGGATGGCGTTCAGGAGATTACCCGGGCGCTGGAGGCCGGCGTTCCGTTCCAGGAGGTCTTTTCCGGCCTTAACGCGGCCTCGCCACATCTCCTGGGTCTGTTAGCGGCCCGGCGTGTTCCTGTTTACGAGGTGTCGGACCGGGTTATGGAACGGATTGCCTTCGGCTCCCGGAACGAAGGCCTCGTAGCGGTTTGCGCTCCCCGGCCCTGGACCCTGGAAGCTCTTCCTTGCCGTGCCCGCGCTTTGTACGTGGTTGTGGAGCAAGTGGAAAAGCCGGGGAATCTGGGGGCTATTATCCGGACGTGCGATGCGGCGGGGGTAGACGGGGTGATCACCTGCGATACCCGGACCGACATGTATAATCCGAATTGCATCCGGGCCAGCCTGGGCTGCGTATTCTCGTTGCCGGTAGTCAAAGCGGCTCCGGAACAGGTCCATCGGTTTTTTAAATCCCGGGGAGTCAAAATTATCGCCACGACTCCAACGGCGGAAAAAACATATTATGATGCGGACTTAACGTCGAATCTTGCTGTTATCGTGGGGAGTGAACATGAAGGGCTGGGGCCGTTCTGGCTTGAGCGCGCCCATGAAACCGTGCGTATTCCTATGAAGGGGCAGGGGGATTCCCTGAATGTTTCTGTTTCCTGCGCGGTTATAATTTACGAGGCCTGCCGGCAAAAAAGGCATCGGGCCGATGAGCCGCCGGCCCGGAGGGAGAGAGCATGACAAAGCGTTCCACGGAACAACGCGGGGGCGACGGGCTCCGGCTGCAGGTTTATATTTCCCAGGCCGGTGTCGCGTCCCGCCGGCAGGCGATGGTGTTGATTCAGGACGGGCATGTTTCTGTCAATGGGCAGCCGGTGACGGAACCGTCGATCCGGGTGAGCGGGAGGGATGATGTGCGGGTGGACGGCAACAGGGTTGTGCCGCCGGCGTTTCAATATATTATGATGCATAAACCGGCCGGATACGTTACGACGCGCATGGATCCTCATGCCAAGAAAACAATTTATGACCTGTTGCCGCCAGCGTTTTTTCAACTTAAGCCGGTGGGACGTCTTGATAAAGATACGGAAGGCCTTTTGTTGTTAACAAATGATGGTAAAACTATTCAAAAATTAACGCATCCAAGGTATAATGTTAATAAAACTTATATTCTTAGACTTCAAGGTGTTTTAAAACCCGAGGACCGTAAACGGATTGAGCGCGGGCTGTTTATTGAGGGCCGCAAAACAGCCCCGGCCAGGGTGGAACATGTTCACAGTCAGGGGTTGGAAACACAGTTGGCGCTCACAATCCACGAAGGCCGGAAACGGCAGATTAGAAATATGATGGCCCATCTGGGCTACAAGGTTCTGGCCCTGAAAAGGGTGCGTCAGGGGCCGGTGAAATTGGGGGGGCTGCCGACGGGGGCGTTCCGGTTGTTAACCGAGCAGGAAGTTCGGGAGTTAAAAACGGGTTAGGGACGGTGATGAAGAAAATTATCATATTCTGGATTGTGTTCGCGGCCGTGAACGGAATGCTGGCGACGCGGGGAGATGCGCAGCGTTCCAAAGAGTATATGGCGGAAGCCGTGAGCCGGTGCGAAGATTTTAAGCGCCAGGTGAAGAATGATATTTATATCCCGCAGGCCATGCTGAATGAGAAAGAGAACTGCATTATCCGGGAGTTCTCGATGGTCGTTAAAGAAGACCATCAGGATGTCCTGGATACTTACGTGGCGAACGATATAGAGGTGTGCGTTAAAGAATCCATCACAAAAGAGCGGACATTCAAGCTCGAGATATTTCAGGGGTGTATCGCCAAGAGAGTTGAGGAATTGGTCAAGAGGATTAATGGCGCCTGCGAAGATGTCCCGAAGTATCTTAAAGTCGGCATGGGGAAGCAGGGTTGTGAAGAGGCCCTGATTCTCCTGGTCGCCGAAGAATATAAAAAACTTATTAATCCGGACCCGCCGAAATGGCTGCAGGCCTACATGGCCTTGAAGCAGATCCTGAAACCGATTTTGCCGTGGGCTTTCTATGTCTCCCTGCTGGTGATCCTGATTTATTTCGCGGACCTTTTCTGGCATGAGAAATACCGCTGGATTCAGATGGCGGTTGTCACGATGCTGTACAGCGCGATGTTAGTTTTGAATGTTTTTAAGGATTTTTATCCGGGTCCTATGATCAATATTGTGCTGATAGGAATTATTATTTTATGGAACCACCGCCCCCCGAAGAAAGAAAAGGACTTGGGGGTCGATCTCGAGACCGCTTTGAAATATTATGATCGCGATCACAAATCTGACAAAGAACCTCACTCAGAGGACGCTGTTTAAAAGTGTTAGTTTGAGCATTTTTCCGCAGGAACGCATCGGGCTCACCGGACCGAATGGGGCCGGGAAAACGACTTTGTTTTCGATTATTCTCGGCGAGACAGAGTCATCCGGGGGGGCCGTTCAGATGCAGAAGAACCTTAAAATCGGGCACCTCCCCCAGGAAGCCCGGTTTCATTCTGACCGGACGGTGCTGGAAGAAGTGACATCCGGGGATATGTATATCCGCCAATTGCTTCAGGAAAAACATTATTATGAAGAGACGAATAAAGCGGACCAGGCGCGTTATGGGGATATCTTGGAAGAACTGGAGCAGCTGGGTATTTATGAGATAGAGCATAAAGCCGAGGCGGTTTTATCCGGCCTGGGCTTCACCGTTCAGGATTTTCATAAACCGGTCGTCCAGCTCAGCGGCGGCTGGCAGATGCGCACGCTTTTGGCGAAGCTGCTGGTTTATCAATATGATGTCTTGTTGCTGGACGAGCCGACAAATTACCTTGACCTGCCGGCCACCCTGTGGCTCAAAGATTTCCTGAAGGCGTATCCAGGGACGTTTATCCTAATTTCGCACGACAAGGTTTTTCTTAATGAGGTGACAAATTATACGATTGTCCTGGACGGCGGTACGTTGACCAAGGTCAAGGGGAATTATGAAGCCTATGAAATGCAGAAAGAGGTTAACCTCCGAAGCCTGGAGAAACGGCAAAAGGTGATTGAAAAAAGGAAACAGCAACTGGAGCACTTTGCGCAGCGGTTTCATGCCCAGCCCAACCGGGCGGCTGCCGTGAAAAACAAGAGAAAGATGATTGAACGGCTGGAGAATATAGAGCTGCCTCCGGAGAAAAAAAGCATTAAGGATTTTGCTTTCCCCACGGTTCAGTCGAGCGGCTACTCGGTGATCCGTTGTGAGCACGTAGGCAAGGATTACGGCGAAAAAACAGTGTACCGGGATTTGAATTTTGAAATATTACGGAAACAGAAAGTATGCCTCGTGGGGCCCAATGGAGCCGGGAAATCCACCTTGTTAAAAATGCTGGCCGGGATTTTCCCCCCGGACCGGGGGAAGATTATGCTGGGGCATCAGGTTCAGCGCGGTTATTTTTCCCAGACCCGGCTGGATGTCCTGAATCCCGGGCGGTCTGTCCTCGACGAATTGGCCTCCGCCGCGGAAGGGACTTACCCGGCCACGCAAATGCGGACCCTGCTCGGGCTTTTTAACTTTCACGGAGAAGATGTTTTTAAGCCGGTCCAGGTGCTTTCCGGTGGGGAGAAAAGCCGGCTGATCCTGGCCAAACTGCTGATCCGGCCGCCTAATTTTATCCTTCTTGACGAACCGACCACGCATCTGGATATTGACGGAGTGGAAGCGTTGATAAAGGCGTTTCAACAGTATGAAGGGACTTTGTGTTTCATCAGCCACGACCTTTTTTTTGTGGAACAGATCGCTGACTCGATCGTCGAGGTCAGCCAGGGGCAGATAAAAAGTTATCCCGGAGGGTTGGGGTATTATCTGGACAAGAAGAAAGCCGGCGAAACTTTAATACAGAAGAGCGAGGCGAAGGCCCATCAGGAAACCCAGGCGGCTCAAGAGGAGAAAAAAAAGGCGAAAGGGGAAGAATATACTAAATTGAAAGAAGCCCGGCGCCTTCATCAGCAGGCCTTGAAGCGGATGAATGAGATTAAAAGCCAGATTAAATATCTGCACCAGCAAATGAAAGATCTGGAAAAAGAAAGCTATGTGAAGTCACGGCTGCTGTCCAATGCTTACGGGAAAGATCCGGATCTTATAAAAGAGTGCGGGCAGCGATTGAAGCAGATTCCGAAAATATTAAGGGAGCTGGAATCGGAGATTAAAAGGCTGACGGAAGAGAAGGACCATATCAGTAAATGAGACCCTGGCCTGGAGTTGAGGCCTTGGTGTCGGCGGGAGGGGATGATCATGAGAGCGGGAGCGATCCGCGGGGTTTGCCTTTTTTTTGTCGCGGGCCTGGTTTTGCCCGGGTGCGCTAAGCTGGCCCATTTGAGGGAGCTGTTGACGCTGCAGGCGTATTCTGATAATAATGAGGAGAAAACGCGGTTTATCGAAAACGCGGATAAGCGTTTTGAGGCGCTTGTTCAAGAACTGAAAGCCGGCCGGCTTGCCCGGACCATGCAGCAGGAGGATATCCGCCGGGTTTACGGGGCACCGATTTATGACAAGATCATCGCCGGGGAATCCGGGGAGGCCCGGACGCTGTGGATGTATCGCCGCCAGACTGATTATGCGGGAAAGGAAAAAGTGTATCTTTATTTCGATGAACAAGGGATGCTGATCCGAGGGGAAGTCGAAACGCCGGGTCTTTCCGAACCGTCCTCCTGAGTCCGGTGCATTTCTTTCTGTCGGGAGAAGGGGGCGGATAATTTAACCGTCGGAGTATTTTTTATGGGACGATCATCAAAAAAACCACGCCAAAATAAACTGGACGCACGTAAGGTTTCTGCCGAGAAGCCCCATGCACCCCAAAAAGACCGGGATTGGACTTTTGAAGACATTTTACGGTCTAAGACGCCTCGGCGTTAGAATCCCTTCGCCTGTCTTTGTGTTCCAGCCATAAAGCGTCCTCGGCTTTCTAAAAGAGCCGCATGACAAGAGTCTGTCTCCGGGAGGCTTTTTTCAAAATCATCGTCTGCCGAAAAAAGTGTTTTAATCCCAGCGGAAATCCCCGCGCCTTGATTCAAGGCGCGGATGAAAGGCGAGGCCGGGAAGGACGTCCCTGGACAAGGATTCGTAAGACAGCCAATTCCTCGTCGGTGAAAGTTGTGGGAATCTAATTACTTAAAATTTCCGAATGTCCCCGGATAAAGTCTTTTACTTCTTCCGGAAACGGGAGGAAAACATAGGACTGCCGCCCTGGGAGAGCGGCCGGATTTGAAACCCGGGCGATACGGGTCTGAAACCGCAGGCGGTTTTCCGGGTTCCGCCGGGCGTTGGGGTCTGGAAAAAGGATGATGACATCCGCGGGTTCATCAGGAGTAATGGAGGCGGGAAGGGTGCAGGCCAGTCCCAGGAGATTAATGTTGTCTGTTTGGCATTCGATGTGTTCGTCGTTGATCTTGATGCGCAGGGGGATCCTCATCTGGAAGCGGCGGAATTGCCGCTTTTCAGAAAACGGGTCTGAATCCCGCCTGTGCTCGGACCGGGACAGGTACCATTGCTGGCCATATTTTTTTATCCAATCCACCGCCGCCGTAGCGAAGCCGATTTCCTGTCCTTGTTTTTCGCTTTCCAGCCATTTATGTTTGTGGATTTCATGAATCGCCAAAGTGTCATTAAGAAATGAATAATTACTTTCCATAAAAGGTCTCCTTTGTTCTGGTGCAATTATATCAAAAAACCTTACGGGCTCAAGGAAAAACATGAAAAAATTCCCCGGCTTCTCGACGTACGATTCCTGGCAGCGACGTATATGTCAAAACCGGCGAGCCTGGCTTCTTGGGAGGGCCGCCCCTGGCGAAGGACGCGCTTGGGAACATCTTGTTTTAGAAGGAGCATCCTTTGTGTGCTTTACAAGCCCTGAAGAAATGTTTATAATAAACATTGTTCGCGGTCTTTCATCTCAATAGAGAAGAGGAGGAGATACATGGGCCCGTTTGAAAGCGGAAATGTTCAGGATTTAATTTGGTATTTCGGGATAAAGATTTTTCTGGTCGTTTGGATTGTTTTTGTCCCGATCGCGATTACCAACCGGCTTGAAAAAATTATCCGATTGCTGGAAGAAAAAAAGTAACGGGCCGGGAGTCCCCGGGAAGAGACCCGCCTGGACTGCTTTTGCCCGGCGGGCAGAAGAATGTCTTTTGATCTCTTGGGATCCCTGTGTTGCAATTCAAACCAATGCTGGATACTGTCGTTTATGGCAAAACACATTTGTATTACAATTGGTCATCTCCGCATAACTGCTCAACTCAATGATTCCCGTACGGCGCAAAAAGTATGGGATAGCCTTCCGCTTTCGGCCAATGTCACCCGCTGGGGAAAGGAAATTTATTTTCCGATCCCGATTCAACACGATCTGGAAAAACAATGCGTTCAGGATACTGTTGAAAAAGGGGATTTGGCGTTCTGGCCGGAAGGAAACTCTTTCTGCATATTCTTTGGCCCGACTCCTATCAGCGAGGATGGGGAAATCCGCCCGGTCAGCCCCGTGAACGTGATTGGGTACATCAACGGCGAATATGGCCGCCTGATGGAAGTCGAGGACTTAAGCGAAATTAAAGTAGAACCATATTAATAATATTTTTGGAAGAGGTCTGCATGGATATAATGGGAGGGTGGCTGGGGCTGAGTGTTTTTTTTATTGCCGGATTCTTTATCCTTTGGAAAGATTTACAAGAAGCCAAAAAGCAAATTAAGGAGGATGTCCGGGGGCTCGAGCAATATACGGATAAGATCCGGACGGGAGTCCGGGAGGAGATCGCACTTAACCGGGAGGAGGCCCTGCAGGAAGATCAGAGAATACGGAAGGAATTACGGGATAACATGGATGCGTTTTCCCAGTCTCTCTTGTCCCGGATGACGGAGGTGTCTTTACTGCAGAAAAATCAGCTGGATACTTTCTCTCAACAGCTGTCGGTGCTCACGCAGATGAATGAACAGAAGTTGGAGAAGCTCCGTGCGGTTGTGGAAGAGCGCCTGCGGTATTTGCAGGAGGAGAATAATCAAAGATTGGAAAAAATGCGGGAAACCGTGGATGAAAAATTACACGCTACGCTGGAAAAACGGCTGGGCGATTCTTTTCAGATTGTCAGTGACCGGCTGGAAAAAGTTCATCAGGGACTCGGCGAAATGCAGTCCCTTGCCGCCGGCGTTGGCGACTTGAAGAAAGTTTTGGCCAATGTTAAAACCCGCGGGACATGGGGAGAAGTGCAGCTCGGGAATCTCCTGGAGCAGATGATGTCCCCGGATCAGTATGAAAAGAATGTGGTGACCAAAACCGGGAGCCGTGACCCCGTCGAATTCGCCATTAAGCTTCCCGGGGGGCAAGACGGCCGGCCGGTTTATCTTCCGATAGACGCCAAGTTCCCCTTGGAAGATTATGAACGTCTTCAGGAGGCGCAGGACCAGGGGGATGGCCCCGGCATGGCCGATGCTTCTAAGGCGCTGGAAAACCGGATTAAGCTGGAGGCTAAAAATATCAGGGAGAAATATCTGGATCCTCCGCGCACGACCGATTTTGGAATCATGTTTTTACCGACCGAGAGCCTTTATGCGGAGGTTTTGCGGCGTCCGGGATTTCTGGATTTGCTCCGCCGGGAAGCCCGTGTTATGGTGGCCGGCCCCACCACGATTGCGGCGCTTTTGAACAGTCTGCAGATGGGGTTCCGGACGTTGGCTGTCGAAAAGCGGGCGAGTGAGGTATGGAATCTGCTGGGCCTGGTTAAAAATGAATTCAGTAAGTTCGGCGGCATGCTGGAAAAGACCCATAAAAAATTGCAGGAGGCCAGCAATACGATTGAAACGGCCGCTCAAAAATCCCGTACGATTGAGCGTAAACTGCAGCGGGTTCAGGAGATGCCCGGCAGCGGCGATGAGCCGCAGCTCGTATCTTCAGAAGAGGTCCATGTTAGTCTTGAGTGATTTTTTCCCTCACGGGATACATGCCATTTTTTCGGACCGGCACAGCCGTTTTTCTCTTCCGCCGGGACAGCTATCCCTGACGCCGGCCCAAGAGAAGGCGGCTGCGGCGTATCTTTCTTTTCCTGACTCGGTTTTTATTTCTTTGCGCCAGGTGCACGGGAATCAGGTGTGCGTCTATGACCGCGGTGACTCTGTTTGACCTCCCCGGCTTGAGGCGGACGCCTGTTTGACGAAGTCACCCCGAAGCTGGATCGGAGTCAGAACCGCCGATTGCCTGCCTGTATTTTTATGCGATCCTCAGAACCGGTGTGTTGGAATTGTGCATGCGGGCTGGCGGGGGACGAAGAGGGCCATTGCGCAGGAAGCCGTGGCCCGTATGTGCGAAGTGTTCGGTTCAAAACCCGCGGAGTTGACTGCGGTTTTGGGGCCCTGTATACGGCCCTGTTGTTATACCGTGGGGCCGGAGTTTTGTGATTTTTTCCCGGAGGATATTCTAAGGCAGGGGCAGCGGATTGCTTTTGATCTTGCCGGGGCGAATATCAGGCAGCTTCTTCAGAGCGGGGTGAGGGAGTCCCGCCTGCATGACTGCCGGGTATGCACCTGCTGTGACGCCCGTTTTTTTTCTTACCGCAGAGAAGGGGAAGGGTGCGGGCGGAACCTCGCGCTGATGGTTATTGAGGATTAGGATATTTGTTGAATTTTGGGTCAAGAGGGCTATAATAAAATTTTTATCCGCCTTTGCGGGAGGGCAGGACATGCCCGTGGAGGGATGCAGGACGTTACCCGGGGCTTCTTTCCCCGGGGATGTGTGTAGGCGTCTTGAGAAGTCAGGTTGTTTTACAAAGTGAAGTGCCCGTGAGGCCCACACCCGTGGGGGAGGGCCTTCCTGCTCGGGGGGAGGAATGCAAGGCATTCAACATATCATTGTCTTTGTCACGGTGCCTAGCCAGGAAGAAGGGCAGGCCCTGGGTCGCGTGTTACTGGAAAAAAAACTGGTTGCCTGCGTTAATATTGTTTCCGGCGTGGATTCTTTTTTCTGGTGGGAAGGAAAAATCGATCGCGCCGGTGAGTGCCTGTTGATCTTGAAAACCCGTTATTCTGTTTTTCAGGCCTTAACAGAGGTGGTCAAGGCGCAACACAGTTATAGTGTCCCGGAAATAATCGCGCTGCCGGTCATAGCGGGCCAGAAAGATTATTTGGCCTGGATTGATGAAACCGTGCGGACATAAGTATGGAATAAGGGAGGAGACGATTCATGAGAATAATCGGACGTTTTGTTATCGTTCTGCTGGTCATCTTTTTGGCTATTAACGGGTCTTATGCCATGGGACAGTTTTTCTTTTTTGAGAACCCTTTGATTGGCCAGAAGGCCCCGGATTTTACCCTCAATTCCATTTATCAAAAGAATTTGAATTTGACCACGTTCCGCGACGGTAAACCGGTGATTATCTTTTTTTGGGCGACCTGGTGCCCGCATTGCCGGGTGCAGTTGGATGCGCTCCACACCAGCCAGGAGGCTTTTGCGGCCAAAGGAGTTCAGCTCGCCCTGGTCGACCTGGGCGAGAGCGCTCCCCTTGTCCAGTCTTATATGTCTAAAAATCATATGACCATGGATGTTTTTTTGGATGAAGACGGGTCCGTGTCAGAGGTCTATGGGGTTATTGGTATCCCGACATTTATTTTAGTGAACGCCGAAGGGATTATCCGCGCGGTTGAAAATGACATCCCCGAGGATTATGAGCAGATTCTTTTTTCCTCCGGAGCTTCCACCTCGGTGGACAGCTTTTAGATCCAGAGAGAGGCTTGGGGGAGTTCAAGTGCGTTTTGGTTTAATTCGTCGTGTCCATCCGATACAGTTCAGATGTGTGATCTTCCAGATTGGCCTTTACTTTCAGCCGGGCCAGGAATTCTTCAAAAGCTTTCGCTTTCTTTTCTTGCAGGATTTTCTCTAAATAAGGGGCCTTTTCTTTTTTATATTTTTCCATATCCACGGGAATATAAGAATCAAGCATCAGGAAACAGAATCCTTTTTCCACTTCGACCGGGTCGCTGACTTTGGAACTGTTTTTAAGCGCAAAAGCGGCTTCCTGAAAATCCCGGGACAGGCCGACATTGGGTAAATACTCGCCTCTTTGAAAAACCGGAGTCTGGAACACGGGCAGCCCGAGATTTTCGGCAATGGTTTTGAACCCCGGATTTCCGGCCTGGTTGAGGGTTTCCCGGGTTTGGCCGATAAATTCGTCGGCTTTGGCTTTCGCGATTTTTTTCGCTTCCGCCCGGGTCCAGGCAATTTTGACGTCATTTTGAACCGTCGGATAATCGGGAATCGTGGACTCCCGGCGATCTTTGACTTGAAGAATTTGATAGCCGCCGGGCGTCTCGACCGGGCCTAAAATTTGGCCTTTCGGCAGTTCGAAGAGCTGCTGGATCAGGGGAAAGGACCAGCCCAGGGATAAGTTGGGTTTTTCCAGGCTGAAGAATCCGCTTTCCCCGACATTTTTTTGGTTCTCCAGAGCCACGGTTTCGAAATTTTTGTTGTCAATCAGAATCGCATCGGCCAGGTCTTGGGCGGCCTGCCAAGCCGTTTCTTTATCGGCATCGCTCACGGCGTTTTTCGCCTCGGCCAAGGGGGGGGCCGGCTCCCCGGCCGCTTCCGGATTCTCCGGAATTTCCCCGTTGTTTTCAGACGGTGTTTTTTCGGCTTCCCCGTCGGATTCATGGGCCGGCGGGTTAAGCGGGAAATCAACTTGGATGAACGCCACATTGATCATCGGAGGGAGCATGAATTCTTCTTTGTGGCTCAGATAATAATTCTTGGCCTGGACTTCGTCAAAAGGGATTCCGGATAAATACTGATCGGTGGAAACCATCCCGTAAGTGACCTGGACTTTTTCGTTGTGTTGGGTGTAGATTTTTAACACCTCTTCCTCCGGGACGGTGATGTTTTCAGTTTGCTTTTCGAACAGTTTGGCGATTTTAAGGGAATCCCGCATGCCTTCTTCAAAGTCCCGCGGCTGGATATGGAAGGCATTTTTGAGGATTTGATTATAGAGGGATTGGTTGAAAACACCGTTTTTCAGGAAGAAGGGATAGGTTTGGATCGTTGAGACGATCATTTCGTCCGTCACTTTGATATGCTGCCGGTCGGCTTCATACAGGAGAATCAACCGGTCCCAGGTTTGGGCAAAGATATTTATAAAATCGGCGATTTTTTTATATTCCGACCCGTATTGCAACCGAAGCTGGAGATCGGTTTGGGTCCGGTTGAAATCGTATTCCTGTATTGAGATTTTTTTGCCGAAAATCTTCCCGGCGTAAGTGGCTTTGGAGGAGTCCCGGAACAGGAAAGACTGCCCGAAAAAACCGAAAGATATAATGATGATAACGGCTAGCGCCCATAATGTTTTTTTCATGAAACCTTTGTGACGAATGACCTTTAACATGGGGTCTCCTTATTCTTTAGGGGTATTGAATTTGGTGAGAAAACTGTTTTAAAACGTCAGAAAACGCATTATATCTATTTCTCAACTTTTTGACAAGGGAATTCCTCATAAGAGTGCAGAAAATTGCTTTACTTTTAAAATACCTAAGGTTATAATACCCCCTGTTTCAGTCAACTGTTTTCTGTTTTCCGGTGTCTGGGGGCGGGAGGGGAGAGAAGGAACGATATGGAAAAGTTAAAATTAGGTCTTCCGAAAGGGAGTTTGCAGGAAGCCACAATCAAAGTGTTTGAGCGGGCCGGGTTTAAGATTTACATGTCGGACCGTTCTTATTTCCCGATTATTGACGACGATGCCCTTGAGCCCGTTTTGCTGCGGGCTCAGGAGATGTCCCGTTATGTTGAAGAAGGTGTTTTGGACTGCGGTATCACCGGGGCGGACTGGGTTTTGGAGAACGAGTCTAAAGTTAAGGTGTTGGCTGATTTGGTTTACGCCAAGCAATCATCGGTGAAGGTGCGCTGGGTTTTGGCTGTCCCCGAGCACTCGAAGATTAAATCGGTCGAGGATCTGCAAGGGATGCGGATCGCGACGGAACTGGTGAACGTGACCAAAACGTATTTAAAGGCGCATAAGGTTAAAGCCGAGGTGGAGTTTAGCTGGGGCGCGACCGAGGCCAAGGTGGCGGCGGGGTTGGTGGACGCGGTTGTGGAATTGACCGAGACGGGAACCAGCCTGAGGGCGAACAAACTGCGGATTGTGACGACGATTTGTGAGTCTACGACTCAGTTTGTCGCCAATCGCGAGAGTTTGCGGGATCCTTGGAAGAAACAGAAAATGGACCAGATTGTGATGCTTTTAAAAGGAGCCATTGACGCCAACGGCATGGTAGGGTTAAAATTAAATGTGCACAGAAAAGATTTGGATAAAGTTTTAGCCCGGCTGTCTTCTCTCAAACAGCCTACCATTTCGCATCTGCGTGATGAAGACTGGCTGGCGGTGGAAACCGTGATTCATGAAGGAAAGGTGCGGACGATTATCCCTGATCTTAAAATGGCCGGCGCGCAGGGGATCATCGAGTATTCTTTAAACAAAATCATTCTTTAAAATTATCAAAGGTTGGACTTATGCCTTGCGGAAAAAAACGGAAACGCAGAAAAATAACGACTCATAAAAGAAAAAAACAAAGAAAGTCTTTGCGGCATCTTAAAAAACGTGATTGGTCGTAATTTTAAGCCATGCGGGTATTAAGAAACAAGTTGCTTCCTCTATGGATCATTGTCTTTGGAAGTTTACTTTGCCTGAATCCTGGGGCCGCTGCGGGGGAAGAAAGCGACCAGGATGCGAAGGCTAAAGGGATTGCGCATTATATCATGGCCTTGGTCTATGATTTGCAGGGGATGACGGACAAGGCCATCGACTCTTATAAGACGTCCGCTGAATATTGCGGGCATGCGGATGTGTATTTGCGGTTAGGGGCTGATTATGCTCGGCTCGGGAAGCTGCCCGAATCTATCAGCGCCCTGCAGAAAGTCCTGAACTATGACGAAAAGAATATTCAGGCGCGTTATTTATTAGCGCTGATTTATTCCAGCCAGAAAGATTTTGACCTGGCCGCCAAAGAGTACGAATTGATCCTGACGTCTTTCTCCGAAACAGATCCCAATAATATCGAAGTTTATATTTCGCTCGGGCAGTTGTATTATTCGCAAAAAGAATACCGTAAAGCGATTTCACAGTACGAGCTTGTTTTGCAGTTATCCCCCAAGAACGCGGATGTTCTGTTTCTCCTCGGCACCCTGCATCTGGAATTGGGGGAGCGGTCTATGGCTATGGATTATTTCCTGCATGCTCTCAAAGCGGACCCGGAACATGACGGAAGTTTAAATTCTTTGGGGTATCTGTACGCTGAAGATGGGGTGCAATTGAAAGAGGCCGAGGGAATGGTGAGCCGGGCCATTAAGCTGGATCCTGAAAACGGCGCCTACTGGGACAGCCTGGGATGGATTTATTACAAGCAGGGAGAATATCAAAAAGCCCTGTCCACGTTCGAAGCGGCTGACAGTTATTTAAAAGACCCGGTGATCTATGAGCATATAGGGGATGCGTATTACATGTTGAAACAGTATGAAGAGGCGAAGAAGTATTGGAGTTTTTCATTAGATATGCTTCCTGATCAGCAGCGTGTTATCCAGAAGATAGAGAAGCTAAATTGAGTTTTTTGAAATTATGGGCGTTCGGTAGTCAGCGTTTGTTAGGTGGTATGGCATGAAATCTGTCACTTTGCGTTCTCCCGCCAAATTGAACCTGTCCTTAAAAGTCCTTCGTAAACGGGCGGATGGGTATCACGACTTAGAGACCCTTTTTGAAAGAATCAGCCTGTGCGACGCGATCACGTTTAAGGCGACCTCGGACGGAATGGTTCGTATCCGGTGTTCCCATCCCCATGTGCCCTGCGGACCCAAGAATTTGATCTTTCGCACAGCCGTTTTGCTGAAGGAAAAATTCGGGGTCAAGTCCGGGGTAGAGGTGTTTTTGGACAAGCGGATTCCGGTTGCGGCCGGCTTGGCCGGGGGATCCAGCAATGCGGCGACGGCTTTAAAAGGGTTAAATAGGATTTGGGAGCTCAGGCTGTCCTTGGCGGAAATGGTGGATTTGGCCAAAAAAGTGGGTAGCGATGTCCCGTTTTTCCTATATGACAGCAGTTGGGCCATGGGATTAAGCCGCGGAGACGAGATCCGCCGGCTGGATTTAAAGACAAAATTATGGCACATTTTGGTGGTCCCCCGTCTTAAAATGTATAGTTCCGAAGTGTTTGCGAACCTTAATTTGCAGTTGACAAAGCCAGGGGATGATGTTAATATTCTAATTCGCTATTTAAAGGATAAGAATATTATTAGAGTAGGCAGCTTGTTACGTAACGATCTGGAAAGCAGTATTTTAGAGCTCCGTTCCTCTCTGCGTGGCATTAGGGAACGACTATTATTATATAAAGAGGTGACCGGGGCATTGTTTTCTGGAAGTGGTCCGGCCGTATTTGGAGTAACCCAAAGCCAGCAGCAGGCAGAAAAGCTCCAAATATTGTTGTCGAAAAGATACAGCCAGGTGTATGCCGTAAGAACTCTTTGACAGGAGGATAGCATCATGGAAATCACAGAAATTCGTGTGTTTTTGAAAGAGGGACAAGACAAAAAGTTAAAGGCTTATACAACCGTTACTTTCGATGATGTCTTTGTTGTCCGGAACATAAAAGTGATTGAAGGGGCTAATGGCTTATTTATTGCCATGCCTTCCCGGAAAGTGAAAAGCCCGTGTTCTAAATGTTCTTTTAAAAATGAGGTCGGAAGCCGATATTGCAATCATTGCGGGGCCCAGGTTTCTCCTCAGGCTAAAGACGATGCTGCACGTGATGCGAAGACAGAGCATCGTGATATTGCCCACCCTGTCACACAGAAGTTTCGTGAATACCTGCAGAGCCGGATTTTAGAAGCCTATAAACGGGAAGAGGAAAATCCTTCCTCTTCCACGATGGATGATGCGGATGTTTAAGCTGGAGCTGCTTTTTTAGATCATCATTGAGGATTTTTATTGCCCGGTGGTGTAATTGGCAACACACGAGAATTTGGATCTCGTTTTCCTGGTTCGAGCCCAGGCTGGGCAGCCATTTCGCCGGGGGCGGTTATACGGCTGTTCAATGGGGCCTGCCGGAGTCATAAGACAAAAATCATATTCGTTTTTCATGGACCACGTTACGACGATAATTCTTGCAGCAGGTAAAGGGACGCGGATGAAATCCCGGGTTCCTAAAGTTTTACACGCACTATGCGGTAAGCCGATCATTCAGCATGTCTTGGAAGCGGTTCATGCGGCTGGTTCTTTGAAAACCTATGTTGTCCTGGGCCACCAAAGCGGTCAGGTGAGAGAAGCCTTGGGGCCGGACGTCACAACCTATGAGCAGAAAGACCTGTTAGGGACAGCGGATGCTGTCCGCCAGGGAGAGCGTTTCTTCCGGGATTATACGGGGGATATTCTGATCCTTTGCGGGGACACGCCGCTGTTGCGAAAAGAAACCATCCGGTCTGTTATCCGGCGGCATAAGCGTACGGGGGCGGCCTGTACGTTTTTAACCGCATTCTTGGAAAACAGTCATGGCTATGGACGGGTGATTCGTCATGCTTCCGGGAAAGCGGTCGCTATCCGGGAAGAGAAAGATGCCAGTTTGGAGGAGAAGAAAATCCGGGAAATTAATGTGGGCGTGTACTGTGTGCACAAAGACGCCCTGTTCTCCGCCCTCCGGGATGTTCCCTTAAACGCGAAAAAGAAGGAATATTATTTGACCGATATGGTGGCGATTTTGGCTCAAAGAGGCGCCCCAATTGAAACCGTGGGAACGCCGGACGCCATGGAGGGGGTGGGGATTAATTCCCGGGAAGACCTGGCTGTCGCTGAGCGGGTTTTGAGATTCCGGGTTTTGAGGAAACTGATGCTCTCGGGGGTGACGATTGTTGACCCTGCCACCACGTATATTGACGGGAAGGCCCGGATCGGGCAGGATACGATTATCCATCCCTGTACGGTGATTGAGACGAACGTGACGATTGGCGAACAGTGTGTCATCGGCCCGTTTGCGAGGATTCGGCCCGGCACTCGAATCGGAAACCGGGTTCAGATCGGCAATTTTGCCGAAGTGTCGCGCAGCGTGATGGGAGAGCATTGTTTTATGAAACATTTTAGTTTTTTGGGCGATGCCAGGCTCGGAGCGAATGTTAATATCGGCGCCGGAGTGGTGACAGCGAATTACGACGGGAAGAACAAAAATCAGACCCGGGTCGGCGCCCGGGCTTTTGTGGGCTCTGATTCTATTTTGGTGGCGCCAGTTGAAATCGGCCCGGACGCCATGACCGGAGCCGGGTGTGTCGTCACGCGGGGAACCAAAGTCCCTCCGGGGAACGTTATTGTCGGCGTCCCTGGCCGGATCCGGAAGAAGAAGGAATAAACATTAGCTTTTCAAAAGGAGAGGAGAAGGGTATGAACGGCAGCATGGCGGTTTTTAGTGGTAATGCCAACCCCGATTTGGCGCAGGGGATATGCAAATGTCTGCACGTGCCGCTTGCGGATGTGCTGGTCGGACGATTTAGCGAAGGCGAAATTCAAGTCCGGCTGAAAGACAATGTCCGCGGAAAAGATGTTTTTATCATCCAGCCGACATGCCCTCCTGTGAATGACAATTTGATGGAACTGCTGGTCATGATGGACGCTGCCCGCCGGGCTTCTGCCAGACGGATCACCGCGGTCATGCCTTATTACGGATATGCCCGGCAGGACCGCAAGGATCAGCCGCGCGTTCCGATTACGGCGAAACTGGTCGCGAATCTGATTACGGCCGCCGGTGCGAACCGGATCCTGACGATGGACTTGCACGCCAGCCAGATCCAGGGTTTCTTTGATATCCCGGTGGACCACTTATACGCGATTAATACGCTGTGTGATTATGTTGACAAAAAGATCCCGTCCTCCAAGATGGTGATCGTGTCCCCGGATGTCGGGAGCCTGAAAATGGCCCGTGCCTATGCCAAAAAACTCAATGCCGGGCTGGCGGTGATTGATAAGCGGCGGACGAGCCCGGAAACGACGGAAGTGATGCATATTCTTGGTTCGGTCAAGGGGAAGGTCGCGATTATTGTCGATGATATCGTCGCAACGGGAGGGTCCCTGGTTCAGGCGGCAGAAGGGTTGCAGAAAAAAGGCGTTACGTCCGTGTGCGCGGCGGTCAGTCATGGCGTGTTGTCCGGCGGTGCTTTGGAGAAGATCAGAAAATGCGATGTGCTGAAAGAGGTGATGATTACGGATAGTATCCCGTTTCAAAAGCGGGCGGCAAATTCAAAAATTAAAGTCATTTCGATCGCCCCGTTATTGGCGGAGGCGATCCACCGGATTCATAATGAAAATTCGGTGAGTTGTTTGTTTGAACATACCCGGCATTGACCAGGGGCATTAATCAAAAAGAAAAGGCAGGTCGATAAACATGGAAGAAATTAAATTAGATGTGCAATCACGCAAGGAAATCGGAGGACAACGTATAAGACAGGTCCGGCGCAATGGTTTTGTCCCGGCGATCATTTACGGGAAAGAGGCGGAGCCGGTGGCGGTGAAGTTGGAGAAAAAAGCCTTTGAGAGAATAAGACGGGCTCATATAGGAGAGAGCGTTGTCTATCACCTGAATATCTTTGAAGGGGAAACCCGTTTAAGCGATTGTTCGGCGATTGTTAAGGAAGAGCAGCATAATCCGGTGACGGATGAAATTATTCATGTGGATTTTAATGTCATTTCCCTGACCCAGGAAATCGAAGTCAAGGTGGGTTTGGTCATGAAGGGCGACGCCCCTGGGGTCAAGAAGTCCCGGGGCTCTATCGAGCATCATATATGGGATCTGGAAGTCATTTGTCTTCCGATGAATATCCCGCAACATATAGACGTGGATATCTCCGCTCTGGAGATCGGGGATAGTATTTACGTCAAAGATATTGTGTTGCCGGATGGGGTCAAGACTAAAGAGGCCCCGGAAGCGGTTGTCTGCACGGTGATCCCTCCGATGCGCGAGGAGGAGCCGGGAGCGGCCGTGGAGGGACCGACCGAGCCGGAAGTGATTAAGGAAAAGAAAGCAGAAGCCCCTGAAGCCAAAGATAAGGATTCTGATAAAAAATGATCATAGCGGGCTTATTGCCCGTTGGTGGTCATGGATTTTTTGCTAAAAAAGGCCGTGCCAGAAGGAATGCGCCGGCTTGACCGCGGGTGTGAGGATTGACGGAGAAGTGTCTCATTGTAGGGTTGGGGAATCCCGGATTACAGTATGCTCGGACCAGGCATAATCTCGGGTTTATGGTGATAGAATCCTTGTCCCGGAAGTACATGGTGCGCCTGAAAGCCAGCCGTGTGTGCCGGGGGCTGGTGGCGGAAGGGTCCATCCTGGATCGTGCGTGTTTTTTGCTGTTGCCTTTGACATATATGAATCAGTCGGGAATCGCTGTCCGAGATTTAGCGTCCTATCAAAAAATTCCGTCGGACGGCATCTTTGTGGTGTGTGATGATTTTACCCTGCCTTTCGGGCAATGCCGGGTGCGCCCGCAGGGGACTGATGGGGGGCATAATGGCTTGGCGTCGGTTATCAGTGCCCTGAACACCGATACGTTTGCCCGGTTAAGAATGGGCGTGGGGGCTCCTCCGCCGGGCCGGGATCCTGCGGAATATGTCCTGGCGGGCTTTGAGAAACAAGAACAGGAGCAACTGGACGATTTTATCGATCAGGGGGTCGAGTGTTGTCAATTATGGTTGAAGGAAGATATCGGAAAGGTTATGACTCAAATTAACAAAAGGAAGGAAAATGGATAAATACGAATTGGTAGGAATTGTTGATGCGACTCTCCTGCAGGAAGAGAAAGAGAAAATCAACAAAGAGGTTTGCGATACGATTGTGAAATGTGGCGGGCAAGTCATTAACAGTCAAGTGTGGCTGGATAAGCAAAAATTTTTTTTCCGGATGAAGAAGCGCACGGAGGGGACGTATTACCTGATTAATTTCGAAAGCCCGAAATCCGCAATCGCTCATTTGCGGCAGATTTTAAAAATCAACGAGAATCTTTTGCGCTTTCTGATCGTTAAGATTTAACGCCAGGGGCACAGGACCGGGGCCAATTAATTATTACAGAAGCTCAATGTTAAAACTTTATTGTTGAGGAGGTAGAAATGGCGAATTTGAACAAGGTCTTCTTAATCGGAAACTTAACTCGAGATCCGGAATTAAGGTATACCCCTGCAGGCGTCGCCGTGGCCAACCTGGGAGTCGCCGTGAACCGGCGTTTCCGTGATAAGTCGGGGGAGCTGAAAGAAGATGTTTGTTTCTTAACCGTCACTGTTTGGGACAAGCAGGCGGAAGCCTGCTGTCAGTATCTGCAGAAGGGAAGCCCGATCTTTGTGGAAGGGGTTCTGCAGTCGCGGTCCTGGGAAACGACCGATGGCCAGAAGCGCAGCACGATCGACGTCAGGGCTGAGCGGGTGCAGTTTTTGGGAAAATTTTCCCCCGAGAATAAGATCGAAGGCGAAGGCGGGGTGTCGGACCGTGGCGTTCAAGGGCTCGCCGCTTCCACCACCGCATCCTTTGATGAGGCCATTAGTCCTGAAGATGTTGCTTGGGATGAATAGGCATTTTTGTGCGAGGTGAATCAGCCCGGGGGTGATGAGAACCCGGCGCGTGTGATGAAGATGACGAAAGAAAACAGCAGGTTATTAAGGGAGGTTAAAATTGAAGCGAAGAATGATGAGGATGGGTCCTAAGCGGATCGTTAAGAAGAGGACGTCGAAATATGTTTTGCCGAAGGATATCAAGATTGATTACAAGAATATCCCGTTATTGCAAAGATTTTTGACGGATAGAGGCAAGTTGCTGTCAAGACGTATTACCGGGATTACCGGGAAAGAACAGCGTGATCTGACCACTGCGATCAAGCGGGCCCGGTATCTGGGTGTGCTTTCGGTCGGCAGTTCCAAAAAACGATAGGCAGACAGTTCCCCGGGATTGTGAGGGGCAGAAGGAGTCATTTTAAACGAAGAGAGGGATGATCTATGGAAGTTATTTTATGTGAAAATGTGCATAAGCTCGGGAAAGTGGGTGATGTCGTTAAAGTCAAGGACGGTTATGCCCGTAATTTTTTAATTCCGCAAAAAAAGGCCTATCTGGCCACTCCCGGGAATTTAAAAAGAATAGAAAAACAGCGAGCGAAAGAAGCGGCTGAAAATGAGCGCGCTTTAAAGGAAGCCCAAGACCTGGCGGAAAAGTTGAGTAAGGTGTCTTGCACCGTGACCGTGGAGGTCAACGACCTGGATAAACTGTACGGTTCAGTCACAGAAGTTGATGTCGTCCGCGCGCTGGAAGTGGAAGGCTTTACTATTGACAAAAAAACCGTCATGATCGACAGCCCTATCGAAGATTTGGGTATTTTTGAGGTGGGTGTAAAACTGCACCCGCAGGTGATCGCGAAAATACGCGTATGGGTAGCCAAGAAATAATGATCCCCCCTCAGAATATTGAGGCGGAGCGCTCGGTCTTGGGGGCGATGATGATCGACGACGAGGCCATCGGGACCGCTTTGGAAATCCTTGATGTGGCCTGGTTTTACGAGAACTCCCACAGCCAGATTTATTCTGCCATCCTGGATCTTTATAATAACCGTAAGAATGTTGATCTTGTTACTCTCTCCGAGAAGCTGAAAAGCGACGGCATTATCGATCTTGTCGGGGGTATTC
>JAGOJP010000125.1 GCA_017995055.1 Candidatus Omnitrophota bacterium
ATATTGTCTGTAACCCGCTTGAGCCACAGTTCTTTCGTCTTCTCCAGTTCGGCTCTGGCCTGCTTCAGATCGCGATACTTGGCGATAAGTTTCCCGATACCCGGGATGTGCGGGGTCTGCCCTAAAACAACAGAAAATTCCTTAGTTTCCCCGGGCTTAAGCGTCACCGTGTGTTTAAAAGCCCCGATGCCGTCTTCCCCGGAGCACAACGGGAAATTCTTGAAACGCCCTTCCAGCACCGCGTCCGGCCTCTCTTCAGAATTATACCGCCCCAGAAACGCGTCTTTTTGCGTACAGCACCCTTTCACCGCCAGGGACGATGAGAAATAAATCAGGGAATCAAACGGCTGAATATTCATCCCCTGCCATTGCGCTGTTTTTTTGGCGAAAACGGCCTTATGCCCTTTATCAAACCAAACCCGCGTGTACAGGTTCATGATGTTCCGGTAGCGGATCTCCTCATGATAATCCCCGATCAGGAATTCCACGTAGGGATAGAGCTCCAGTTTCTTCTCTTTTTTGGTCTGATTGGAGATTTTGACCAGCCAGACTTCACAGGAATCATGCTCCGGGACGAAATAAGTCACCTCCGAATGAACACCGTTGTTAACCGCAGCAATCGTCGTATACCCCAACCCGTGCCGGCACTCATATTTCTGAGGTTTAACCCGCAGGGGCTGATAAGTTAAGGACCAGGCCTTTGTCCCTTCCCGCATAAAAATGTATTTCCCGGGCCGGTCAAAATGCCAGTTTTCTGGCGCCCAGCGGGTTATCCGGTTTGTCCGGCAGTCTTTATAAAAACTGTATCCTCCCGCGCACTGGGAAATGATGCTGCAATAGGTTTCATTCGTAAGATAATTAATCCATGGCCGCGGGGTTTCCGGCGTGCAAATCACATATTCCAATCCCGACTTTGAAAAAGAACCGTACTTCATAGCTATAAACCTTTCTTCCCGGTAAAATATTTTTTATTTTTAAAATCAAAAGAATAAGGGGGATGATATCATAGAGAAAAAATGCGGTCAAGATTTTTCCGGCATTAATTAAAGCGGCTTAATAGACAACGCCGGAAAGCCGCGCCTGCAGCGGCTATCGGGTAACCCCATCCCGCAGGAATAAAAAAAGCCCCCAGGGCTACTGTTCCGCGACTTTATCCTGAAAATATTTCACGGCTTCCACCAGGGTTTCTTCCAGAAGCTTCGGGGTTTCTTCAAGATGCTTCTTGCCGGTGGGGCTGGTATAAAAATTGATCAAATCCTGGATTTCTTCAGACGTATAATATTTAGAATACAGGGGAATGAGCCTTTCGATAATTTCATCCGGTATTAATATCTTGCGCAGCTGCTCCTGCGTCTCCGCAGGAGCCTGTTCGATAATCTGATTAAAAATCTTCTGCATGTTGTTCCGGGCCAAATTGGCTTCCAGCAACTTCAGGATCAGCTCTTTTTTCTGAGCCGACTCCTTCTGCTTTTCTTGTTTCTCCTGTGCCACATCTACATCCCGGGTCACTTTCTCAATTTCCGATAAATAATACGTCAGGATCTTTTTATCCACCAGCACCTTGATCGAATATTTGCTCTCCTCCAAAATCTTCCCGGAAACCTCTTTCCCGTTTTTTAAAAAGATCACATCCGCCCAGAGTAGACCGGGGGATAAAAGCAACGCCAGCAGTCCCGCCCCAACACGATTCTTCATAACAAACTCCTTTTTAAAAAATAAATGTCTCGTCTGTTATTTCAAAAACGCAGGCACCGGGCCGCAAGAACACGGAGCCATCCCGAAGCACATAGAAGTTGCAGCCATGCTTTATCTATGTTAGGATAATGCCCATGTTAACACAAATGAAGGAAAAAATCGACCAAAGTTTAGAAGCGTTTTTAAACAAAGCTTACAAAGATTACCGGCTCGATCAGATTGACCCTATTCTTTTTCAAAGCATCCGGGATTTCATCCTCCGGCCCGGGAAACGCATCCGCCCCCTGCTTCTCATCTGTAGCTATAAAGGCTACTGCCGCAAAAATATCAGGTTGAGCCCTTCCATTTATTACGTTTCCACCTGCATCGAGCTTCTCCATAACTTTATGCTGATACACGATGACATCATTGACCGGTCTGAACTGCGCCGGGGGAAACCGACCATGCACAAAATGCTGGAGAAAGCCGTCAAGACCAGCGACCGCCGGCGATTGGGATCTGACTTAAGCATCGTGGCGGGAGACATTGTGTACGCCCTGGCCATTGACGCTTTCCTCTCCATCCATGAAGAGCGGAGCCGCAAAGAACGGGCGCTGCAATATTTCATTCAGACCGCCGTCTTCACAGCCATGGGGGAATTCATTGACACCCTGCACGGCGTGAAAGCGCTGCCCCAGGTTGCCGAGGCAGATGTCTTCCTCAACTATTCCCTTAAAACAGCACGTTATACCTTTGACGGCCCGCTGGTCGTGGGGGCGATCCTGGCCGGAGCCGGCGAGCAGGACATCCGGCTTCTGGCGGAACTCGGGCTGCAGATCGGGCAGGCGTTTCAGATTCAGGATGACATCATCGGAGTATTCGGAACGCAAAAGGCCATCGGGAAATCTGTCTTAAGCGACATCGCCGAATCCAAAAAAACTTTATTGGTGTGCCGCGCGCACAGCCAGCTTAAAGGAAAAGAAAAAACCCGGTTTACGGAAATATTCACCAAGCCAAAAATAACGCATAAAGACCTGCTGGCCGTCCGAAAAATTTTCATAGAAACGGGGAGCCTGGCCTACAGCCTGGAACACATTCTGGCCCGGCTCCGGAAAGCAGAAGCCATATTTCAACAACTGCAAATTAAAAAACAATACCGCCGTTATATCGAACAACTCCTTTTGCAATCCTTCCACCAAAGCCGGGCTGTCGCTGAACAAAACGGCCTCTCTTTCTAAAACACCTGTCTTCTCTTATATAATATAAGGCATCAACGTGTCCAGCACGAGCCGCCCCCGGTCCGTCACCTTCCAGAGCCGACCCCCCGCGCTGGACTCCTGGTCCAACCACCCCTCCTGAATCAAAGACCCAACCCTTGCCTCCAAGGATTCCGGGACCGCCACTCGGTAGCGTTCTTCCAGCTGTCGCACATCCACGCCCTGGTTCATCCTCAAACCGAAAGCAATCGCTTCTCTGAATTGCTGTTCGGACGTTAACATTTCATATCCCTCTTCCGGATTCACATTTTTTTCAACGGCCGTCATATAGGCCTTCAGCTGGGAGGTGTTCCAACTCCGCCGGCCGTGGCGGTGCGAATGCGCGCCCACACCAAGCCCGATGTAATCTCCCCCCAGCCAGTAATTCTTATTATGGAACGACTCCATCCCGGGACGACAAAAATTGCTGATCTCATACTGTCCGTACCCGTCCCGCACGAGTCTCTGCCGGGCCTCCTCGTAAAACACGGCTTCGGTATCCCGGGGTAACGGCTGAACCCCCCGTGAAAAAAAACGGCTGTGCGGCTCCACGCTTAACGAATACAGCGACACATGGGCGCAGTCCAGGTCAGCCAGTTGTTTCACGTCGCTTTCAAGTTCTGCTAAAGTCTCCTCCGGGAAGGAATACATCAGGTCCACATTAATATTCTTTAAAGGCGCCGCTTTAAGCGCGGTCACGGCCCGGGCCGATTGTTCCGCCGTATGCGTGCGCCCCATCCACCGCAAATATTTTTCATGACATGTCTGCACGCCGAGGCTCACGCGATTCACTCCCAAAGACAAAAGGAACTCCGCTTTCGCGGGATACATCGTCTCCGGATTGGCTTCCAGTGTTATTTCAAGCCCGGGGACGAAATCAAAAAATTCCGCGAGCCCGTCAAAAAGTTTGCGCAGCTGAGCCTCCGTCAACAAGCTGGGTGTCCCTCCTCCGACATAGAGAGAGCCGATAGTTTCCCCTCGATACCGCCGGGCCTCGCCCAAAACACAGTCCACGTAACGGTCCGCGTGATGTTCCTTAGCCACAGCAACAACAAACGAACAGTAGAAACATTTTCTCGAACAAAAAGGAATATGAATATATAATGACGGCATTTTTAAAAATGTTTTGGAGGTAAAAATTTTTTATTTGACACCGCGCTCATAAATCCGGCCGCACTGGCGCAATTCCCGTCGAGAAAAAGACAAAAAATCATTTTAAGCTAAAAATATTTACAAAAAAATGAAAAGAATTTTTATTAAAAAATATAAATTATTTTTTGCATCTTATTATGTGTGTGTTATTATTTAAGTAACAATATTAAAAATTTCTTTCACGAAAGGAGAAAGGAACATGCCAGTAAAAAAGAAAGCAGCCAAGAAAAAAACAACCAAGAAAGTCGCCAAGAAAAAAGTTGCAAAGAAAAAAACTGCTGCTAAAAGAAAATAGTTTTTACCATACTCCTTGAAAACCCCCTGAGTTCCTCAGGGGGTTTTCTTTTTCCCTTAACGATTATGCGACTCTGCTTGATTGACCACCCTATCGTCATTATACTATAAGAATCATGATTCACCGGATTAAAAATCAGGCCGTCCTCATTCCTTTTTTCCTGACGATTCTGCTCGTTATCGCGTTCTACGATGTCGTCTTCCTGAACAAAACCTTGAAAGTCACGACCGCCAACTCCCAGGCACTGCCAACCGGAGCTTACGGCCAGGAAAAGAACAAACCCAAATTTATTCCCGTAAACGGCACGGATTCTCCGGTCATGGAGGAGCCCGTGTACGAATTTATCAAACGCAACCTCAGGAAAGGCATCCTCCCTCTCTGGAATCCCCACCAAGCCTGCGGGTATCCGCTGATCGCCATGATTGAGGTCGGCATGTTTTATCCGTTAATGTTCATTCTCTATCTCTTCCCGGAACTTTTCGCGTGGGACATCATGATCCTTGCCCGGTTCCTGGTCGCCGGCTGCTTCACCTACTGGTTCATGCGCACGCTGGGGCTGAAAACAATCCCGTCTCTCTGCTCCGCCGTCGCCTTCATGCTCAGTGGGCCGCTTTTATCGCTCCAATATTGGACGACCAACGTTGACATCATCACGCCTTTCATCCTGCTGTCTCTGGAACGGCTGCTCCGCAAACAACGGCCGGCCGACACAGCGCTTCTCGCCGCCGCCGTCACATTCAGTATCCTGGGCGGGCATCCGGAGCATATTCTTCTGGTCAACTTTTACTGTTTCTGTTTCTTCCTATACCGGATTTTTGTATTCCGGCGTTCCTTACCGGTTAGACACGCAATCCAGCGGTATCTTCTGGCATATCTTTTAGCGTTTGGACTCACGGCGTTTATCACGTTTCCTTTCCTGAAAAATATTTTATTCGAACTCTGGCACGCGCATCCTCCCCGAGTCGGTCTTCTTTTGGAAGAACAACGCTCCCGCGCCCTGACCCTGGCGGTCCCGTATTTCTTCCAAAAGGTTCCTCTCACTTATCAGTGGGTTTTTTCCGGATGGTGGGGGGGCTATATCGGGTTATTGCCTTTTGCCCTGACTTTCTTAAGCTTTTTCAACAACCATAAAAAATACGCGAACGTGTTTTTCGCATTGATGGCTTTTCTGATCATCAGTAAACAATACGCCCTGCCCTACATCAACTGGATCGGCTATATTCCGGGTTTCAGCGTCTGCCGTTTCGGCCCGCACACGCCGGCCCTCGCCGCGTTCTCATTAGCCGTCTGCGCCGGCATGGGG
>JAGOJP010000018.1 GCA_017995055.1 Candidatus Omnitrophota bacterium
GATTTGTACCGGCGGGTCATTAACCGTAATAACCGTCTTAAAAAATTGATGGACTTAAAAGCGCCCGAGATTATCATCCGTAACGAAAAGCGCATGCTTCAGGAATCCGTGGACGCGCTTTTGGATAACGGCCGTCACGGGCGGCCCGTCTTGGGGTCAGGCAACCGGCCCTTGAAGTCTTTGTCGGATATGTTAAAAGGCAAGCAGGGGCGTTTCCGGATGAATTTGCTTGGAAAACGCGTGGATTATTCCGGCCGTTCTGTTATCGTTGTGGGGCCGACTCTCAGATTGCATCAGTGCGGTCTTCCTAAAAAGATGGCCCTTGAACTGTTCGAACCGTTTATTATCCGGGAATTGCGGGAAAAAGGGTTCGTTCACACGATCAAGGGTGCCAAGCGGATGGTGGAAAGGGCCAAGGTCGAGGTTTGGGATATCCTGGATGAGGTCATTAAGGACCATCCGATCATGCTTAACCGCGCGCCGACATTGCACCGTTTAAGTATCCAGTCGTTTCAGCCGGTGCTGGTGGAAGGGAAAGCCATTAAACTTCATCCTCTGGTCTGTACGGCTTTTAACGCGGACTTTGACGGGGATCAGATGGCGGTTCACCTGCCGTTGTCTTTGGAAGCGCAGATTGAATGCCGCCTGCAACTTTTGTCGGTGAATAACCTTTTTTCTCCGGCCGATGGACGGCCCATCGTGTCTCCAACTCAGGATATGGTTTTAGGTTTGTATTATTTAACGAAGGACCGGGAAGAAGAACATGACGCCCGCCTTTTTGGCAGCAAGGAAGAGGCTATTATTGTATATAATGACGGTCAGGTTAACCTGCATACGGGCATCAAGCTCCGTTTGGCGCAACCGGTTTGGGGAGACGAAAAACCCTCTTTAATTATTTCTCAGGACGGGGAAGTGGGGGCAGAAGAAGCCGGAGGGCTATCGCAGAAATTATCCAATCAGCCGATTATTGAAACGACCGTGGGCCGTATTTTGTTCAATGAACTGCTGCCGGAAGGGTTCGGATTTGTCAACGCCACGATGGATAAGAAACAGATCGGAGCGGTCATTGCTGACTGTTATAAGCGCTTTGGGCAACATACGACGGTTAATTTGCTGGATAGTCTTAAAGAATTTGGTTTTAACATGGCCACCAAGGCCGGGATATCGATCGCCATCTCCGACTTGACGAGCCCGAAGGAAAAAGAAGGCCATATTAAGGAAGCCAAGCAGGAGGTGGCTAAGGTCGAGGATCAGTATCGCAAGGGGATTATCACCGGCCGTGAACGTTATAATAAAATTATTGATATCTGGACACATACGACAGAGAAGATTTCTGATTTGGTGTTTAAACAGATGGCGGCTTTTAACCCTGTTTTTATTATGGCCGATTCCGGTGCGAGAGGGTCGCGTCTTCAGATCCGCCAGCTGTCGGGGATGCGGGGGTTGATGGCTAAGCCCTCCGGAGAGATTATTGAAAACCCGATTACCGCGAGCTTCCGTGAAGGGTTGACAGTTTTGGAGTATTTTATCTCGACGCACGGGGCCCGAAAAGGTCTCGCGGATACGGCTTTGAAGACGGCCGATGCCGGTTATCTGACACGCCGGTTGGTGGACGTCGCCCAGGAATGTGTCGTGAGCGAGGAGGATTGCGGGACATTAAACGGTATCACGGTTTCCGCGATCGTTGAAGGGGACGAGCTTGTGGTCAGCCTGCGGGAGCGCATTATCGGTCGTGTCGCCCTGGACAGCATTGTCGATGTCATCACGGATCAGGTTGTTGTGGAAGCCGGCGAAGAGATTACGGAAGAAAAAGCGACTATGATTGAGCAGTTGGGGATTGAAAAGGTGCGGATCCGCAGCGTCTTGACTTGCGAGGCAGAGGTGGGAACCTGTGTTAAATGTTATGGCCGAAACCTGGCGACCCAGCGTTTAGTTGAGATCGGTGAGGCGGTCGGGGTTATCGCCGCGCAAAGCATCGGCGAGCCGGGAACCCAGCTGACTATGAGGACCTTCCATATTGGCGGGACGGCTAGCCGTGCCGTGGAACAGTCTTTTTACCGTTCCAAGAACAAGGGGGTCCTGAAGTATCGCCAGTTGCGTGTCGTCGAACGGAATAAAGAGTTCGTTGTCCTTAACCGGAATGGCGCCGTGAGTATTAATAACGAGTTTGGCCGGGAGTTTGAACGCCATCAGTTGCCGCAGGGGGCTACGATCAAGTTCGCCGATGGGGCGGAAATTAACGAGAATGAAATTTTTGCGACGTGGGATCCGTATACGATCCCGATCATTACGGAAGTCAAGGGGGTTGTTAACTCTGAAGATTTGATCCAGGATGTCACGGTGCAACAGGAGCAGAATCCTATCACGGGGATCACAGAACGTGTTGTTGTGGAACATAAGCTGGAATATCATCCGCAGATTATTATCACGGACGACAAGAAAGAAGTCGTTGGGATTTATTCGATCCCCGTCGGTGCGCATATCCTGGTCAGCGATAAACAGATGATCAATGCGGGAGACCTCATCGCGAAGATCCCTCGCGGCGTCGGAAAAACGAGGGACATCACGGGCGGGTTGCCGCGGGTTGAGGAACTTTTTGAAGCCAGACGGCCTAAGGATCCGGCTGTCATTTCCGAAATTGACGGGATTGTTGAATTCGGCGAGGACCGGAAAGGGCTTCGCACGATTGTGGTGCGCAGCACAACCGGCATGTCAAAAGAATATACGATCCCTCACGGGAAGCACCCGACGGTTTATAAAAACGACCGTGTTTTCGCCGGGCAGCAATTGACGGACGGCCCGGTTGTCCCGCACGATATTCTCCGCGTCTCCGGGGACAAAGTTTTGCAGGAATATCTCCTGAACGAGATTCAAGAAGTTTACCGTCTGCAGGGCGTGCGGATTAACGATAAGCATATCGAGTTGATTATTTCTCAGATGCTCAAGAAGGTTAAGATCGAAGATTCCGGAGACACGGAATTCCTCGTCGGAGAACAGGTAGACCGCAGCCGTTTTAAGAAGGCGAATGAAGTGACTTTAAAGAAAAAAGGCAAGCCGGCTCAGGCGACCCCTCTGCTGTTGGGGATCACGAAGGTGTCTTTAACGACGGAAAGCTTTGTCTCCGCGGCTAGTTTTCAGGAGACGACAAGAGTCTTGACAGAAGCAGCGGCGTCTGGTAAAATCGATCTTTTACGTGGCTTGAAAGAAAACGTAATTGTAGGACATTTGATCCCCGCGGGTACGGGGTTTAAACTTTATGACCAAGTGGAAACGGTGAAATATGCCAACGATACAACAGCTGATTCGCAAGAGTCGCAACCTGAAAAATAAGAAAACTAAATCCCCGGCATTGGTTCAATGCCCTCAGAAACGAGGCGTTTGTTTGCAGGTGAAAACAATGACCCCGAAGAAGCCGAACTCGGCTTTGCGGAAAATTGCCCGTGTCCGTTTATCAAACCGGATCGAGGTGACCGCGTATATCCCTGGGGAAGGACATAATCTGCAGGAACACTCCATTGTCCTGGTCCGGGGTGGCCGCGTGAAAGATTTGCCGGGTGTACGTTATCATATCGTGAGAGGGACGTTAGACACAACAGGTGTGGCTAAACGGAAACGATCACGGTCAAAATATGGAACCAAGAGAGAGAAGTAATGAGAAGACGAAAAGCAGACAAACGCGAAGTCGTGACTGACCCTAAATATGATAGCGCTTTGGTGGCGCAGTTTATCAACACACTGATGGTGGAAGGGAAGAAGACCGTCGCGGAAAAAATCGTTTACGGTGCGTTGGATATTCTGAAACAGAAAACTCACGAAGAGAGCGGCCTGAAAGTCTTTAACAAGGCTATCGATAATATCCGGCCGCGTCTGGAATTGAAACCGCGGCGTGTCGGTGGCGCAACCTATCAGATCCCGATTGAGGTGACCGGGCCCCGGGGGAATTCTTTGGCGTTGCGCTGGCTGAGGGATTTTGCCCGCAAAAAAAAGGGCAAACCCATGACGATTAAGCTGGCGGATGAGCTTCTGGCGGCGTATAAATCTGAAGGCTCTGCGATTAAGAAAAGAGACGAGACGCATAAGATGGCTGAGGCAAACAAGGCTTTTGCGCATTTGAGGTGGTAATTTCATGGAACCAACTTCTTTAAAAGATCTGAGAAACATAGGGATTATTGCCCATATTGACGCCGGTAAAACAACCACGACGGAGCGTATCCTTTATTACTGCGGCGTTATTCATAAGATGGGGAATGTCGATGATGGCAACACGACTATGGATTTTATGGCGCAGGAACAGGAGCGCGGGATCACCATTATGTCCGCGAGCACGACGTGTTACTGGAAAGACCACAAAATCAACATTATTGACACGCCCGGGCACGTTGATTTTACCGTGGAAGTTGAGCGCTCTTTAAAGGTCTTGGATGGCGCGGTGGTTGTCTTGTGCGCGGCGGGCGGCGTGCAGTCCCAGACCGAAACCGTCTGGCGCCAGGCGGATCGTTATCAGGTTCCGCGGATGATTTTTGTTAATAAAATCGACAGGATGGGCGCCGATTATGACCGGGTTATTGAAGAAATTCACGACCGCTTGGGCTGTAATGCTGCGGCGATTAATTTCCCGGATGGAACAGAAGATGATTTTAAAGGGATTGTGGATGTGGTTAACCGGCAGTATGTCACTTATAAAGATGCGGACGGGATTGTGCTGGAGCGCGTTGATATCCCGGAGCATTTAAAAGAGAAGGCCGAAGAATATTACCATGTCCTGTTGGAGGCATTGGCGGACGTGGATGATCAGATTATGATGAGGTTCCTTGAGGAGAAGGAGGTGTCTCCCGAAGAAATCAAGACGGTTATTCGCCGGGAGGTGATCAAAAACCGGTTTATCCCGGTTATGGTGGGGACTTCTTTAAAAAAGCGCGGAGTGCAGCTTCTCTTGAACGCGGTTGTCGACTATATGCCCTCTCCTCTTGATGTCCCGCCTCTCCCCGGGATCAACCCCCGCACTCAGGAACCCGTGGAGCGTTCGGCGTCCGTCCAGACCCCGTTAGCCGCACTGGTTTTTAAGATCGCCTCTGATCCCTATGTTGGAAAACTTTTTTATACAAGAATTTATTCCGGCGTTATAAACTCTGGTTCCACGATCTATAACTCCAGCGTCCGAACCAAAGAACGGGTGGCCAAAATTGTTGTGATGCACGCGAGTAAGCAGGAAATTGTTCCGAAAGCGACAGCGGGCGAGATTGTCGCTTTGGTCGGGCTGAAGGAAACAAAATCCGGACACACGATTTGTGATGATGCCCAGCAGATTCTGATTGAGAATATGAAGATCCCCGAACCTGTGGTTTCCATGGCGATTGAGCCGAAAACCAAGGCGGACCAGGATAAGCTTGGTCTCGCTTTGCGGAAATTTTTGGACGAAGATCCGTCTCTTCGTGTCCAGTATGATCATGAAACCGGACAGACGATTATTTCCGGCATGGGAGAATTGCACCTGGACATTATCATCGACCGGATGAAACGGGAGAATAATCTCGAAACCCATATTGGACGGCCGCAGGTTGCGTACCGGGAGACCATTACGGAAAAAGTGACCGGTGTCGTTGGGAAATTTATTTCTCAGACCGGAGGCCGCGGTCAATACGGGCATTGTGTTGTTAATATCGCTCCGGCTGAAAAACCAGGGGACGGGGTCGTTTTTGATAATAGAATCAAGGGGGGCGCGATTCCCCGTGAGTATATCCCGGCGGTCGAGAAAGGGATCCGGGAGGGCGCCTTGAACGGCATTCTGGCCGGATATCCGGTTACGGATTTTGTGGTGACATTGGTGGACGGATCATACCATGAAGTTGACTCCAGTGAACTGGCTTTTCAACTGGCGGGTAAAGCGGCGCTTCGGGAAGGTTTGCAGAGAGGACATTCGGTTTTTCAGGAGCCGATTATGGATCTGGAAGTTTCTTCTCCCGAGGAGTTTATGGGCCAGGTCATGGGGGATCTTAATACGCGGCGGGCTAAAATCGTAAACCTGGGGACACGGGGGAAACTCAAGATTGCGCGCTGTGAAGTGCCGTTGGCGGAAATGTTTAATTATGCGAACGCTTTGCGTTCTTTAACTCAGGGACGGGCTTCTTTTTCAATGGAACCAGCGTTTTACTCGGAAGTGCCATATCATGTTGCTGAAAAAATCAAAGGCTCACGACAAGAATCAATGGTAAAAGCCGGAAGAACTTAAAAAGAATTTCAATAAACAGGGAGGAACGTCATGGCTAAGGAAAAATTTTCAAGAAATAAACCGCATTTGAACATCGGGACCATTGGTCACGTTGATCACGGAAAAACTACCTTGAGTGCGGCCATAACCATGATCCTGAGTAAAAAAGGGTTTGCTCAAATTCGCAGTTATGATTCTATTGATAACGCTCCGGAAGAAAAGGAACGCGGTATTACGATTAATATCGCTCACCTGGAGTATGAGACCGACAAACGCCATTATGCCCACATCGACTGTCCTGGGCACGCGGATTATATTAAAAACATGATTACCGGAGCCGCTCAGATGGACGGTGCGATTTTGGTGGTTTCTGCGGCTGACGGCCCTATGCCTCAGACCCGTGAACACATTCTTTTGGCCAGACAGGTTAACGTTCCCCGTCTTGTCGTTTTTCTTAATAAGTGTGATCAGGTCGAGGATAAGGAGCTTTTGGAACTGGTTGAACTGGAAGTCCGTGAATTGTTGTCCAAATATAATTTTGATGGGGACAATACTCCGATTCTTAAGGGGAGCGCTCTGGAGGCCCTGAATAACATCGATAATCCTGAAAAAACTCAGCCGATTCTGGATCTAATGCAGGCCGTGGATGATTATATCCCGGAACCGGTTCGTGAACTCGATAAGCCGTTTTCCATGGCCGTGGAAGACGTGTTTTCCATCTCCGGTCGCGGAACTGTAGCGACGGGCCGTATTGAAAGAGGAAGAGTTAAGGTCGGGGAAGAAGTGGATTGCGTTGGGTTGCGTCCGGATATTCAGAAAACCGTTGTGACGGGCGTGGAAATGTTCCGCAAGGAACTGGATGAGGGGCAGGCCGGGGACAACGTCGGATTACTGTTGCGCGGCATGGATAAGGACGCGATTGAGCGCGGGATGGTTTTGGCCAAACCGGGTTCCATTACCCCTCACACCAAATTTAAGGGCACGGTTTATGTTTTAAAGAAAGAAGAAGGCGGCCGCCACACTCCGTTTTTTAAGGGATACCGGCCGCAGTTTTATTTCCGGACGACAGACGTGACCGGGAATGCCATGTTGCCGGAGGGCGTGGAAATGTGTATGCCCGGAGATAATATCGAATTGACTGTCGAGTTGATCATTCCGGTTGCGTTGGAAAAAGAATTGCGTTTTGCTATTCGTGAAGGCGGCCGTACAGTAGGGGCGGGCGTTGTTTCCGAAGTTATTGCTTAATCAATAGGGACTACCAACTTAATGAGGTTATGATCAGCTTCGTGCTGTTCATGGGGCGCGAGGCAGATCGGATGCGTTATGCAGAAAATCAGAATAAAACTAAAAGCTTATGATCATCGGCTGATTGACCAGTCAGCGCAAGAAATTGTCGATACGGCGATCCGGACGGGGGCCAGAGTTTCCGGCCCGGTTCCTTTGCCGACCAAAAAGGAATTATATACAGTTTTGCGGTCTCCGCACATCGACAAAAAGTCTCGGGAACAGTTTCACCTGGCAATCCATAAACGTCTCATTGATCTTTTGGATCCTACGGCTAAAACTGTAGAGGCTTTGCGGAAGCTGAATTTGCCGGCAGGGGTCGATGTGGAAATTAAGCAGTAAATCCTTGCCACGTTAGTTGACATGGGAGAGAGGGAAGATGATACTCGGAATACTTGGTAAGAAAATAGGTATGACTCAAATTTTTGACAAGGAAGGAAATATCCTTGAGGTGACGGTGATTCAGGCCGGCCCATGTCCTGTTTTGGCCCTGAAGGAATCCCCCCTGAAAGTTCAGGTCGGGTTCGAGGCCACGAAAGAGGCGAGGATTCGTAAGCCGCAGGCGGATTTTTTTAAAAAGATCGGAGTTGCGCCGACCCGTATTATCAGAGAATTCCGTTCCACGGATAATAAAGATTATCAGGTCGGTCAGGAGATCAAGGCGGATATTTTTAAGGCCGGGGACTTTGTGGATGTGGCTGGCATGTCGAAAGGCAAGGGGTTTGCCGGTGGTATGAAACGCTGGAATTGGTCCGGAGGACCGGCGGGGCACGGTTCCATGCATCATCGGCGGGTCGGTTCCATTGGGGCGAGTTCTGATCCGTCCCGGACATACCGCGGTCAGCATTTGCCCGGCCATATGGGCGCTGAGAGGGTGACCGTGCAGAGTTTACGTATCATGGAAGTCGATGTCGCTAATAATTTGTTGGTGATTAAGGGGGCTGTCCCGGGTGGAAAAAACTCTATCGTGGAGATTAAACTGTCTAAAAAGCGGAAATTCCAGTCCTTGGAAGAAAAAGCCGCTGTTGTTATTCATAAGAAGAATCCGATGAAACAAAGTAAAGCTAAAGCCAAAGGAAAGAAAGCTTAGGACGGTAGGTTTAAAAGTTATGTCACAATTACCAGTTTTAGATAAAAGCGGCAAAGAAGTTGAAAAAATTGACCTCCCGGAGCAGGTGTTCGGGCCTCATGTGAACTCCGATGTGATTCATCAGGCCGTCATAATGTATCAGGCCTGCCTGCGGCAAGGGACCGCATCCACCAAGGAAAGAGGGGCTGTCTCAGGAGGCGGGAAGAAACCATACCGGCAAAAGGGAACTGGCCGGGCCAGGGCTGGCTCGACACGGGCTCCCAATTATGTGGGCGGCGGGGTTGTCTTTGGGCCGCATCCGCGGGATTACCGTTATGCGATCCCCCAAAAAATGAGGTTATGCGCCCTGAAAGAAAGTCTGAACGCGAAATATAAGGCGGATGATTTGCTGTGTGTGACGGAACTCACAGACAGTTTTACTAAAACAAAAGATTTCGCCAAAATTCTTAAAGTTTGGGTTGACCGGGGAAAAGTCCTGGCGCTTTTGGACGGGAGTCATGAAAGCGTGCGTTTGGTGAGCCGCAATATTCCCCGTTTTCAGGTTGTGCGGGCAGAAGACGTCAATGCTTATGATGTGATGAAGAACAAGAAGTTGCTTTTAACAAAGACGGCCTTGGAGAAAATTTTAAAACGTTTAGGGACGAAATAAAAATGATTACAAGTTATGATATTGTCCAGTCTTTGATAAGAACCGAAAAGGGGTCGGCCTTGGAGCCGCAGGGTAAATATCTTTTTCAGGTTGCGCTGGACGCTAATAAAATTGAAATTCAGAAAGCCGTGGAAGATATTTATAAGGTGAAAGTGGCGACGGTCAATACGGTCATCATGCCGGCAAAACGTAAGCGGGTCCGGCAGCAGTTCGGATATACGTCACAATGGAAGAAAGCTATTGTCACGCTTCAACAAGGATTTAAAATCGACGTAACCTAATGAAGAGAGGGAACATCAGTGGGTATTAAACGATATAAACCAATAACAAACGGCCTGCGGCATACCGCTCTTTCGGATTTCTCCGACATTACGAAATCCACTCCGGAGAAGGCTTTGTTGCGTCCTTTAAAGAAAACAGGCGGCCGGAATATGTTTGGCCGGATCACAGTGCGGTTCCGGGGCGGCGGGCATAAACGGATGTACCGTTTAATAGATTTTAAACGTCAGAGGGTTGACGAGCCAGCCGAAGTTTTGGCCATAGAGTATGACCCTAACCGGTCGGTGCGGATTGCATTAGTCCAATATCCGGATAAATCAAAATCGTATATTTTGGCTCCTTTGGACTTGCGGGTGGGCGATAACGTGATCAGCGTGAAAGAGAGGAGTGCGGACATCAAGGCGGGGAATTGTTTTCCTTTGTTTAATATCCCCCTGGGGACCGCTGTTCACAATGTCGAGTTGTCTCCCGGGAAGGGCGGTCAGATTGTCCGTTCAGCCGGGACATCGGCTCAACTTATTGCGAAGGAAGGGGATTTTGTCCTTTTGAGGCTTCCCTCCAGCGAAGTCCGCAAAGTGCGCGGGAAATGCCGGGCAACAGTTGGTCAGCTTGGGAACGTGGAGCATGAAAGCCGTTCGATCGGGAAGGCCGGGCGCAACCGTTGGTTGGGCCGTCGGGGACATGTCCGCGGGGTCGCCATGAACCCGATCGACCATCCTCACGGTGGAGGCGAAGGGAAGGCCCCGCAGGGGAACCCTCATCCGGTTACCCCGTGGGGTAAAGCCACGAAGGGGCTGAAAACGAGAAAGTTAAAAAAATATTCTGATCGATTCATCGTTAAGCGAAGGACAAAGTGACATGCCTAGGTCAATAAAAAAAGGCCCGTTTGTGGCCGAAGATTTGGAAAAGAAACTGAGACGGATGATCGAAACCGGACAACGGCAACCGATTAAGACATGGTCACGGCGGTCCACGATTACTCCGGAATTTGTCGGATTTACCATCGCAGTTCACAGTGGCCGTAAACATGAGCCGATTTTTATTACGGAGAACATGGTCGGATATAAATTCGGGGATTTCGTGCCCACCCGGACGTTTCGTAAACATGGTGGGGTTAAAGCCAAGAAAGCCCCCGATAAAACGTAAACCTTGATTTAAAAAAAGAACGAGAAATGATTGCAAAAGCACGATGTCGATATGTTAGAGTTCCGTCCAGCAAGGCGAATCAGGTGATGGCCTTGATTCGCGGGAAGGATGTCTTGACGTCCCTGGCCCTGCTGAAGCACACGGATAAAAGAGTCACGGAAGCGATCGCGAAAATTTTGAATTCAGCGGTGAGCAACGCCAAACAAAAAGGGTTAACGGAGAGCCAGCTGTACATTTCCAAGATCACGGCTGATCAGGGGCCGATGTGGAAACGTTACCGGGCAGCCACGTTCGGTCGCGCGACTCCCATTTTGAAAAGAACCTCACATTTAACCATAGAACTGGATCTTATTACTAAATAGGAGATATCGTAGAGTGGGACAAAAGGTACATCCATACATTCAGCGCATAGGAGTCACGAGAAACTGGCGTAGCCTTTGGTACGCTGACCGTAAAAAATACGCCCAGAACGTGGTCGAGGATTTTAAAATCAGGAAGTACATCCAGAACAAATTTATCCATGCGGCGGTGTCTTATATTGTGATTGAGCGTTTGGCCGCAGATCAAGTGAAGATTAAAATCGCTTCGGCCCGGCCTGGAATCATTATCGGCCGCCGGGGAGCGGATATTGATAAATTGAAGGAAGATTTGGCCAAGATCACGGCCAGCGAGGTGGCTATCGATATCATTGAAATCAAGAACCCGTTTCTGGAATCCCACCTTGTCGCACAGAATATCGCGTTTCAACTGGAAAAGCGCGTGGCGTTTCGCCGGGCGGTCAAAAGAGCCATTGATCAGTCCCGCCAGGCAGGGGCTTTAGGGATTAAAGCGAAGGTTTCCGGGCGCTTGGGCGGGGCGGAAATGGCGCGGACGGAAAAATATCATGAGGGGTCTATCCCGTTGCAGACTCTGCGCGCGGATGTTGATTTTGGTTTTGCGGAAGCCCACACGACGTATGGGGTGATCGGCGTGAAAGTCTGGATTTATAAAGGGGAAATTATCCGGGAGAAGAGGCGGGGTAAAGCTTCTGAGCCGAAGATCGCTTAAAGGAGTTCTTTATTATGTTGTTAATGCCAAGGAAAGTAAAATACCGTAAATCACAAAAGAGGAAAAACCGCGGGATTGTTTGTCGGGGCAGTAATTTGCGGTTTGGGGAATATGGAATTAAGGCGATTGAGAACGGGGTCGTGAAAGGGCAGCATCTGGAAGCCTGCCGTCTCGTTATGGTCAGGAAACTCCGCGGGGCCGGGAAAATGTGGGTTAATGTTTTTCCCTCCAAACCCGTGACCAAAAAACCTGCGGAAACGCGTATGGGCCATGGAAAAGGGGATCTCGATCATTGGGTCTGTCCGATCCAAAGAGGACGCGTGATTTTTGAATTGGGCGGGATTCCGGAAGATTTTGCTAAAATTGTTCTTCGTTTGGTTGCCTTTAAATTACCGGTGAAAACGAAGTTTGTGACCCGGGCGACGCAAGGTCATTAATATTAACACGTTTTGATGTCACTCAAAACCTAATTTTGGAAATAGCATGAAAGCAAAAGATTTAAGAAATTTAAGCCAGGAAGATTTAGGGCAAAAGGAAAAGGCTTTTAAAAAAGACCTTTTTGACCTGAGATATCAGCGTAAAATCGGCCGCGTGGAAAGACCGTCTATGTTCAAGCTGATTAAAAGAGATATTGCCCGTATTCAAACTATCCTGAATGAAAGGAAAACTGATGGAAACAAGGCCTAACAGAAGGAAATCCCTTTCAGGAGAAGTTGTCAGCGATAAAATGAACAAAACACGGGTGGTTCAGGTGCGCTGGTCTAATAAACATTCAAAATACACGAAGACGATGCGTAGGGCCGTAAAGTATAAGGCGCATGATGAAAAGAATGCGAGCAAGCTTGGGGATGTTGTTAAGATTATGGAAACCCGCCCTTTATCCAAAGATAAGCGGTGGGTCATTATGGAAATTTTAAAAACCAGTTAACGAGGTCGGACATGCTTTATATGAAATCGATATTGACTGTCGCTGATAACTCCGGAGCCCGTCGGGCTTCCATGATCGGGGTTTTGAATAGCAAAGGCCGGCGATGGGCGCAGGTGGGAGATGTTATCAAGGTCAATATTAAGGAAGCCGCCCCGGATGCGGCGATTAAAAAAGGAACCGTTGCGACCGGTGTTGTGGTGCGGACAAAATTCCCCATTAAACGGGCGGACGGGACAACGGTGCGGTTTGATAACAATGCGTTAGTTATTATTGATGAAGCCGGGAACCCCAAAGGAACACGTGTTTTTGGCCCGGTGGCCAGAGAGTTGCGGAATTTGGAATTTATGAAAATTATTTCTTTAGCTCCCGAGGTAGTATAAAATGTTGCGAATTAAAAAAAATGATAAGGTCATCGTAATAGCAGGCAAGGATAAGGGTAAAACCGGAAAAGTTTTAAGAGTGTTGCCGAACGGCCAAAAGGTTGTGGTTGAAAAAGTTAATTTGGTTAAGAAAGCCAAGCGCAAAACTCAGCAGGATCAGAAAGGCGGATTTATAGAGTTGGAGATCCCTTTGCATATTTCCAACGTGATGCTTGTAGATAAAAAGACGAATAAACGAACGCGTTTTGGGGTTTCGGTTTTAAAAGACGGTTCTAAGGTCAGAATCGCAAAAGTGAGCGGAGAAGTCATATAATTTTTGATTACAAGGGGATATGAACGTGGTTCCAAGATTGCTGGTAAAATATAAAGAAGAGATTGTTCCGAAAATGCAGAAGGCTTTTGACGTGACAAACCGGTTGGCTGTCCCCAAGCTGGAAAAAATTGTCCTTAATATGGGCGTCGGGGAAGCGATTCAGGATATTAAAATTCTGGAAGCGGCTATGCAGGACATGGAGAAAATCACGGGACAGAAACCGATTCTCCGTCGTTCCAAAAAAGCTATTTCCAATTTTAAGTTAAAAGCGAAAGTGCCGGTTGGTTGCAAGGTGACTTTAAGAGGGCATAAGATGTATGAGTTCCTTGACCGGTTTATGAATGTGTGTTTGCCGAGAATTCGTGACTTTAATGGGGTTCCTCTAAAGTCTTTTGATCAGGACGGGAATTATTCCATGGGGATCACCGATCAGGCTATTTTCCCGGAAATCGACGTGGGCCGTATCACGCGGAGTCAGGGGATGGATATATGTTTTGTATTTAATCGGGGGCCTCGGGAACAGACGATGGAATTGTTGCGTCTGTTCGGAATGCCTTTCAGTAAGAGTTAATCATAGATTTTCTAAGAGGATATGATTTCATATGGCGAGAAAAGCTTTAATACTCAAGTCTAAAAAGACACCTAAGTTTTTGACCCGACAGCATAACCGTTGCATATTGTGTGGCCGACCGAAAGGATATTTGCGCCGGTTTGGGACCTGCCGTATCTGTTTCAGGGAACTGGCTTGGAAAGGGGAAATCCCCGGGATTAAGAAGGCCAGCTGGTAATTATTATATAAAGTGAATTATTAATTAAGGAATTGATTATGTCATTGAATGATCCAATTGCCAATATGTTGACAAGCATCCGAAATGCTATTCAGGCGCACAAACTGACTGTGGATATCCCCGCTTCAAAGCTGAAGGGCACGATCCTGGAGATTTTTAAGACCCAGGGATATATCGAAGATTGCCGGCTCATGAAGAATGATGTTCAGGGGACGTTTAAGGTGTATTTAAAATATGAAGGAAAGAAATCTGCGATCATAGGGATCAAAAGAATTTCTAAAAGCGGACTGCGGGTTTACGCCCCGCGGAATAAGGTGCCCCGGGTTTTAAACGGTTTAGGGACGGCGATTATTTCCACGTCCAAAGGGGTTTTAGATGATCATGAAGCCCGACGACAAGGCGTTGGGGGAGAGGTACTCTGTTACATCTGGTAAAAAAATATGTCAAGAAAAGGTAAAATTCCAATTGTTGTTCCCAAAGAAGTGAAAGTGGCTATTGACGGCACGCAGGTTCTCCTCGAAGGCCCTAAAGGAAAAATATCTCTAAATACGCCCTATGGGATTAAAGTTGAACAGAAGGATAATCATTTGGTCGTGACCCGGCTGAATGATACCAAACAGGGGCGGGCGAACCACGGCACGGTCTGGGCTTTGCTGATGAATATGATTACAGGGGTGACCAAAGGCCATAAAAAAGAGGTGGAAATTCAAGGTATTGGTTACCGGGCGCAATTGCAGGGCAATACCATTATTTTGAATTTGGGGTTGAGTCATCCGGTCGAGTTTGTTGTCCCGAAAGAGCTTAAAGTGGCGGTTCCCAAGCCAACGTCCATAGTTCTGGAGGGAATCAATAAAATTTTGCTGGGACAGATCGCGTCTAAAATCAGGGATTTAAAACGGCCGGAACCTTATAAAGGGAAAGGGATCCGTTATTTGGGTGAAATTGTAAGAACTAAACAAGGTAAATCTGTAACAAAGTAGTTGAGCCATGGGAAGAAAAGAAGTTATTAAAGAATCAAAACGCCTCGCCCGGCACAGCCGGCTCAGGAAAAAACTTGCCGGAACGCCGTCCCGTCCGAGGCTTTGTGTGCACCGGAGTTTAAAGAATTTTGCAGCGCAAATTATTGACGATTCGAGCGGGAAGGTGCTTTTTGGCCTTTCCACAAAAAATCAGACGCTCAGGCAAAAGGTTAAGTCCGGTGGGAATATTCAGGCGGCTACGGTGCTCGGGGAAGCTTTCGCTGCTGAATTGGTCGCCAAGGGAGTTAAACAGGTCTGTTTTGACCGCTGCGGTTATATTTATCATGGACGGGTCAAAGCCTTTGCCGAAGCGGCCAGAAAAGGTGGTTTGGATTTTTAACATGCCCAAACACAATTTATTTGGGGAGATTGATATTTATGGATAACGAACATAACAACCAGCAAGAACAGAAAGAAGAACAAACAGCGTCTTCCAGGCCCGAGAGTTTTAAAGGCTCCGTGGGGAAAGCTCCTGGGAAGAGGCGCGATCGTTCTTCTTCCAAACAGGGTGGAAGCGATCGGCCGGCCCAGAAAAAGTTTGTTGCCGAACCGTCGGATTTTATGGAAAAAGTCCTTTCCATCAAACGCGTGACCAAGGTGACCAAGGGCGGCAAGAAATTGTCGTTCAGCGCGTTGGTCGTTGTCGGGGATATGAAAGGCAACGTTGGGTATAATTTGGCGAAGGCCGGGGAAGTGGCTATTGCGATCCGTAAGGCGCTGATGCGCGCGAAAAAAACGATGGTGAAAATCCCTCTCAAAGGGACCACGATCCCGCATGAGATTATCGGGGTCTGCGGGGGCGCGGAAGTTTTATTAAAGCCGGCTTCCGATGGAACCGGGGTTATCGCGTCCGGTCCGGTCCGGGCGGTGTGTGAAGGGGTCGGTATTCATAATATTTTGACGAAATGCCACCGCAGCAATAATCCGATCAACGTTGTCAAGGCAACGATGGACGGGCTGACCCGGATGAAATTCAAACAACATAAAGAATTGGAACAGGTGCAGACCAATGCAAGTTCATGATTTAAAACCGGCTATAGGCGCAAAAAAAAGACGTAAAATTGTGGGGCGCGGGAATGGTTCCGGGCACGGAAAAACTTCTTGCCGTGGGCAGACCGGACAGAACTCCCGGTCCGGCCGGGGTATTCAAAAACAACTCGAGGGTGGACAGATGCGGCTGATCCGGAGGCTTCCCAAAGTGGGGTTCAGGAGCCGACGGCCGGTTTTATATAAACTGGTTTCTTTAGAACAACTGGCTGCTTTGGGTACGGGGGGGAATCTGGATGCCGTTACTTTAATGGAAAAAGGCTTTATTAAAAATATGTTTAAGCCGTATAAAGTCGTCGGAAATTCTGACATTAAACACGCTTTTCAGATTGAGGCCTACAGTTTCTCGAAACGGGCGGAGGAAATCATCAAAAACGCTGGCGGGCAGATAAAAATTATTGATAAAAAATTTTTGAAGGAAAAGCATAAATAGACAACGTCCTATGATAGCCGGATTTGCCAACTGTTTTAAAATCCCAGATTTAAGAAAACGCATTCTGATTACATTGGGTATTATTGCCCTGTACCGGGTGGGCTGTTTTATCCCTACTCCCGGGGTGAATGGGGCTGTCTTGACTGAATATTTCATGAGGTTGAGCACGTCGAATGCCGGCTCGATTTTTGGTGTTATTAATATGTTTTCCGGCGGGGCCATCGCCAAGATGACCGTATTTGCCCTGGGGATTATGCCGTATATCTCCAGTTCGATTATTATGCAGCTTTTGACGGCGGTTGTCCCTGCTCTGGAGAAATTATCCAAGGAAGGACAGGCCGGGTATCATAAAATTAATCAGTACACGCGTTACGGAACTTTGTTTTTATGCCTGGTGCAGTCTTTTTTTATCGCGCTGTGGATGGAGAAGGGCTTCGGTGACGTTAATATAGTGAATTATCCTGGCTGGGCGTTCCGTATTTCAACGGTTTTGACGTTAACGTGCGGAACATTGTTGCTCATGTGGCTTGGAGAGCAGATTCAGGAACGGGGAATCGGGCAGGGCATCTCGCTTATTATCACCGCCGGTATTGTTTCTTCCGCACCGCAGGCCATCCAAACTTTGGTATTGTTAATGAGCGCCAAGACCGTAGGAGCCGCACAACTGCAGCCGTTAACCCTGATGATGATGCTGATATTTTTGGTGGCGGTTGTGGTGGCGATTACTTTGATCACCCAGGCCCAGAGGAAAATACCGGTTCAGTATGCCAGGCGAATTGTCGGCCGGAAAGTGTACGGGGGCCAGAGCACCTATCTCCCTTTAAAGGTGGATACAGCCGGGATTATTGCGATCATTTTTGCTCAATCGATTATTCTTTTCCCGGCGACATTGGCCAGCTTTATCCCCTCGCAGGGATTTCAGAGTTTCGCGTCTTTTATGCAGAGAGGGCATGTGTTTTATTATGGCCTCTATGGGCTGTTGATTATTTTCTTTTGCTATTTTTATACGGCCATCGTGTTTAATCCGATTGATGTCGCCGAAAATCTTAAGAAACACGGTGGTTTTATCCCGGGAGTTCGTCCTGGAATTCAAACGGCGAATTATTTGGAGTTTGTCTTGGAGCGGATTACTTTGGCCGGTGCGTTTTTTATTTGCGCTATTGCGATTATGCCTGATGCGATCATGGCTTCTTTCCGGGTCCCGTATCTTGTGGCGTCATTTTTTGGCGGGACGGGTGTCCTTATTACCGTTGGGGTTATGCTGGACACGATGAAACAGATTGAGTCGCATTTGTTGATGCGGCATTATGATGGGTTTATGAAGTCAGGGCAGCTAAGGGGGCGACGATGAATTTGGTGTTGCTCGGTCCGCCCGGTGCCGGGAAAGGGACTTTTGCCGGCATGATCAAAGAATCTTTCGAGCTGGTGCATATTTCCACCGGCGATATATTGCGCGAGGCGATGAAGAGCGGCTCGGATTTAGGGCGACGAGTGAAGAGTTATGTTGAAAGTGGCGGTTTGGTTCCGGATGAGCTGATCATTGAAATTATGGAAGAGCGCTTAGGGCAGCAGGACGTGACCGAGCATGGATATTTATTGGATGGGTTCCCCAGGACAACGGCGCAAGCCGAATCCCTAGACCGGATTCTTGATCAAATTCAGCAGCCGATTGATTTGGTTGTTTATATGGAAGCAGGGCTTCCTGTTATTCTGCAGAGGCTCACGGGGCGGCGGTTGTGCCGGAAGTGCAACGCGATTTATCATACGGTGAACATGCCGCCTAAAAAAGCAGGCGTGTGTGATCATTGTGGCGGGGAATTATATCAGCGGCCTGATGACAATGAAGAGACCATTACCAACCGCATGAAGGTTTACACGCAAAGCACCAAGCCGATTGTGGATTATTATTTGAACCAAAAGAAGTTGCACACATTTAACGCCGAGAAGAAAACAGCGGAATTGTTAAATGGATTACGCGATATTTTGAATGAATCAGAGACATCAAATAAAGATAAAGTCGCCAGAAGAGGTTGAGGCTTGTGCGCAGGCGGGCAGCCTTTTGGCCGAGATTGTTAAAGATTTACTTCGTTCTTTAAAATGTGGAATGACAACAAGAGATGTGGATGCCGTTTGCGAAAAGCTGATCGCAAAAAGAAATGTGAAACCGGCGTTCAAAGGGTATCGTGGATATCCCGCCTGTGTGTGTGTGTCGATTAATGAAGAAGTCGTTCATGGCATTCCGGGGCCGAAAATGATCAAGGATGGCGATATCGTGAGCTTGGATATTGGGATCATTCATAATGGCTTTTTCTCTGACACGGCGGTTACGGTAGGCGTGGGAGGCATTTCCTCGGAATTAAATAATCTATTGCAGGTGACGGAAAGGGCTCTTCAGATTGGAATTGCCCAAGCCCGGGTGAATAATCATCTTTCCGATATATCGAACGCGATTCAGAATTTTGTTGAGTCAAAAGGATATTCCGTGGTGCGTGATTTCGTCGGACACGGCATTGGGCGGAATTTGCATGAAGAACCTGAAATCCCGAACTTCGGCCCTCCGCATCAAGGCCCGGTCTTAGAGGCCGGAATGGTTCTGGCTATTGAGCCGATGGTGAATATGGGGGCTTGGCAGACAAAAATTTTAGATGATGGCTGGACAGTGGAAACACTCGATGGTAAACCTTCGGCGCATTTTGAACATACCATTGCGGTGACGCAAGATGGTCCGCGGATCCTAACAGCTATTTAGAGAACCTATATCCATGGCCAAGGAAGATTTAATTGAAGTTGAAGGAGTTATCGTAGAGGCGTTACCCAATGCGCTTTTTCGTGTGAAGTTGGATAACGGCCACGAAGTCCAAGCGCATATCTCTGGAAAAATTCGGATGCACTTTATCCGAATCCTTCCGGGAGACCGGGTGAAGCTGGAACTCTCGCCCTATGATTTGACACGGGGCAGAATTACTTATAGGTGCAAATAATGAAAGTGAAATCGTCAATCAGAAGAATTTGCAGCAATTGTAAAATTGTGCGGCGTAAAAATGTCGTAAGGGTTATTTGTTCTAATCCCAAACATAAACAAAGACAGGGTTAATAAAGAGTCGGAAGGACTAGATTTTATTATTAATCGCTTGAGGAACGGAATATGCCAAGAATATTAGGTGTGGACATACCCAGAGAAAAAAGGATAGATGTGGCTCTGCCATTTTTGTATGGGATCGGGCCAACGACCGCCCGTAAAGTGCTGGATGAGGCTAATATTGAATATGGCCGCCGGGCTAAAGATCTGACTGATGAAGAGATTGCCCGCTTGACCAGTGTGATTCAAAATAATTTTCTTGTCGAAGGAGACCTGCGGAGGGATATGACGCAGAACATCCGTCGGCATATGGATATGGGGTCATACCGCGGGCTTCGCCATCGGAAAGGGCTTCCAGTCCGTGGGCAGAGAACAAAAACGAACGCCCGCACCAGAAAAGGCCGTAAGGGGCTTGTCGGCGGAAAGAAGCAATAACAGCAGCAATACCTTTGAGGATATAATATGGCAAAAGGCAAGGTTTCGGGAAGAAAAGAGAAGAAATTAAAGAAGAAAATGCTAAAAGGCGTTACCGTCGGGATAGTGCATATCAAGGCGACGTTTAACAACACGCTGATTACGATTACGGATAAGCAGGGGAATGCGATTTCCTGGTCCAGCCCGGGAGCCATTGGCTTTAATGGGTCCAAGAAATCCACCCCTTTTGCCGCTCAAGTCGCAGCGGGCTCAGCCGCGAAAGAAGCGAAAGAATTAGGATTAAACAGCGTTGATATTTATGTGAAAGGGCCGGGGTCAGGACGCGAGTCAGCGATCCGGGCTGTTCAGGCCGCGGGACTTAATGTCATGTCAATCCGGGATGTGACACCTATGCCGCATAACGGGTGCCGGCCCCGCAAGAAGAGAAGAGTTTAGGGCTGTCGCTTTAGAGAAGCAAGGACATTAAAGAAAGGAAAGAGGAGTAGCATGGCAAGAGATTTAGAGCCGAGTTGTAAGAAATGCAGGCGGGAAGGGGAGAAGCTGTTCCTGAAAGGCACCCGGTGCAATACTCACCGCTGCGCTTTAGACCGCAGGGAATATGCTCCTGGGGATCATGGGGCGAAACGAACGAAATTGTCTAACTACGGTTTACAGATGCGTGAAAAACAAAAGGTTAAAAGAATTTACGGCCTTTTGGAAAAACAGTTTCGTCTTTATTTTGGGAAAGCGGTATGTAAGAAAGGGGTTACCGGGAGTACGTTGCTGCAATTCCTGGAACGCCGTTTGGATAATGTCGTTTATCAACTCGGATTTGCACTTTCCCGGAAACAGGCGCGGCAGTTTGTTTCCCACGGATTTGTTTATGTCAATGATCACCGGGTGAATGTCCCTTCGTATCTCATCAAACAAAATGACGAAGTGTCCATGAAGTTTGACAAAAAGGGCAAAGATAAAGTCAAGGAAAATCTTGAGGCCTCGCAGAGCCGGTCTGTTCCGGCATGGCTGATGGGGGATCCGGAGCATTTTAAAGGAAAAGTGTTGCGTTTGCCGGAAAGAGAAGATATCGGCTATCCTGTCAATGAGCAGCTGATCGTCGAACTTTATTCAAGATAAAACTTTCTCAAGCATTATATATTTAATTTAGGAGGAGACTATGGGAGTCAAGTGGCGAGATTTCCAGATGCCCAAACGGTTAGATTGTGAAGAAGCAACATATACAACGTACTATGGTCGTTTTATCGCAGAACCTTTTGAGCGGGGCTATGGGGTAACTTTAGGTAATTCTCTGCGGAGAATCCTGTTGTCTTCCATTGAAGGGAGTGCGGTGACAGCCATTCGTGTTGAAGGGGTGCAGCATGAATTCTCTACGCTGCAAGGGGTTTTAGAGCCGGTGACGGATATTGTCATGAATGTTAAAGGGCTGGTTCTCCGCTCTCATTCCAAGGTCCCTAAAACGATTTATATTAAGAAAGATAAAATCGGACCGGTCCTGGCGCGGGATATTATCACCGATGAAACGGTGGAGATCATGAACCCGGATCACCAGATTGCGACGCTCACACAGGATATCCCGTTTAATATGGATCTGGAGGTATGTAAGGGCCGCGGATATGTCCCGGCGGAAATTCATAAAAATGAAGGCCTCACGGTTGGGACAATCGCCGTGGATTCGATTTTTACGCCTATCACAAAGGTCAATTTTTACGTGGAGAATACCCGTGTGGGGCAACGCACGGATTATGACCGCTTAGTCCTGGAGCTTTGGACCAATGGCGGAATTGAGCCCAAAGAAGCTTTGCTTTACGGGGCGAATATCCTTCAGCGCCATCTCGACGTTTTTGTCGCTTATGGACAGCTCCCGGAAGAAGAAGAGGAAGAAGAAGAAATATCGGCCGAGGAAGAAGCTATGTATGAAAAGCTGCGGCTGCCCATTTCCGAGTTGGAACTTTCTGTCCGGAGCGCGAACTGCCTGAAAGACGCTAATATTAAGACAATCGCCGAGTTGGTTCGGAAAACAGAGTCTGAATTATTAAGTTTTAGGAATTTTGGGAAGAAATCATTAACCGAGATCAATGATTTGCTGAAAATTATGGGTTTGCATTTGGGGATGAAAATTGATCTTAAGAAATTGAAAAAGACAATTGAGCCCTGATGCTCCTGTAATGGGGCGATACAAAGGAAGAGATTCTTTATGAGACACGGAATTGCAGGGAATAAACTGGGTCGAAATTCAAGTTGGCGGAAAGCCACGGTAAGAGATATTGCCAAGGCAACCCTTTTACGGGAGAAGATTTTTACCACTAAGGCAAAAGCGAAGGAGTCGCGTAAATTGGTCGACAAGCTGATTACCTTAGGCAAGAAGGGGACCCTTGCGCACCGTCGCCGGGCTTTCGCTGTTCTCTGTGATCACAAGTTGGTGAGCGAGTTGTTTAATAAGATCGCCCCGCGTTTTCAAATGCGCCAAGGCGGCTATACCCGAATCATTCCGTTAGCGTTGAACCGCCGTGGGGACAATGCCCAGATGGTCGTGCTCGAACTTACCGAAAAGAAGCCCGTTCCGGTCCCCAAAGCCAAGAAAGCGGAAGTCGCTAAAAAGAAAGCAGCGGCCGCCGGTCACGAAGTTATTCCCGCAGAAACAAAACCGGAAACTAAACAGGCAGATGTTTCTAAGCCCTCCTCCCCCAAAACGCCCAAGGCCTCCCTCCCGAAAGAAAAGAAAGACAAAAGCAAGACGGAAAAGCGAGCCATGGGGGGCATAAAGAAAATATTTAGAAGGAAAAGCACCTCTGAATAATTAAGAGAAGGAGGACCCTGTCGTGGATATCAATCGCAGGATTCAGTCACTGGTGGGGTCTTCCACCTTGGCTATTACGGCGCGCGCTAAAGAACTGTCTGCGCAAGGTAAAGACGTCGTTAGTTTTGCCGCGGGAGAACCGGATTTTGACACACCCTCCGAAATCAAAGAGGCGGCAATCCGGGCGATTCAGGACGGGTATACTAAATATACGCCGAGTGTGGGTTCTCTGGAGCTTCGTCAGATTATCTCCCAGAAATTTATCCGTGAAAACAAGTTGTCCTATACACCGGAACAAATCGTGGTGTCCTGCGGCGCCAAGCACTCCCTTTTTAATGTGATTCAAGTCCTCGCCGATGATGGGGACGAGGTTTTAATCCCGTCGCCCTATTGGGTGAGTTATCCTGAAATGGTGAGAGTGGCGGGCGCGGTTCCCCGCTTTATTCCCACGACGGCGGAGAGTCGTTTTAAAGTTGACGCTGAAATGCTCCAGAAGCATATTACGAAACAGACAAAAATTTTTATTTTAAATTCCCCCTCCAATCCCACAGGTATGATTTATAGCTTTGAAGAATTGCGCCCGATTGCGGAATTGTGTGTGAAAAATCGGATTTGGATTATCAGCGACGAAATTTATGAAAAATTGATTTATGAGTCGTCGCTCTGCCCTTCGATTGCCTCTTTAGGCCCGGAGGTCTATGCCAGGACGATTACGGTGAACGGCTTCTCCAAGGCCTTCTCCATGACGGGGTGGCGCGTCGGTTATTGCGCCGGCCCTCAGGAGATTATGGATTATGTGAAAAAATTTCAAGACCATTCCACGTCGAACCCCTGCTCGGTCAGCCAAAAGGCGGCCTTGCAGGCTCTGGGTTCTTCTGAAGAGAGTATTCTCGCCATGCGTGAGGAATTTAAGCAAAGACGGGATTTACTCATGTCCCTTATGGATGAGATTCCGGGCGTTACGTATATTAAGCCGGAAGGGGCGTTTTATCTTTTTTGTGATTTTTCTGCCCTGGGGGATTCTCAGGATGTGGCCAAACGTATTTTAAATGATGTGAATGTGGCTCTTATCCCCGGCGACGGATTCGGCGCTCCCGGATTTATACGCATAAGCTTTTCCACGTCAAAAGAAAGAATTCGAGAAGGGGTCAAACGCCTTGCGGCCTGGATTGCCAAAAATCGTTAACCCTTTGCTATGGCTTGGCCCTCGTCACCCCGGATGAGATGGAAACTTATCGGTCAAATAATTTACCTAAGGAGTTCATATGGAGTTAAGAGATCTTCTTCTTTTAACAATAGAAAAGAGGGCTTCGGACCTTCACTTGACGTATGACACGCCGCCTGTTTTAAGGATCGATGGCCAATTAGTATTGACGAATAAAAATCCCCTGTCCCGGGATGAACTGAAAAAGATGATTTACAGTATCCTGACGGATAGCCAGAAGGAAATTTTTGAGCGGGACCGGGAATTGGATTTTTCCCTGGCGCTTTCCGGGATGGATCGCTTCCGCGTTAATGTCCATTTGCAGCGCGGCGCGGCTGAAGCGGCGTTCCGGCGTATTCCTATTTTTATCCCCAATATGGAGGAACTCGGGTTACCTCCGGTCATCGTGGACCTGGCGCGGAGGCCCAACGGATTGGTCCTGATTACCGGTCCGACGGGGACAGGAAAAACAACCACCTTGGCCTCCATGATTAACCTTATTAATGAAGAGCGGGAAAATCTCGTGATCATGATTGAGGACCCGATCGAATATGTGCATTTTAACAAAAAATCGATTATTAAACAGAGGGAAGTGTACCGGGACACCAATAGCTTCGCGGAGGCCCTGAAGCGCTGTCTCCGGCAGGACCCCGACGTTATTGTTGTCGGAGAAATGCGCGATCTCGAAACTATTTCGACAGCCTTGACGGCGGCTGAAACAGGCCACTTGGTCCTGGCGACACTGCACACCCCGGACGCGCCGCAGACGATAGAACGTATTATCGACGCATTCCCTCCGCATCAGCAACAGCAGGTCAAATTGCAGCTGTCCTCCGCTTTGCAGGGGGTGGCCTCCCAGATCCTTCTGCCGCGTGCGGACGGCCAGGGGCGGGTTCTCGCGACGGAAATCATGATCGCGACGCCCGGCGTAAGAAATCTGATCAGGGAACAGGCTATCGAACAGCTTCCCACGGCGATCCAAACCGGAAGCACTTATGGGATGCATACGATGGACAAATCCCTGCAGCGGTTGTATCAGGACGGCGTGATTACATATGAAACAGCCATGGTTTATGTCAAGAATAAGGAAGAATTTGCGCAGTTATTAGATAAATCCATGTAGAGAGGGGCTTTGATTTTATGTCTATTCGTGTTACATTATTGCCGGGGGACGGCATCGGCCCGGAAGTCTCCTTGGCTATGAAAAAATGCGTTGAGGCCACCGGAGTGGACATTGAATGGGAGGAACATCCGGTCGGGGAGTATGCCATCAAGCAGTTTGGCACACCTCTCCCTGAAGAGGCGGTTGAGTCTATCCGCCGGAATACCGTGGCCATCAAAGGTCCGATCGTGACTCCTGTGGGATCAGGCTTTCGTTCTGTGAACGTTCAGTTGCGTCAGGTTTTGGATTTGTTTGCCTGTGTCCGCCCGAATAAATATTATGAAGGGACGAAAGCGGTTAACCGGGACGTTGACCTGGTTATATTCAGGGAGAATACCGAGGATCTTTACGCGGGGATCGAATTTGAACAGGGCAGCAAAGAAGTCGCGCATTTGATCGAGGAAATCAACCGGATGCAGCCTAAACCGATCCGGGCGGATTCCGCGATCTCCATAAAACCCATATCGGTCACCTGTTCCCGGCGTATCGTTAAAGCCGCCTTTGATTATGCCGTTAAGAATAACAGGAAAAAAGTCAGCGCTGTCCACAAGGCCAATATTATGAAATACACCGACGGGCTCTTTCTGCAGGTCGCCCGTGACGTGGCGAAAGAATACGAGGGGAGGGTGGAATTTCAGGATGTGATTGTGGACAATATGTGCATGCAGCTGGTTCAGAAACCGGATCTGTATGATGTCCTTGTCCTCCCCAATCTGTACGGGGATATTGTTTCTGATTTGTGCGCCGGACTGGTCGGCGGACTGGGGATTGCGCCCGGAGCCAATATCGGGGAGAATGCGGCTCTTTTTGAGCCTGTCCATGGATCCGCGCCTAAGTATGCCGGGAAAAACAAAGTCAATCCTACGGCCACGATTTTATCCGCAGTTATGATGTTGCGTTATTTGAATAAGACGCGAGAGGCGGATCGTTTGGAACAGGCGGTTCAGGATGTCCTCCGGGAAGGGAAATCGGTGACATACGATTTGAAGGCCCAGAGGGATGATCCTTCTGCGGTGGGCACGCAGGAAATGGCGGACGCGATCTGTCAGAAACTGCACTAAAACGCTATGTTTATATATGTTTTTAAGGGATTTCAACCCCGGCCAGGATTTTTCCGGCACGGGGTTGTTTTTTAATGAGCACTTGACTTATGGAGCGGCAGCGACATAAGTCAGACGTGCGAATTAATGAGGGCATGGCTTACGGAGAGCCAGCGAACCGTAAGCTATCCGCCCGAATTAACCCCTGGTTTTAAAAGGGCGTTTCCCCTGGGGGGAAGAGGGGTCGTGAAGACGATATTATGACGGCACAGGACATGGACCAACAGTGGACGGTTGAAGACTGGAACATCATTAATTATAATGAAGCC
>JAGOJP010000126.1 GCA_017995055.1 Candidatus Omnitrophota bacterium
AACATTATCGACACGCTGGGAGAACCTTTAACGCATATGATCCGCAATGCCGTTGATCATGGCATTGAAGACATGACGACACGCCGGCGGCTCGGGAAACCAGAAGCCGGCCAGATCTCCCTGAGGCCTTATCACCTCGGTAATAGTATATGCATTGAAGTGATAGATGACGGGCAGGGAATTCATCTGGACCAAGTGGTGCAGGTGGCCCTGCAAAAGGGGCTGATCAATCATTCCAAACTCGAAACCATGACGGAGCAGGAAAGAATGGGGATTATTTTCCTGCCGGGTTTCAGCACCAGCGACAAGGTGACCGACCTGTCCGGCCGCGGGGTCGGGATGGACTTGGTCAAAACCATGATCCATTCCCTGAACGGCATGATTGATATCAAGAGCGAGCCGGGGGAGGGAACGACGTTCCTGATCAAGATCCCTCTGACCCTTGCGATCATCCAGGTTTTGCTGGCTCAAATCGGAGGTTATACGTATGCTTTTCCGGTCGAAACGGTGCTTGAAATCATAAGAGTAAAATCTTCGGAAATTTATTTTATTGATGGCAATCCTATCGTAAAATTAAGAGAACACGCGCTCAGTTTAGTGAGTTTGGAGCAGATTATTAAGATCGCTGGAACAGACCGGACCCAGCAAGATTCCCATAATGTGGTCATTGTATCCGACGGGATTAACCGGGTTGGAGTTGTCGTCGATGAATTATTGGCGAAAGAAGAAATTGTTATTAAATCCTTGCCCAGTTATTTTTCTAAAGTCCAGGGGATATCCGGGGCATCAATCTTGGCGGACGGACGGGTGGCGCTGATACTTGATATTCATGCCATTATCCGTTCGACATTATAATTATGGGTTTTCATCAAGACCTTGACAAAATTATAGTTGGTGTTGCCGACATGAAGATTGGCCAGTCGCCCGAGGTGATTGAAACCACGTTGGGGTCGTGTGTGGCTGTCTGCTTATATGCCGCGGCACGGCAGGTAGGGGGAATGGTTCATATTATGATGCCTCACGCGGATGAAAATTCTTCTAAGGCGCAGGGAAAAAAGGCCAAATACGCGAACACGGCGGTCCCGGAACTGGTCCGCCAGCTGACGTCTCGTTATGGCATTGATTCCCATCATTTTGTAGCCAAGATTTTCGGGGGGGGGAAGATTTTGAAGGATTGCACGCTGAATATCGGTGAACTCAATGAAAAGGCGGTCAGGGAACAACTGAAGAATTTCGGGATTAGAATTATGGCTTCCAAGACAGGGGGCGAGAAAGGGTGCCGGGTGACTTTTTTTTTGGAAACCGGGATTGTTTTGTGTCAGAAGTTCGGCGAGGCCGTGGAGGAATTATAATGATGTCTCATGAATCTAAAATCAACCGGGCTATCAAACTCGTTGCCAAAATCAGCATTGATAAAGCCTCGCAGGTTTTTTCGAAGCTCATTAAGACCGGCGCACGGATTGAAATGGAGCATGCTTTTTTAGCTGATATTACCAGCGTCACGGAGCAAGTCAACCGGGAAAACGCGAATGTCGTCGGAGCATTTATAGACCTGACCGGGGAGGCCAAGTTTAAATTTTTATTTCACGTCCCGATTCAGGACAGCATGATTTTGGCTGATTTGATGTTGCGCCGGGAGGCGGGCACAACGAAGGAATTCGATCTTTACGCCGCCAGCGCGGTTCAGGAAATCGGGAATATCCTTGCCAGCGCTATCTCCGGCGTGTTTGCGTCTGATTTCGGTATTGACATCCAGCCGACGCCTCCGGCGGTCGTCAACGATTATGTGGGGACGGTCTTTCAGGAATTCCTGGTCAGCGCACTCCCGGAACAGAACGATATCCTCATGATTGAAAGCTGCTTTCATGTTATAAAAAACGATATCCATTGCCATATGTATCTCTTGCCCCTGGGGGAAAGTGAGAAAATTTTAAGTTACATTATTAATACTACGTAACAAAGAGAGTCCCTATGTCAAAAAAAATTATTATAGTTGACGATGCGCCTATCATCCGTTCCATGCTCAAAGATATTCTTGTCCAGGCCGGTTATGACGTCATTGCGGAATGTAATAACGGGAAAGAAGCTGTGGACGTCTTCCGGGAGCTGAAACCGGATCTTCTGACAATGGATATCGTGATGCCCGAGAAGGACGGCATCGAGGCAATCCATGATATCCTGGCCATTGACGGGAAAGCTAAAATCATTATGGTGACCGCCGTAGATCAGCGTGTGGCTTTGATGAAGGCGATCCGCGCGGGGGCCGTCGATTATATCATTAAGCCTTTTGAGAGCGATCGTGTCCTGTCCGCTGTCCGATCCGCTTTGGGGGAATAAAACAGAAGAGGGAGGCCTATGCTTCAGGCGAGGAATATTATGGTCCAAAATGTTGTCGTGGTGCATCAGGACACCCCATTGCTTGAGGTGATGAGGATATTGGTTGAGAAGCAGATCAGCGGGTTGCCGGTCGTTGATAAGGAGGAGAAGCTGATCGGGGTTATTACCGAGAAGGACCTGCTGCGTCTTTTGGTCTCTGATGTTATCACTTCCCATGAAGTCGTGGGGGATTATATGTCGTTGGATGTGCAATTTTTTTCCCCGGATGAGAGTGTCATTAATATTTGTGAATTTTTTATTAAAACAAATTTACGCCGGGTTCCCATCGTTGAAAACGGCCGGGTCATCGGCCTAATCAGCCGTCGGGATATCATAAAATTGATCCTGAATTCGGCTCAATAAAGCGCGACCTGCCGCCGAGGGGCGTTCCGTGAATGATTCCCCGGGAAGGATCGTCTGCACAATAAGGAGCGATCTATGAAGACGATTTTAGTGGTTGATGATGATCCGGTAGACCTGAAATTGATTTCGGATACTTTAAAAAAATTCCAATATAAAATTATTATGGCCACAAGCGGCCTGGACAGCATTGCAAAAGCCAGGGATGTTCATCCGGATCTTATCCTGATGGATATCCTGATGCCGGAGATGGATGGAACCGAAGCGTATAGCCTGATCAAAGCCGACCCGAAGACCGAAGATATCCCCGTGCTTTTTTTAACCTGCGCCCTTTCCAAGGAAGAAGAGCATTTGGGGGCCAATGTTGAAGAATCGTTTTTTAACGTGCTTGCGAAGCCTTTTAAAACGTCCGATCTCCTGGCCCGGATCCGCAATATTTTTGGGGAATAATTTTGTCATGGGCCGTGGGTTTTTCAAAAAGTGCATAATATTACTAATAGTCGCCGGGGGCATTTTGGGTGTGTCGGCGTTTGGGGCCTTGACCTCCGGGGAAGCGGCGTCCGGGAGCGATTTGTACAGCCGGGCTAGGGAGGCGGCCCAAACAGGGCGGAGGGATGCCGCCTATGCGTATTACAATTCGATTTTAAGGCTGCCGCAGTCAAAATACCATAAGACCGCTTTATTCGCTAAGGCGGAATATTTCCTGATCTCCGGGGATACTTATTCGGCCAAATCCGCCTGGCAGCTTTTCCTGGCCCAGTATCCCCGGGAGATCCCGGAAACGCTATTTGCCTTGGTGAACAGCTATCATATCGCCCGCAAAGAGAAAGCTGAGGTCGAGGCTGCGGCTATAAAGCAGCAAATCGTTCAATATCAGCAACTGAGTCTTATCTTCAGAAAGTCAAAAGACTTTTGTTTTATGTCTCCATTTTTTAGGCGCTACCAGGCCGTATACAGCATAGATAAAATAGAGTTTATGATTGATGGCATTCCATTTGAAACGATATTGTATTAAACCTTTACTCGTTTGCGGGGCCTTTATTTTTTTGTTATTTTGCCTGGCTGTTGGTCTGGGGACGTGGCGCCTGAATGTTTTAAAAGATTTGTTTTTAACCAGCCTGCATGAGCGGTTCCCGCAATATCATCTCGAGGCAGGACCTGTATTTTTTCTCCCTCCTAATGGCGTGATTGTTAAAAATTTTTTTATTCAGCGGACGGCTGAGCAAAAAGGAAAGGCTTCTGAACGTATTTTAGCCGGGGTTCCCACGACTGTATTAAGGTTTTCGGTTAAAAAATATTTTTTTGAACGGGAAATATCATTTTATTTTTTTTACCTGAGATCTTTGCGCGGAGATTATCCCGCGCTCCTTCAGGCCTGGGGCGACCTCAGCTCTTTTTTGCCCTCTCTGTCAGGACCGGACCGCCCGTGTTTCACTGTAAAATTGCGGGAGGCGCGGCTCGTTTCCTCGGAAGAGGAACAGGATCCGGATAGGGGAGTGAACATCCATGTTGTTTTCCGGCAGACTCAGCGGCAATTGGACTTGAAAGGCCGTCTTTGCCCCACCGGAGGACGCCACTGTTCTTGGGGGGGGCTGGTGAGACGGGTCATGGGGTACCCGGGTGACCTGACGTTTCAGTTAGCCATGGATTTAGGAGCGGGTAAAAGCCGTATTAAAGATTTGATCATCAAACACCCGCAGGGAGAAGGGAATTGGCGGGGCCTATGGGATGGGCATACGGCGGAGTTATCCGGGTATGCCCTTTGGGATACCCGCCGCCGGGATCCTAAAGAAGGCCCGTTGGGGCAGGGGCTTATCCCGGCCGGCCGGCTGGATCCTGATTTGGTTATTCTTGATATGCACGGCCGGGTCAAGGTTACTCCGGATGAGATTCTTGTGGACGGTATCCGTTTTGATATGAACAGTATTCCGGTGCGGATCAGTGGCCGCATCGGAACACGGGGAGAGCTCTCGACTCATTTTTTATTCCAGGCCCTATCGCCTAAACTGGAGAAAGTCCTCCCTGGCTGTCATAGTATCCAGGCGGATATCCGGAGTCACATGAAGCGTTGTCACTGGATTTCATCCGGCACGGTCACTTTGCTGGCCCGGTCTTCCTGGCCTCTCCCCGGAGACACTAAGGTTGAGTTGCGGCTGTCCGGCCTGCATGTCCAGGATCCCCTTCATCGTCCGGGTTTGGCGGTAGAGGAATTGACGGTCATGTGTCCGTCCGGGATAATCCATTTAACCGGCCTGGACATGTTTTGGAATTCGCAGTTAAACGGGATCGGCTGTTTATCTTTAACAGGGCGGATGTATTCAGGGGATATCTCCAGCCGGATGTGGTTTAAAAAAGGATCGGACGGGGATGTCCGGTCTTTTTTATCTTGGGATTTTCAGAATTTGCGCTTGGAGGATTGGCGGCAGGATTGGCCGGCCCTTTCTCCCTTATCCGGGCAGGTGTCGGGCCGCTATTTTAGCCGGTTAGGCCCTCAGTTCAGCATGAAGGGAAAGATGCTTGTCACCGATGGTGTCTTGAGCCGGGTGAGATTCCTGGAGTGGTTTTCCACCGCGTTCGGATTTAATGCCATGAAACATTTGCGGTTTGACACGCTTTTTCTGTCCGTAGTGATGGATCCCTCGGGGATTCATTTTGACCGGTTAAACCTGAATTCCGACGGGGTTCGTATCC
>JAGOJP010000127.1 GCA_017995055.1 Candidatus Omnitrophota bacterium
ATAGTCGTCGAATTTCTGGAACCGTTCGATCAAATACAGGAGATTACGCCGCCGCGCGCCGAGGATATCCTCAAAAATTCGGATATACCCGATCCCGACCGCGGCTTCTATTTCATTCATTTTGGCCGAAAATCCAATGCGCCGGAATTCAAACTTATTGACAATGCCGTGATTCCTCAACGAGCGGACCGCCTCGGCCATCTGCTCATCATCCGTAATCACCATCCCGCCCTCAATCGAGGTCACGATATGGGCCGCGTACAGGCTAAAAGCCGCCAGATGTCCGATCGTTCCGACAAGCCGGTCCTTGTATTCCGCGCCATGGGCCTCGGCCGCGTCTTCAATGACATACAGCTTATGCTTTTTCGCGAGAGCCATCACCCGGTCCATGTCAGCTGGCTTCCCCATTAAATGCACCGGCATAATCGCGCGCGTGCGGCTGGTTATGGCCGCTTCCATCTTATCTACGTCGATATTCAGGGTTTCCCGTTTAACATCCACAAAAACCGGCTTGAAGCCCGCCTGAAAAACAGCGTTCCCGGTGGCGACAAAAGACAAAGCCGGAACAATAATTTCGTCCCCTCGTTCGGCCCCGTAATCATATAGCACCGCGAGAGACAAGGCGTCAGCATCCGTGCCGCTGGAAACCGCAATGGCATGTTTCCGTTGAAAAAGTCTGGCAAACAGTTCCTCAAACTCCGCGACATATTTCCCGCGGGTCACAAACCGCGTTTCCAAAGCCTTATCAATAAGCCCCCGGGCTTCCTCGGTTATGGAAACGGTGCCAAACGGCACCCGGTACTGCGTCTTAACTTCCATGCTCTGTTCTTTATGCGCGGCCACGATCTTTCCTCTCTTTCCCTGAAAAGGACGCCCGTTGACATCCCCGCTGAGAATTCCGAATTCTCCCAGGTGATTTAAAAAGATTTAAAATACTTCCGGGCCTCCGCATAGCGCTGAGGAGTCCCGATGTCCATAAAACCCGTTTGAATGATAAAGCCCCAAAGCGGCGCCGTTAATAAGGCCGGGAATAAATCCTTTTCCAAAGAAAATTTTTCTTGAGGTGGCAACAAGGAAAAAACTTTCCTGTTCAAGCAATAAACGCCGGCATTCACGTAAACCCGGTGCCCCTCGGGGAGCCGGACATCTCCTGAAAATTTTTCCCGGAAATCCATAATAATTCCCAAAGGATTGACGACGACAGACCCCGCATCCTCACGCGGCGGAACCGCAGACAACGTCAGCGTCGCCAGGGCCTCTTTCCGGACGTGAAAATCCAAGAGAGCTCCAAAATCCATATCACACAACGAATCCCCGTTCAGCAGCAGAAACGGATCACTTTGGATCAGGCCCGCCGCTTTTTTAAAGGCACCGCCTGTTCCCAGGGGCGTCTCCTCTCTTGAGAATACAATATCCACCCCGAGGGACTCTCGGCTGAAATATTCTTCCACCGCCTGGGCCTGGTATCCTGTACACAGGATAATCCTGCGGAACCCCTGACGGCGAAGCAGGGCCAGTATCAAAAACAAAAACGGCCGATCCCCGATGGCCGCCATTGTTTTCTGGGTGAGCCCGATCTCGGAGCGAAGCCGGGTCCCCAGGCCTCCGGCTAAAACCACCGCGTCTATCGTGCCCGCCTGCTTCACCTCTCCCCCCATCCGTAGGTGTTACACTTTCCCGCTATTAGGCTGGTAAAAAATAATTTGTGAACCTAAATCTTCGAACCGGAACGGAATCAGCAGGGATTTCTTAAGTCTTTCCCGGACGTTTTTCTGTCGTGCCGGAGGGACGCACAAAAGAAGAAAACCTCCCCCGCCCGCGCCGAGCAGCTTACCGCCGACGGCTCCCGCCTTTCGGGCTGCCGCGTACATATCATCCACAAAAGGGGTAGAAATTTTGTCCGAAAGGCTCCGTTTTATTTTCCAGGCCTCATCCAGAAGTTTGCCAAACGCCAGCATGTCGTTCGCGCTGAGGATATCGACCGCCTGATAAGCCATCTGATGCAAGGCCTTGTGTTCGGACGTTTTTTGGGGGATGTTCCTGATCTGATGCGCAGCAATCTCAGAGGCCGTCCGGGAAAACCCCGTAAAAAAAAGCATCAGATAATTCTCTAGCGTTTTCACCTTGTCATTGCGGAAGGTCACGCGCCGGACTTGAAAATCATTCACCCCCCCGAACTCGATAAAATTGAACCCACCGTACGCCGCCAACACCTGATCCTGGCACCCGACGTTGTCCCGGCACATCTCCTGCTCGACATAAATGGCTTCCTTGGCGAGGCGCTCTTTGGTCGGCATAATCCCCTTGAGGGCGTAAAGGCTGTTTAAAAGCCCCACCGTAAATGAAGAACTGGATCCCAGCCCGGTGCGGGCCGGGAGGTCGCCGTCATGATGAATTTCTATCCCCTGACGGATCTTTAAAAATTTTAAAACTTCCCGTACCGCCGGGTGGTCTATCTCGGAAATCTTCTTCACCAGTTCGGTTTTCGTGTAAACGATACGGGACTTGTGGCTGAAGAAGGGCGGCAGATAGCGGGTGGTAATATAACAATACTTGTCAATCGTCGTGGCCAATACGGCCCCTTTGTGCTTTTCATACCAGGCTGGATAATCCGTCCCTCCTCCAAAAAATGATATGCGAAACGGCGTGCGGCTGATAATCATAACGGACCTTTCGTGTTCTGGATGACATTAATCTATTTCCCGATGGAAATGGATGCCTTCGGTATCATGATAATGTTTGCGTTTCAACTTCATGGCGCACATATCCTGAATATGTTGTTTTGTTTTCATCCCGAATTTTTGTTCTATCATGCTTAAATACCTCTCGCTGGTGTGATATTCCTGGAACGCCTTGTCCCGGAAACGCAGGACCTCCCCGCTGGAAAGGTACTTCGTCGGAAGGGGCAGAGTCTCCTCGCTGAACTGCGCGTATCCAGCCCATGTCTCCGGCAACGGCATCCCCTGGGCGATGGCTTCATCATAAAGATGGGAACCCGGGTACGCCATGGCGCAATAAAAATTGCCGTATTCGCAGTTCAGTTCTTTGGCCAGGGCCAGCGTTTCCTGCATCGTGTCGAGGTCATCCTCCGGCAGGCCGAAAATAAAATTCCCGACGATATGGATCCCCTCGGCATGGGTCATATCGATGACCTTCTTAATCTGCTCCTGGCCAAACCGCCCTTTTGAAACCCCTTCCCGGACTTTTACGCTCCCCGACTCGATCCCGTACGCGATCCAATGGATGCCCGCCTGCTTCATCTTTTTAAACATGGGCTCCTTCACCGTGTCGATCCGGCCATAGACCCAGAAGTTCAAATCATGCCCCAGGGCGATCAGCCGGTCACACAACTCCTCGACATGGCTGGCTTTCAAGGCAAACATTTCATCCAAAATTTTAATATGCCTGACCCCGTAATGCCTGACCAGGAAATCCACTTCTTCCACGACCTTCTCCGGCGGACGATACCGGATCCCGGGGCCGCCGAAGATGCTGTTAATGCAACAAAAACTGCAATGAAACGGGCACCCCAAGCTGGTATAGATGACCGCGTACGGGTGGCGTTTCCCCACATCATCAAACGCGTGCCAGTTATGCGCACGGTATTTCTGCATCGGCAAAAGATCCCAAGCCGGCATCGGAAGCAGCCCCAAATCCGGGATGTTCGCCGCCCGAGGGTTGGAAACAATCTGTTCGCCGTTTCTATACCATAACCCGTCGACAGCAAAATCATCCCCGGCGGCCCTCCCCGACTTTAACAAATTCAGCAATTCCGCATACGTGGAGAAGCCTTCCCCTTCGCATAAAAAATCCACACTCTCTTCCTGCATCGTTTGCGCCGGTAATGAGGAGGGATGAAGCCCTGAAATCGCCGTGAGACACCCGGGCTGGACACGCTTCACCTCTTTTAGACATTCTCCAGCGCCGGGCATATTGATGGTCGAAGCGGACGGATTGGTTCCGGACACGACCACCGCCACTAAAAGAGGCTCATACGCCAGCGCCCGCCGGACGGTTTCCCGGGCGTCAAAATTTTCCACCTCGGCATCAATCACCTGCACCTGAAACCCCTGTTCCCGGAGGAAGGCCGCAGTCAAAATAATCCACAACGGCGGTTCTAAGCCCGTGAAATCCCGGCTGAGGTCCTGATACGCCTTTTTCTGATTATTCGCTTTGATCAATACGATATCCGTCATATACGCTCCCCGATTCTTTAATGGAGCCCCCGCCCCGGGGCGTGGTCCCGATTAACAATTCACTTCCCAGAAGGATCCCGCGTCTTAACACGCGTGCGAACATCCCGAACCAGAAGGCCGAGTTAACCTCCCGCCTGTATCCCGGGGCCTGTCCGTGGTCTTCTGCGAAGGAGAACAAACCGCATGGTCATTATATGTTGAATCCGCGAGACGGTCAAGACTGCCCCTGTCACCGGTCTCCAGTTTTCTCCTCGGCACAAAAGGCACAAGGCCTTCCAAACCCGCCGGCGGTCAAATGTTGGCAAACTGGTTTCTCTTAATAATCTGGTATCCCTTAATCAACTCCCCGATACCGGCCTGCAGGGAAATGTCGGGAGAATAGCCGGTTTTCTCGATCTTCGCGTTGGAGACCACATAATCCCGTTTATCCGGATCTTCCCCGATGGCAGACTCCAGGACATAAAACTCCGGGACCTGTTTGCGGATTTCATCACATAGTTCTTTCTTGGTCAGATTCGCGTCGCTTAACCCGACGTTATAGGGCTCGCCCTTCATGGACTCATAATTTTTTAAACCATGAAGAAACGCCTTGGCCACATCCCGGACATGGATAAAATTCCGTTTGAAGTGCGCCTCAAACAGAATAATAAACCGGTCATTGACCGCCCGGTATGTAAAATCATTCACCAAAAGATCCAGGCGCATGCGGGGGCTGATCCCAAAAGCCGTTGCCAGCCGCAACGTGATGCCCTTCCCAGACGACAGCACAGCATCTTCCGCCTGAACTTTAAGCCGGCCATATAAAGAAATCGGGTTCAACGGTGTTTCTTCCGTGCAGAAACAATCTGTCTGCCCCACCCCGTATCCGCTGTTTGTGGTCGGAAGAATGATCATCTGGTCCCGGCTGCTCACATCCAAAACCATACGCACCGCGTCCACCAACACCGTCTGCGCCGCCCAGGGGTCTTTTTTACATAACGGCGCCCCCGTCAGACAGGCCAAAGGGAAAACTGCGTCCGCGGATTTCATCAGGCGTTCCACGAGGGCCTTATCCCGGGCGGCGCCCCGCACAACCGAGAGCCGGGGGTCGCAACAGCAATCCAACAACGGCGTCTGGTTATACATAAAATTGTCCAGGACCACCACCTCATGCCCTTCAGACAACAAACGCGGCACCAGGACTGAGC
>JAGOJP010000128.1 GCA_017995055.1 Candidatus Omnitrophota bacterium
AAGCCGGGATAAAATTCATATTATACGTCTGCGTCATGGACGCCACGCCGGTCCCTGATTGCAGGGCTTCTGCATCGGGGATGGCGACCCGCCAGGAATACTGACCGGAATGAACCGGGTGCCCCTCCCGGGTCAAGGCCGCAGACGCCTCCCCAAAAGCCCAGCCGTATTCCGGGATATCGGTATCAGAAGAAGCTTTGGGAGGAGTCCCGTTGGCTGGCTCAAAATCCTGGTACAGCATCGAGGCCAAGGCATACGACTGAATACACCCTGCAATCATCAGGGGCAGCAAGGCTTGGAAAAACCTGTTTTTATTAACATGAATTTTGGGCATTTTAGAAAATATTTTCATAATTATACAAGAAATTTTTCTTTAATGAGTTTGAATTATAGAAGTAGTTTAAACTATAAATTTCAATTCCGGAAGCAATTTATTTTAAAATGGGACATACGTTACCAAACAGCAGGACCATTTAAAACCCTGGGTTAAATTCGTAGACAACCGCATTCCTCCCCTTATATCGGGGTGTCAACCGGCCATAAGCGGAGAAAGATGCCGTTGCAAAGGCCTCCACCTCTTTACTATAATGGAGGAAAACCAGCCATGTCCTTTTATCGGGGTTGAGAAACAACGGCCCCATAAAACGCAACAAACCGCCGCTTTCGTCCACACGCTCAAACAAAAAGCATTCATGAGCCGCATAGAAAGACACAGGGACATACGCCGACTCGTTGTCCCTTCGCACATCCTGGCCCAACCGCCACACAGGTGTCTGACGTAAAATACCAGGATTATGGGTTGGCTCTTCCGCTGCGGCTCCTGCCGAGCCCACAAAATATTTCAAATAATACATGTATATCTGCAAACCATATTCGGAAAGGACAATTTGATCCCCCGGCTCATACAAAGACAGCAGGGTTCTTACCGCCCCACGATTATCTTCCTTGACAGCAGGACGGGAGAGCAGGCTCAACGATTGCCATAAGGGATACGCCACAACCAGCATCGTCAAGAGCACGGCCGCCAGCGCCTTTCTTTCCCTGATTTTTTCCGCTGCCGCCATAATTCCCGCCGCCAGCATCATATACAAAGCCGGAGCGAGGAAAAGCAACGACCGCGGGAAGGACGGATACATCCGCAAACCGACAGCGGCCATAAACAACAAAAACGGCAATATCAAAAGCAACCCTTTTGATGCGTGCTTTTGATAAACGTAAAGCCCTCCCCACAGAGCGAACACGGCGAGCCAAGGCCCGGGCATCATCCTTAAAGTCTGCGAGAAGAAAACCTGTCCCAGGGAACCGGCCAACTCTATCAACCCCGGAATCCCGTGAACGTGCGGGAAATGCATAATCCTATCACCCGTAAAGGATTGAGAACCCAAAGTAGGAATGACATAATATTGCACAAGCCGCAAAACACTGCCGAGCCACCAGAGAGCCATAACCCAAAATCTGAACAATCCCGCCCGGTCTTTTTTTATAAATAACCGGAAGCCGGCCAGGATCGCCGCCGGAATCCAGATAAAAAGCGCTGAATACGACAACCAGGGCGCTAGCATCCCTACCCAGCCGAATAGATAAATCGGATCTTTCCGGTAGCCGTGATCATCCAGAAAAGCAAAAATCCCATAGATCATCAAAGCGGTTAGGATATCACTGGCATACGTATTGACTTCCGCGGAAAAAAGAATTAAAGACGGAGAAAACACGAAAAAATTTAAAGCGAGAAGCGCCCCGGCCCGGTTCAAATAGCGGGAAGCGACGGCGTAAAACAGCGGGACAGAAACGCACCCCGCCGCAAGCGGCCATAAGCGCGCGCTCCATTCAGCGTTGCCGAAAAAAGTCAGTGAGGCTTTAAGGATGATATTAAATAATGCCGGCTTAATGGGCACCGTCGAGTGAGCAAAACCACCGCTTAAAAAAGCGCGGAACGGCACATGCAACGCCGGGAGGGTCACATTAATTTCATCAAGCCACAAGGGAGGATTCTGAAAAAAATACGCCAACCGCAGGCCGACCCCGGCCATCATTAACACCAGCGCCCAACGGCGCTTTGTTATAGGATCTTGGGAACCCCTCTGCAACGGTTGAGTATTCATGTCCCCGCCGCTAAAAAACAAAAACGAGGAACGCAATTCCGGCGCCCTGAATTTCAGGAAAGGGATAATGGAGAAAAAGGAAGGCATTCATTTATTCCAGAATTCCAGACGAATAAAACCACTATTTTTTAATAAGGCTTTTAAGAAGCGCGCAAAGTTCGTCGTACTTAAACGGTTTCACCAGGACCCCCTTAAACCCGTATTCTTGATAACGCGCCATGACCGGGTCATTCGAATAACCGCTGAAAGCCACGGCTTTGACTTGGGGATCGAGTTTCAGCAAGGTCTGCAGGGTATCTTTGCCTCCCATCCCGCCCCGGATTGTCAAATCAAGAATAACGACGTCAAAATCCGCCTTCTGATTCCTGGCCTCTTGGTATCGACGAAGCGCCTCTTCCCCATTACAGACCAATTCAACTTCATATCCGATATTTTTCAGAATCCTTCCCAGGACCGCCCTCAAAGACTCTTCGTCATCCATAAGCAAAATTCTCCCGGAGTGCGTATAGAGCAAAACTTCCGCCTGGGATGGCTCAGGAGGAGAAAAACCGGCCGCGGGGATATAGAGATAAAATATCGTGCCTTTACCGACGGATGAATCCACAGTGATATAACCGTCGTGACGTTCTATGATTGAAAAAACCGTAGCCAACCCCAGTCCGTTCCCGGATTCCTTCGTCGTGAAATACGGATCAAAAATTTTTGAAAGGAGTTCTTCCGGTATCCCTTCTCCTGTGTCCGCAAAGGATATACGGATATATTGCCCCTTCTCCAACGGCAACGCTTCTCTCCGGTCGATAATCAGATTCTTCGCCTCAATCGTCAGGAGCCCGCCCTGGGGCATGGCCTGTTTGGCGTTGAGCACAATATTCTGAATCACCTGGTTAAATTGTCCCTTGTCAACTTCTACCGACCAGAGGTCGTCCGGCAAAACAAACGTCGCAAGCACATTCGAGCCATGTAAAACAAACGTGGCGGACTCTCTGATCAGTTCGCCGACCGACGCCAGTTTCTTAACCGGAGTCCCCCCTTTGGAAAAAGTTAAAAGCTGCTCTGTCAACCCCTGGGCACGTAAAGCCTGCGTTTCGATTTCCCCCAGCAGGGTATGGATTTCATCCGGGGAAACCAAGGCCATTTTCAGGAGTGTCAGATTCCCCAAGACAGCCGTCAGGATATTGTTAAAATCATGCGCAATCCCGCCCGCCAGGGTCCCCAGAGACTCGAGTTTCCTCTTTTTAAAAATTTCGTCCTCCATTTTCCGCTTTTCAGTGATATCCCGGAACACTAAAACCGCGCCGATGATGTTGCTGTCAAAATCCCGGATCGCCGCGATACTGTCCGTAATAAAAAACTCTTTCCCGTCCCGGGAGGAGAGCAACCCCAGGGAAATCTCAACCAGTCCCCCATGGCTCAACACACTATTCATCAAGCCTGTCTTCCGCTGTCTGGTCTTAGGGTCCAACAATACAAAAATCTCGTCGAAGGTCTTCCCCACCGCGTCCTCCTGTGGCCAGCCGGTGAGATTTTCCGCGACATTGTTAATCAGGGTAACCCGTTGATGCCGGTCGATGGTGATAACACCATCGCCGATAGAACGCAGGGTGACAGAAAGCCGTTCCTTCTCCACCGTGATGACCTTTTCAACCCGTTTTCTTTCCTCGATCTCCGCCCGGAGACGGCTGTTAATTTCCGAGATTTCCTGCGAGCTGAGTTCAAAAGCCCTTTCCGTCAATTTACGGTCCGCTTCGAACCCTTCATAAGCGTCCTCCACGGCCTTTATAAAACCCGCCCATTCCGATGGGATCTTATAGCCGGGGCCCATGTATTTTTTAAGCTGCCGTGCAAGCAGTTTATTCATCCCTTCCCTCTCCTTAACGGACATCCTCATAAAACGTTGTGATCGTCATCGTTTGATTGTGCAATTCGCAACCTTTCTCAGCCGAGCCCCAAGGGCAAATCTCCCCGTATGAATAAAAACCGGTTAAAAACGCCTGGGGGCCGAGTTTTTCCCGGACCGCCTCGATCTCTTCTTCAACCCGTTGTTTCAAAACAAGCTTCCGGCCCACACAGCTGATCAGAATGGCCAGTTCCACCCGGGGCAAAGAAGACGTTTCAACGCACATTTCCGCCGCCCCGGATGCGCCGTCAACCAGGCTTTCCAGATTCGCTTTCATAAGCTGAGCGTAGCTCCCCTGCGGGATATCTCCGGCAAAGGTCATGCTGCCGTTTTGTTCATCCACGGATAAAATCGTGCGGACCAGGCGCTGCTCATTATTTTCAATCCTGACGCTCAAAGGGAATAACAGTCCTGTGGCGGGGAGCCCCTGTGCATGCGGGCCCAAATATCTCTTATACAACTCCAAGGCGGAACACCCATCCAATTCGTAAAGGACATTCCCCTGGGAACTCGTCACAAGCCGTTCCGGGCCAAAACTGTTCCAGCCCCCCATAGACCCATAGCCAACCTTGAGGTCGTCTCCATAAAAACCCACAGCCGCAACCAGATCTTTTTCCGCATATCCATCAAGTAAAATAAGCGTTTCTTCAAACAAATCCTGGTCTCCGGCCAAGCCTCCTGTCACCACAACCGGCGCCGGGAGGACGTTGGAAAAGGCCTTGGCCAGTTCGGTCCCATTCACATGAAGCCCTTCGGACAAAAGGAAAACATGCTTTAACCGGTCTTTCTGAAACCTGCCGGCCAGCTGTTCCCCGACCAGGCGGCTCCCGCCGGGGGGCATATTGATTTTCTCAACCTGCAGAGCCGTTCTTTCAAAAAAAACGGCAGTCAAAATAAGCGCGTCGTCGTAAACCTGGGTTCCCATGATTTGTCCGGCCGTTGAACACCCCAAAAGATGGGCGCGGGGATACAATTTCCGGACATCCTGAATCACCTTCGGATCTTTCAGAAACGGCCGTTCCCCGAACAAAAAAACCAACTGGGCTTTATCCGACAATACTTTATCAGACCGGGACTGCCATCCTGAGGACGGGTTCCAAAAATCCTGTTCAATCTTCACCACGCTCTCCTTCATTAAGTTTATAGCAATTTAGATCATTTTAACACAGCAAGAAACTTTTTGCACCAAGAGGTCTTTAAAATACCGGGATCTTTTTTATCCTATACCGTCTCCGGGATTTTAACAGAGGCCACACCTTCTCTCCCTCGCCCAATCAGGCCCAAAATCTTCGCCGGCATTCCGTTGCTTCCCTCTTCAAAAAACAATATAATATTTTGCATGATTTCTTCCCCCTTCTTTGTATA
>JAGOJP010000129.1 GCA_017995055.1 Candidatus Omnitrophota bacterium
ACTGGCTGTTGCGGAAGGACAAGGGAACGTGGGATATCGTTCCCTTGGATGTCCCGGGCCTTGAGACGACCCCGGCCTTGACGCGTTGGGAGGGCCGGGAATTTGACCCCCGTGTTGCGCGTTGCTGCCGGGTCCTCCCAACGTCAAAAATGGAAGGGTTTTTTATGTCAAAATTGATCCGGGTAGGCTGATCTTTTGCGCGGAGCCGGTCACAATCCGGGTTTGTTGATAAAAAGAATTGTCAGAGTATAATAAAAGGATCTTTTTTATGAGACAGCCCGGGCGGCTGTTGTATCCGGCCTCCGGGTGTCCCCGGGAATGAATGGAGTCCGGATGGAAGAAGGGGCAGGGCATATCGGATTGTTGTCAGTTCGTGTTTTTATCGGGGAGGCCCGGTCTTTAAAAGATAAAAGAGCGGTTTTACGGCGGCTGAAAGACCGGGTGCGGTCTTCATTCAATGTTTCGGTCGCCGAACTGGCCGGACAGGATAAATGGCAGGTGGCGCAGATCGGTTTTGTCATGATCGGAAACGAACGGGCGCATATTGAAAGCACACTGCAGGCGATCCTGAACCTGATGGACAGTTATCATCCTTTGGAAATCTGTGAGCATAATCTGGAATTTTTTTAATACCGCATGAAAACCGGAGGCGTTTCGGAATCAGGCCGCGGGACAACGGTGTTGACTCGCCGTGGTGCCATGCGGAGAGGAGAAGAGGGGTGGGCAAAGACGTGTGTCCTGGTCAGCCGCGGCCAGGGGGTGTCAAAGCGGTCGGACTGATGTCCGGCGGGTTGGACAGCGCGCTGGCGGTTAAAATCATGACGGATCTTGGGGTTGATGTCATTGGCGTGACGTTTGTTCTGCCGTGGGATGATCGGGAGCCCCTCCAGGTCTCGGCTTTAGCCCGGCAGTTGGGGATTCCTTTAGAAGTTTTCGCCCTGGAGGCCGATTATATTGAGATGTTAAAAGCCCCCTGTTACGGATACGGGGTGGCGTTTAACCCCTGCATGGACTGTCATTTATTTATGATGAAAAAGGCGGCTCAATATATGCGGGATACCGGGGCCGAACTCCTTTTCACCGGCGAGGTCGTGGGGCAGCGAGCCATGTCGCAGAGACGGGAGTGTCTGCGGGTCCTGGAAAAAGCCGCTGGCCTTGAGGGCCGGTTGTTAAGGCCGCTGTCGGCCCGGTTATTAGCGCCCACGATACCGGAAGAGGAAGGGCGCATTGACCGTAGCCGGCTTTTGGGCCTTTCCGGGCGGGGCCGGAGGGAGCAGTTTTTTTTGGCCAAACAATGGGGGATAACCGCTTTTTCCCCTCCGGGCGGCGGGTGCCTGCTGACGGAAGTTCCTTTCGGCCGTAAGATGAAGGATTTTTTGCAGTTTGGTTTTAGGGATTACCGGGAAACCGCCATTTTAAGATGGGGGAGGTATTTCCGTGTGTCTCCGGATTTTGTGGCGGTTTTGGGCCGGGATGAACATGAGAATGACCAGCTTATGAAATCAGCGCATCCCGATGATCTGATGATGACATTATCCGAGGACAGGCCGGGGCCTCTTCTTATTTTGAAAGGGGTGTCCCCGTCTCCGGATATCCTTTCTTTGGCGGCGGGGCTTGTCCAGTATTACTCCAAATATAAAGAGGCCGCTTTGCAACCGGTTGATTATGCCCGCCTGGACCGTCCGGCCGATTGGTCTTCCGTGATGCCCGTCCGGCTGGAAGAACGGCAAATCCGGCAATGGCGGATGGGATAGGAATTTGTCATGGGGAAGAGGAATCATGTTCCTGAAAGACAGGCCACGCCGTTTTATCAGAAAATAGGGCTGATAGCCGGCGGCGTTGTTTTGTCGCTGCTTCTCGTGGAAGGGGTCTTGCGGGGCGGGGGGCTTGTCTTTTCCTTTTTACAAGAGGCTTCGAACCGGGTCACGTTTCAAGGCAAGGAATACCGGATTCTCTGCATCGGGGAGTCGACAACCGCCTTGGGCGGAGAGAATTCCTATCCGTCGCAGCTCGGGCAGATTTTGAAGCAAAGGCGTCCGGACTTATCTTTTCAGATTATCAATAAAGGGCTGGTTTCCAAAACATCCGCTGATATCCTGCGGCAGCTGCCGGGATATCTTGAGACGTACCGTCCCCAGGCCGTTATCGCCATGATAGGGATTAACGACTCCGTGACGTTGAAAGAAAAAAAAGAGGAAACAGGGATAGGGGCGGTTTTAAAGCGCTGGCGCCTTTATAAACTGGGGCATTACATCAGGCTTCACGTAAGCGCCAAGCTTCGGGAATGGCGCGGGGGAGATCCTGTGTTTCAGCTTCCCGAAGGAGGGGAGAAAGAGGCCGGGGAGGAGAACCCTGTCACGGATGTCCGCACCTCGGAACTCGTGCGGGAGCGTATCCGGAAAATCAAGGCCTGGAGAGCTGCTGCCGTAGCGCAGCTGCCGCGCGTCTCCTCGCCGGAAGAGCGTTTTGAAATTTTAGGGCGGATAATCCGGTTGAAGAGGAATGAAAGTTATTTGCGCGTGTATCTGGGGTGGTACCATCGCATGCGTCAGAATTACATGGACGCCGAGGAACAGCTTCAAGCGGCGGTTCAGCTGAATCACGATAATTACTGGGCGTTGGTGGAACTGGCCCGTTGTTATTCCGAACAGGATCGGTGCGGGACAGCCCTTCCCTTGCTGCACCGGGCCGTGCTGCTCAGAACGGATCCCGTGCTGGCGATGATGGAACTGGCGAAATGCTATGAAGCGTTCGGACGCAGTGATGTGGCCAAGACCCTTTACTGGAAAGTATTTTTAAAAAATTCCAGTTTTTTTAAGCTCGATGGCATCATCGGGCAGTGGCTGATGGAACACGGGTTTTATCCAGAAGCGGAAATCGTGCTGAAGGAGACCATCAAAGAATATCCGGAGGATTTTTTCTTTTATGAACTCCTGGCGCAGCTTTATACCCTGATGGGGGAAGAGGAAAAGGCGCGCATGATATTTCAACAGGGCAACACGGTCCGGGAAAAGCAGGAAAAATATTTACCCGAAACTGTTGATAATTACCGGAAGATCGCGTCTTTGATATTAAACCGCGGCACCCGGTTGATTTGCATGCAGTACCCTCTTCGGAATATCGGGCCTTTGAAAGATATTTTTTCGGGGCAGACGGATATCCTTTTTGTGGAGAACAAAAAAGGTTTTGTGGAGGCTTTGCGTGCCGGGGATTATAATGAGTATTTCTCGGATTCTTTTGCCGGAAATTTCGGGCATTGCACGCCGAAAGGGAATCGGCTGATCGCCCAACAATTGGCGGATATTATTTTGTCGGAGGCCGGACAAGGTCCGGACAAAAAGGACGGGGATGAACGATAAGGAACGCCTGGAAAAAGAACGGGACCTCCGGCGCCTTTATGATTTTGTCGCCCGGCAGGTTCTCGCCGGCCTGTATAAAGCGGATATCATCGATAAACTCCTGGAGTTGGGCGTGGACCGGCCCACGGCGGCTGACCTGGTGGAGGACATGGAGCGCCGGATGAAAAAGAGGCTGGCGCGAACGGTGCTGTGCCTGTTGCGCCGGGATGACTGGGGGGAGCGGTTATGCGCAGAACTGAAATACCTGGGGTTTCGTCCTTTTATAACCGAGGATGAGGAAGAAGGGCTGGGGTTGGTCCGGAAACTTGTTCCCAGCCTGATTTTTATAGACGGCCCGGCTTTGTCGTCGGAAGGGCTGAGTTTTCTTGAGGCGCTGCGCCGGAGCCCGATCGGCAGAAAAATCCCGGTTTTTTTCTTGTCGGACCGGCCTCTTCAAAAGGAGACATTTGCGGCGTTTCATTTGGTGGAGTTCATTGCGAAGCCGGTGGCGCCATCGGATATAGGTTCCCGCGTTAAAAGGCTTTTTCTTTTGCCCGGGGCATGAGAGAGGCGGGCGGAAAGCACCCTGTGTTTTCCCTCCGGCTTTGTTCCTTGCCCTGGTCAAAAAGGGGGAAAGAAAATATTTTAGGGGAGTGGATTACAAGGCGGTGACTATGGATTGGGTTTATCTGCAATTGCTGGGCCGGATGGTTTTGATCAATATCGTGCCGTTTTTCCTGGTCTTTCATCTGGTGATGAAAAGGCGGGATCAATTACGGGGGAAAGGACACAGTGAGCTTAAATTGATCGCCAAAGAAATTCAGATCGTCGGCCTGCTGGGATATTACGTGATTCTGTCGATCTTTTTTTTCTCCATTCCGGTCTTGCAGTATCTGAATACCAAACCGGGTTACAACATTGTCCTTGTCCAGCCGGATAATTATACGGTTTTTCTTATTTCATTTATTTCTTTTGCCCTTGTCGTGTGTTCCGTGTATCTGAAATGGAAACGGGTCTGGGCGTACCGGCTGTCCTTGTTTATGATAACCGGATTATTGGTTTATGCTTTCTTTTCTATTCTGGAGTGGGGGCTGATTTCTATTGTCCCGGTTACTGTGTTCGCATATCTGATGTACCGGTTAAAACGCCCTCAGCTCTATCGCGAACTGCTGTTAAAAGAGCCGAAATGAAGCGCCTCGTTTGGATTATGGTCTTGAGTTGCATTTTCTACTGGCCTGGGCCGCCGGCCCTCCCAGCGGCGGAGGAAACTCCTTCTGTTGAACACCTGGTCCGCCGGATTGAAGAGGAGTTTGGCGTTAAGATCATTTACCGCCAATTGCCGGAAGGGATGAATCCCGCCATAATATTTTCCGTTCCCCGTCCGCAAGATTACAAAATTTTGGCAAACTATCTTATGATGTTGCGCGAGGAACTGCGGAAATACCCGGAATGTTTTTATCAGAAAACCGGATTAGACGGGATTGCCCTGGTGAAAAGGCAGTTTTATGATTCCCGGCCCTTGGAAGGGCTTTATCAGCGTAATACGCGTATCATTGTGATCGATTTTTTGAGAAACCGGGGCCATGGTATTAAGCAAAGGCTGAATGTCCATCATGAGCTTTATCATATGTTGGAAAGTCAAAACGGGCTGGCCTGGCGGTTTCGTGATTGGGAAAACATAAACAGGCCGGGCTTTTCTTATCAAACACAGAAAAATTTGCAGCCGGGCGCGAATCCGGTGAATTATTTTGCTCCCCCGGTTCCGGGGTTTGTGACGTATTACGCCATGGAGAGCCCGGCGGAAGACAGGGCGGAATTATTCGCGGCGCTGATGATAGACAGCCAGAGGCGCGTTGTACACCGCTGGCTGGAGAAAGACACGGTTCTCCGGCAGAAAGTTCATGCCCTTCGGGCG
>JAGOJP010000130.1 GCA_017995055.1 Candidatus Omnitrophota bacterium
AACCAGATCCGGCGGGAAAATCCGGCTCTGCAGGAAACGCGTAATATCCGGTTCTGTGAAACCAAAAACGACGCGCTTTTGGCGTATTATAAAATGTCCGGGGACGGCCGTATTATTATTCTTGTCATCGTGAACCTCGACCCCTATCATACGCAATGCGGGATGGTGACTGTTCCTTTGCCGGTCTGGAATATCGGGCCGGACCATCCGTACCTGGCGCATGACCTGTTAAGCAACGACCGTTATATCTGGCAGGGAGAGTCGAATTATATCGAATTGAATCCGCATGTCAGCCCCGCGCACGTTATCCGTGTGCGTCCGCACCTGCACCGGGAGCAGGACTTTGATTATTTTATGTGATCTTCCTTAAATCCGCCACGGAAGGACGGAGTATGCCTTTATCAAGAACGTACCTTGACAATGATCCGCAATGGTACAAGGACGCGGTTATTTATCAACTGCACGTCAAGACGTTTTGTGACGGCGACGGTAACGGCCGGGGTGATTTTAAAGGCCTCACGGCAAAATTGGATTATTTAAAAAATCTCGGGGTGACGGCCATTTGGTTGCTGCCGTTTTATCCTTCTCCTTTAAAAGATGACGGGTATGATATCGCGGATTATTACAATATCCATCCTCAGTACGGCACGCTGAAGGATTTTAAAGAATTCCTCCGGCAGGCGCACCGGCGGGGCCTGCGGGTTATCACGGAACTGGTCGTGAACCATACTTCCATGGAGCACCCCTGGTTTAAACGGGCGCGGAAGTCTCCGGCGGGCTCCAGGGACCGTAATTATTACGTCTGGAGTGACTCCCCGGATAAATATAAAGACGCCCGGGTGATTTTTAATGACTTTGAGTCTTCCAACTGGGCGTGGGATGAGGAAGCGCAGAGTTATTACTGGCACCGGTTTTATTCGCATCAGCCGGACTTGAATTTTGAAAACCCCAACGTGCAGAAAGAGATCCTGCGCGTCGCGGACTTCTGGTTTTCGCTCGGTGTCGATGGCGTCCGTCTGGACGCTGTGCCTTACCTGTTTGAGCGGGAAGGGACCAACTGCGAGAACCTTCCGGAAACCTACGCCTTCCTGAAGAAGCTGCGCAAGCATGTGGAAAGCCGGCATAAGAACCGGATGCTCTTGGCGGAGGCGAACCAGTGGCCGGAGGATGCGGTTGCTTATTTCGGAAAGGGTGACGAGTGCCATATGGCCTTTCATTTTCCGCTGATGCCCCGGATGTATATGGCGGTGCAGATGGAAGACCGGTTTCCTATTATTGATATTTTAGAGCAGACCCCCAGGATTCCCCGGGACTGCCAGTGGGCGATATTCCTGCGCAATCACGACGAGCTTACTCTGGAAATGGTCACAGACGAGGAACGGGATTATATGTACCGGGCCTTTGCCCGGGATGACCGCTCGCGTCTGAACCTGGGGATCCGCCGCCGTCTGGTGCCGCTCCTGATGAACGACCGTAAGAAGGTGGAACTGATGAATATTCTGCTTTTTTCGCTGCCCGGGACGCCGATCATTTATTACGGAGACGAGATCGGGATGGGCGACAACCATTATCTCGGCGACCGTGACGGAGTGAGGACCCCGATGCAGTGGACCCCGGACCGCAACGCCGGTTTTTCGAAGGCGAATCCCCAACAGCTTTACCTGCCTGTCATCATCGATTCAGAATATCATTATGAAACCGTCAATGTGGAAACGCAGGAAAAAAACCTTTCGTCCCTGTTGTGGTGGATGAAGCGGGTTATTGCCATGCGCCGTAAATACCGGGCCTTTAGCCAGGGGGGGATTAAACTTTTATACCCGGATAACCATAAGGTTCTTGTGTTTATCCGGCATTACCGTTCGGAAAGGATTCTCGTCGTCATTAATCTGTCCCGTTTTTCCCAGTCGCTGGAAATCGACTTGAAAGAATTCAGCGGCTGCGTGCCGGAAGAGGTCTTCAGCCAGAATGTCTTTCCGCCTATTCAAGAGGCGCCGTACATTTTAACGTTAGGGCCGCATAACCATTACTGGCTGCTGTTGAAGAAATCCGAGAATCTCTTGGAGCTCCGTAAGCATAAAAAGCAGAAAAAGATGACGCTTTCCTCTTCCTGGGAAGAACTTTTTGATCCTGGAAATTTTCGCAGGTTTGAAAACGAAATCCTGCCGTCCTATCTGAACACCTGCCGGTGGTTTGGCGGGAAAGCGCTTCAGATCCGGTCTTTAAGAGTGATGGAGCGCATCCCGCTGGTGAATTTTTCGCTGAACGCCCAGTTGCTTTTTTTGCACATCCAGTATGTGACAGGGGAGGAAACGGTTTATTTCCTTCCGGTCATGTATTTAAGCGCCGCTCCCGGGGAGACGCTGTCGAAGGATTTTCCGGCCGGTGTCATCATCCCTTTGACGGTTCGGGGAGAGGACGGCGTTTTATGCGATGCCACCTATGACAAGCGGTTTCAGGCCGGGCTCCTGCAGCTGATCGCGCAGAAAAAAAAGGTGCGTTTCAACAAGAATGAAATCCGTTTTCTGCCCGGGAGAGCGTTCTCCGCAATGCTGGGAGACCCGTCCCATCCCCCGGCCCCGCAGTTGTTGAAGGCGGAGCAGAGCAATACTTCGGTGATTTACGGCAACACTTTTTATTTAAAGCTCTTTCGAAGAGTCGAGGGGGGGATGAATCCGGAGGTGGAAATGATCAAGTATCTTTCCGCCCGCAGGTTTTCCTGCATCCCGACGTTTGCCGGAATGATAGAACGGACCCTGTCGTCGGGGAAAACCATGACTTTAGGGCTCCTGCAGTCGTATACGCCCCATCAGGGGGATGCCTGGCAGTATACCCGGGATCATGTCATGCGTTTTTATGAGAAAGCTTTAACGCAAAAAGCCGATCTTGAGCGTGTGCAGGAAAGCCTGAAGGCCGATGATTCCTCGCCGGGTGAAGCGGAGGGCACGTTGTTCATTGATACGTTGTATCTTCAGATGGTGCAACGTCTGGGGAAGTGCACCGGGGAGATGCACGAAACCCTGTCCCGGGAGGAGGACAACCCGGACTTTACGCCGGAATCGTTTTCGATGCTTTATCAGCGGTCCGTTTACCAGTCTATGGGCAGCCAGGCCCGCAGCGTCATGAAATTGTTAAAGAGGACGGTGGCGCGTCTTCCTGTCGAAACCCAGCGGGAGGCGGCCCCGGTCATTGAGCAGGAAGATCTGATCTACTCTCGCTTGAGACGGATTCTCAAGACAAAATTTTCCGCAAAAAAAATCCGTATTCATGGTGATTATCATTTGGGGCAGGTGCTCTTTACGGGCAAGGATTTTGTTATCATCGATTTTGAGGGAGAGCCGCTGCGGTCGATCAGCGAACGCCGGCTGAAACGCTCGGCGTTGCGGGACGTGGCCGGCATGCTCCGGTCATTTCATTATGCCGCTTACGGGGCGCTTTTTTTGAGGAAGGGGGTCCGGGAGGACGATCCCGCGTTTCTCGAGTGGTGTGCCGATTTCTGGTATGCCCATGTCAGCCAGATATTCCTTAAGTCATATTTCGAAGCGCTGGAGGGGACGCAGGTCTTGCCCCGGAAGAAAACGGAACGGGATGTTTTACTGGATGTTTTCCTGTTGGATAAAGCCATTTATGAGCTTGCCTATGAACTCAATAACCGCCCGGATTGGGTGCTGATCCCGTTACGGGGGATTCGTCATATCCTGGCCAGGAATAACAACAGGGTGAATAATCGGCGAGGCATGCATTAATTGTATCTTGGGGGCCCGGCAGAGTGTGCCGTGCCCCGGGGGATTTTGTCATGGACCATTTTCCCGCGAACGGGCCTCAGCCGGCCGGCGCCGTCAAGCATGGGCTGAGCCGGCTGACGGAAGACGATATTTATTTGTTTCGGGAGGGCAGCCACGTCCGCCTTTACGAGAAGCTGGGCGCGCATTTTTACCTGGATAACGGGATTGCCGGAACCCTTTTTTCCGTGTGGGCGCCGAACGCCCAACGGGTGTCGGTGATCGGAGATTTTAACGGCTGGAACGAATCCAGCCATCCTTTGGCCCCGCGCTGGGACAGCTCCGGAATCTGGGAAGGGTTTGTCCCCGGCGTCGGGCAGGGCGCGTTATATAAATATTGTATCGTTTCTAAGTTTAACGATTACCGGACGGAAAAGCGCGATCCGTTTGCTTTTTATTCCGAGATACCCCCCAGAACAGCGTCTATCGTCTGGGGCCTTGATTATCAATGGCAGGACGGCGGTTGGATGAAAGCCCGGGAACGGGCTAATGCCCTTAAAGCGCCGATTGCGGTTTACGAAATGCATTTGGGTTCCTGGCGGCGCGTGCCGCAGGAAAACAACCGGTTTTTCAGCTATCGGGAAACAGCTGAACTGTTGGTCCGTTATTTGAAGGACATGAATTTCACGCACGTCGAGTTCCTGCCGCTTATGGAGCATCCTTTTTACGGGTCATGGGGGTATCAGACCGTCGGGTATTTTGCGCCGACAAGCCGGTATGGGCCTCCCCAGGATTTGATGTTTTTGATAGACTGTTTGCATCAAAACGGCTTGGGCGTGATCCTGGACTGGGTCCCATCCCATTTCCCGTCCGACGGCCATGGCCTGGCTTTTTTCGATGGCACGAATCTTTTCGAACATGCCGACCCGCGGCAAGGGTTTCACCCGGACTGGAAGAGTTTTATATTTAATTACGGCCGGAATGAAACCAGGAGTTTCCTGATCAGCAGCGCCCTGTTTTGGCTGGACAGGTATCATGCCGATATGCTGCGGGTTGACGCCGTGGCTTCCATGCTGTATCTGGATTATTCCCGCCCGGAAGGGGCGTGGATCCCCAATCAGTACGGCGGGAAGGAGAACATCGAAGCCATTGATTTTATTAAGCGGCTTAACGTGGAGGTCTATAAGCATTATCCGGACACACAGGTCATCGCGGAGGAGTCCACGGCCTGGCCGATGGTGTCCCGCCCGGTCTGGGTCGGAGGCCTGGGCTTCGGTTTGAAATGGAACATGGGGTGGATGCACGACACCTTGCTGTATTTCAGCAAGGACCCGTTATTCAGGAAATACCATCATCACCAGTTGACGTTCAGCATGATGTATGCCTTCAGCGAGAATTTTATCCTGGCTTTTTCGCATGATGAAGTCGTTCACGGAAAAAGGTCCATGCTGGAGAAAATGCCCGGGGACGACTGGCAGAAGTTCGCCCATTTGCGGGTGTTGTAC